>DLKD01000139.1:6342-89584 GCA_002477755.1 Gordonia sp. UBA7599
ACTCGATCCTGATCGACGAGGCCCGTACGCCGCTGATCATCTCCGGCCCGGCCGATTCGTCGAGCAAGTGGTACGTCGAGTTCGCCCGCCTCGCGCCGCTGTTGAAGAAGGACGTGCACTACGAGGTCGACATCAAGAAGAAGACCATCGGCGTGCACGAAGAGGGCGTCAGCTTCGTCGAGGACCAGCTGGGCATCGACAACCTGTACGACGCGGCCAACTCTCAGCTCGTCGGGTATCTGAACAACGCGATCAAGGTGAAGGAACTCTTCCACCGCGACAAGGACTACATCGTGCGGGGCGGCGAGGTCGTCATCGTCGACGAGTTCACCGGCCGCGTGCTCGACGGCCGCCGGTTCAACGAGGGCCTCCACCAGGCCATCGAGGCCAAGGAAGGCGTGGAGATTCAGGCCGAGAACCAGACGCTGGCCACGATCACCCTTCAGAACTACTTCCGCATGTACGACAAGCTGTCGGGGATGACCGGTACGGCCGAGACCGAGGCCGCCGAGTTCGACCAGATCTACAAGCTGGGCGTGCTGCCGATCCCGACCAATAAGCCGATGATCCGCAAGGATCAGACGGACCTGATCTACAAGACCGAGGAGGCGAAGTTCGACGCTGTCGTCGACGACATCGCCGAACGGCACGAGAAGGGCCAGCCGGTGCTGATCGGCACGACGAGCGTGGAGCGCTCGGAGTACCTGTCGCGCCAGTTGCAGCGGCGCAAGATCCCGCACAGCGTGCTCAACGCGAAGTACCACGAGCAGGAGGCGCAGATCATCGCCGAGGCCGGCCGCGTCGGTGCGGTCACGGTGGCGACGAACATGGCCGGCCGTGGTACCGACGTCGTGCTCGGTGGCAATGCCGACATCATCGCCGACGCACGGCTGCGCAAGGCGGGGTTGGACCCGGTGCACACGCCCGAGGAGTACGAAGCCGCGTGGGACGAGGCGATCACCATCGCCCGCCGCAATGCCGAGGCCGAGGCCGACGAGGTGCGCGACGCCGGCGGTCTGTATGTGCTGGGCACCGAGCGGCACGAGTCGCGCCGCATCGACAACCAGTTGCGCGGCCGGTCGGGCCGCCAGGGCGACCCGGGTGAGTCGCGGTTCTACCTGTCGCTGGGCGACGAGCTCATGCGCCGGTTCAACGGTGCTGCGCTCGAGGCCATCATGAACCGCGTCAACCTGCCCGACGACGTCCCGATCGAGGCGAAGATGGTCACCAAGGCCATCCGGTCGGCGCAGACGCAGGTCGAGGGTCAGAACTTCGAGGTCCGCAAGAACGTCCTCAAGTACGACGAGGTGATGAACGAGCAGCGCAAGGTCATCTACCGCGAGCGCAGCACAATCCTCGCCGGTGAGGACCACCGCGAGCAGATTCAGCAGTTCATTGACGACGTGGTCGGCGCCTACGTCGACGGCGCCACCGCCGAGGGCTACGCCGAGGACTGGGACCTCGACGAGTTGTGGGGCGCGCTGCGCTCGCTGTATCCGATCCAGCTCTCGCCGCGCGAGGTGCTCGGCGAGAACGAGTTCGGCGAACGTGACGACATGGCTGCCGACGAACTGCGCGAGATCCTCGTCGCGGACGCCCACAATGCCTACGACCGGCGCGAGGACGAGATCGACGCGATGGCTGGCGAGGGGGCGATGCGCCAACTCGAGCGCAGCATCCTGCTCTCGGTCATCGACCGCAAGTGGCGCGACCATCTCTACGAGATGGACTACCTGCGCGAGGGCATCTACCTGCGGGCGATGGCCCAGGCGGACCCGGTCGTGGAGTACCAGCGCGAGGGCTTCGACATGTTCCACGGCATGCTCGAGGCAATCAAGGAGGAGACCCTCGGGTTCCTCTACAACGCCCAGGTCGAGACCGAGCCGATGGCCGAGCCGGAGCCAGAACTGCCGACCGGGCCGGTGGCAGATTCGGCCGACCAGTCGAAGGTGCCGGCCGGGCTGCGTGCCCGCGGCGTCCCCGCTGCTCCGGCCGAGGTGCCGATGGTGTTCACCGGCCCCGACGAGAGTGGTGACGCCGCGGAATTCGACGAGGGTCAGGCCGACGATGACCTCGAGTCGGCATCGGCGGGTCGTCGGTCCAACCGGCGGGCCAAGCGGGCCAAGCCGGCCGCGAAGAAGACCAAGCGCCGCCGCTGATCGGTACGAATAACGGTTCCGGTGGAACCGTTCGGCGCCCGGCTGCGTCCAATTTGTATGGACACCAGCAACGTCGTGGTACGCCCGGCCCCGCCCTTCGAGCATCCTGGGCGGTGGGCAGGGCGCTGTGATTGCGCCGACGAAGCCACGCACGCGCGCATCGACGCGCCGCCGGTCCGGGCGCTGCGCGTGGTGCCGTCACCGCCTCCTGCCCCCGATGCTGCTGCCATCGCTGCGCGGGAGTTTGCGATTGCCGCGATGACTGTCGTGCTGGAGGTCATCGATCGCCGCCGTCCGGTGTCGGCGATGGCGCCCTTCGTCGCCGACACCGTTGCCGATCACGTCCTCAGCCGCGGTCGTGCCCACCACAGTGCGCGGATCGGGCCAGGCAATCGGGTCGGTCTGCGCCTGCGGCGCGTACACATCCAGATCGCCGACAACGGTGCGGCCGAGTTCTTCGGCAGCTACACGTGCGGCGAGCGGGTCCGTGCCTTCGCGGGTCGGATGACAATGGTCACGAAGCCGCCGAAGCGGGCGCGCTCGCCGCGCTGGCAGATCTGCGGGCTGATGCTCGACTGAGGCAGTTAGGATCGCAGAATCATGGTGAACAGGCTGACCCCGCGCGAAGCGATGTACTACTTCCTTGACGAGGGGCGCGCCACTGTGCACCTCGGGTCGCTGATCATCATCGACCCGAGCGCTGCCGTTCCCGGCGGAGGTCTGGACTATGCAACCTTGGTCGCGCTGGCTGAGAGCCGGATCCAGTTCGTGCCCCGATACCGGCAGGTCGTGAAGCCGGTGGCGCTCGGACTCGCCCGGCCGGTGTGGGTCGACGATGCCGACTTCGACATCAACTTCCACATCCGCCGCGCGGGTCTGCCGCAGCCCGGTGGTGCCGAACAACTGCAGGACCTCGTCGGGCGCGTGCTGTCGCGGCCGCTGGACCCGAACCGCCCGCTCTGGGAGATGTACCTGATCGAGGGCCTCGACGACGGTGCGATGGCACTGCTCACGAAGACCCACCACTGCATGGTCGGCCCGTCTTCGCCCGAGCTCACGCAGGTCCTGCTCGACGACGAGCCGTCGTTCGGCGACACCGTCGAGGACATCTGGATGCCCCGCTCGTTGCCGAGTGCGATCCAACTGGCCTTCGACGCAATCACCGAGGGGCTCGCCCGACCGGGGGAGATGGCGGAGAACCTGGTGGGGGGCAACGGCCCGATCTCATCGCTGCGCTCTTTCGCGAAGGGCACGGTCACCCAGGTGACCGAACTGATCTCGCAGTTCGCCAACTCGGCACCGCACAGCCCGCTCAACCAGTCGACCTCGTCGACGCGGACCTTCGCCGTCGCATCGATCTCCGCTACGGAAGTCGCCCGCGTGGCCGAGCATCACGGGTGCGAACGCGGCGACGTCGAACTCGCGATCATCACCGGCGTGCTGCGGCGCTGGATGATGTCGTTCACCGACACCCTCGGCGCCGGTGATACGGTGCGGGTGGTGTTGCCGTTGGGGGTTCGCAGGACCGGGGACGAGGCGTTCGAGGATGCGCGGCCGGTCGATCCATCGGACTGGTTCGGGGAAGACGGCCCCGGGTTCGTCACCGATCTGCCGGTGGGCGAGTCGAATCCGTCGGTGGTGCTCGCCCAGGTGGCCGGCTTGGCGGCGCGCAACGCGCACTCCGCCTCCCGACAGTCCGGTCCGCTGCTGCCGTTGCTGCCCGACCTGGGTGTCGTCCCGTTCGGCGATGTGGCGGCCCGGTTCTTCACCAGCTGGAACCGGCACACCTACAACGTGCCCATCGCGGCCGCGCCGACCCCGGTCAGTCAGCGATGGCTGCACGGTGTCCCGGTACGCGGACTGTTCCTGGTACCGGTGCTCCTCGAGAACCGGGCGCTGGCGATCACCGTGATGACCTACACCGACCGCGTTGAGTTCGCCTTCCTCGGCGATCGGGGCGTACTCGTCGATCTACCCGCGCTGGTGGACTTCACCCACGACGCCTTCGACGACCTGCATCCCGCGCCCGGCGTCGACGGAGGTCGGTGACCATGCGCGTCTACATCCCGGCAACGCTGGCGATGCTGCAGTCGCTGAACGAGACGGGTGAACTCGCCGTCGTGGGCGGTACGGCTTTCGCGGTGACTCCCGCGTTGCGCGAGTCCTACACCG
Source organism: Gordonia sp. UBA7599 (assembly GCA_002477755.1). Classification (GTDB taxonomy): domain Bacteria; phylum Actinomycetota; class Actinomycetes; order Mycobacteriales; family Mycobacteriaceae; genus Gordonia. Next base: position 10,674 of record DLKD01000139.1, read on the forward strand.
CCGGCGACGACGAGGAGCTGTCTGAGGCGGCGATGCGTGAAGCGGCCCGCGCCAGCCTTCGGCTGCTGGGGGCAGACGGCGCGGAACCCGATGCCATGCCGCCGCGGCGGGTAGTCGTCGCTGCCGACGTTGACGACCCGAAGCTGCGCCCCGATCTCGATGCCGCCGTCGTCAAGATCTCCGGGCCGGTGCCGCGATCGGCGATTGCGGCCGCCCACGTCGACGGCGCTGACGCCGAGTCGGCGGTGCTTGCGGCGATCGATGCAGTGGACGCCGCCGACCTGGGTGATCTCGACGCGGAGCTGGCGATCGGCGACGTCGAGGACTTCGACTTGGGCTGGTATGCGACGCAGGAACTCCCGTTCCTGCTGGAACTGCTGTAGCCCAGCACCCGTTTCCAACACCGCGCGCAGTTTTCCCGCTTCGGCAGCCGGAGGAAAGTGGCGCACCACGTTGGATCTACCTCGAGGACCAGACCGAGTTGGTCACTGCGGATCGATGCGGTAGTTCTGCGCCACCAACTCCAACCATTGCGTCGGCGAAGGAACGGGATCGCCGCGGCCGGCAACCGTCCCGAAGAAGGCCGCCGTGTTCGGGTTGCTGGACGTGTGGGTGACCGTGACGTCACGAGGCCGGTGCTTGTGATCAGTCCAAACGTCGTCGCACGCACGGATCTCACGTTGCCGGTGACCAACGAGTGCTGGACGAGGCACCAGTGGCCTGGCGCGACCGTCAAGTTGCGGGAAACGCCTTGGACGATCTGGTCGGACAGGTGATGTCGCGGTCGTGGGGTTGTGCCTGGGCGAACGGAGTGGTGCCGGGCGCGAGGAAGGCTGCGACGACGGCGCCCGTCAGCAGGCGACGGACGGCACTTGAGTTGCGGATCACTCCGGTCACTGTTTGACGGCTTGCGGAGTCTTCCACTCGCCGTCGAGTGCCGGCTCCTTGGGCCAGTACAGCCGCAGGATCAATTGGAACGGGCCTTCGGGCGCGGGGAGCCAGTTGGCCTCCTTGTTCGGCCCGGGGGATTCCGTCTGGAGGTAGATCGTGACGCCGCCGTCGGGATCCTTGATCAGGCCGGGCAGCATCGGCGAGTTGACCAGGTAGCGGTCGATCGGATTGGCCACCAGCAGGCTCTGCGGCATCCGGTACATGGTGATCGACCAGAACGAGTGCACCGGTGGGAGCTGACCGGGCGCAAAACGCAGCGCGTAGGAGTTGGCGCCGGTCAGTGGAGCCTTCGTCGAATCATTGGCGATAACGGGGTAGAGGGCTTCTTTCGCGACGTTGCCGTAGATGCCGAGCACCGAGCCGGCCATTCGGTAAAGGTAGTTGTCGCCCAGTTCGGCGTGCGTGCCGAACAGATCCGCGGAGGTGACTTTGCCGGTGTTGAGCTCGTCCTTCTGGAAGGTCGCCAACTCGGCCAGGGCGTCGGCCATTCCATCCTTGACGCCCTGCAACTGTTCGGGACTCATCGTGTCGGGGTTGAATCCGCCGTCGGGTCCGATGCCGATGGAGGCGAAGCGCTCGCGCAGCGCCCTCTCGTCGGGGAACACGGGGACGTACTTGAGGACGAAACCGAGGATCTCGAAGAACTTCGGCGAGGTCCGCTGCTCTTCGACTGTCAGCGGCGTGATGAAGTCGACGGGCGGGGCCGTGGCAGCCGCCTTGCCGGTGAAGGCTGACAGCGGCTGTGCTTTGTACCCCGCTTGGATTCGCTTGACGTTGTCCAGGTCGGCTGGATCGAACAGTTGGGTTCGGTAGATGATGAACGAGAAGTCCGAGTCCGCCCGGATCACCTCATCGACGCCGACGGGTTTCTCGCCCTTCCAGCCCGGACCGGCCAGCAGGTAGGTACCGCCGTCATTTCCGGTGGTGCGGCTCCCGACGTAGTGGTAGTCGTAGGTGTAGGCGTCGATGAATTGCAGCGAATAGTACCGCTTCGCGTCGATTTTGGGGACCGTCAGCACTAGGGGCTCGGCTCGCAGATCGGCACCGATGAATGAGTACGGCGTGTCGGAATTGGGGGTCTGAATGGTGGTGTCGGCCGGAGTGAAAACCCGGGCGATGCTGTGCAGCGTGTTCCAATCGCCTTTGTACTGCGGGTTTGACTTGTCGACGAAGTAGGAGTGCAGGATGCGGTAATTGTCGACCATCGGCAACCCGTACACGTATGCGCTCTTGATGATTTCGCGTAGCTGCTTCGGACTCGGATAGGTATTTGGCGTCTCTGTCGTGCGGTCGCTACCGCCGCAGGCGGCGGTGGCGAGGAGCATGGATACGAGGGCCGCGGCGATCCCAACAGCTTTCATTGTGTATTCCTCCCTTGTCGGTACCGATCACGGTGCCGCACCGAAGCGCTGACTGTCTTGACCTGAGCAGACAGGTTTTTTACTTTGAAGGACGTGCTGCTGATCCGGGGTTCGAGTCTGAGCGGCTTCGACACGCTGGTCGCCGACTTTGGCGGCGACGCCGTGGCGCTCCTGGCGGTGGCAGGCGTCGACCCCGATGACATCGGGGACCACGAACGGTTCATCGTTTTCCGGAATGCTGTGTTGGCCGTGGAGAGTGCGGCCGCGGTGCTCGGTGTCCCTGACTTTGGGCGCCGACTCGCTGATCTGCAGAACATCGACATTCTTGGACCGGTGGGGGTGGCGGCCCGCACCGCCGCTACCGTTGGTGAGGCGCTGGAAATCTTCGACACCTACATGGACACCTACAGCGCGGCGATTCTCGCCCAAGTCGGGCCCGGCCCAGACGATGGGCTGGCGCGATTCGAGTACAGCTTCCTGATGGACCCCGCGCCACCGCAAGCCCAATCAATCGAGCTCGCGCTCGGTCTCACTCTCCGCGTCTTCCGGGTGCTCCTGGGGACTACATATCGACCCGTGGCGGTGCACCTTCCGCATTCGGCGCTGGACTTGCCGTCGTCGTATCGCCACTACTTCGGCTGCTCGCCGCGATTCAATGAGCCGGTCGCCGGTTTCACCGTCCGGGTGGCCGACCTGGATCGGCCGTTGGGGCGTGACCCGCTGGTCCACCAGGTCGCCATGAACTACCTCGTCGACGTCATGCGCCACCGGGAACGTGCGATTCCGGGCTCGGTCCGCAGCATCGTGCGGCAGCTACTCCCGACCCGTAGGCTCAACATCGATCTGGTCGCCAGCCAATTCAACATGCATCCGAAGGCCTTGCAGCGGCGCCTCGCCGCCGAAGGGACGAGCTTCGCGGAGTTGGTGGACGAGACCCGGCGCGACATCGCCCAGCGATTGCTTATCGGATCGGACCTGTCGGTCGCCCAGGTGGCCCGCCAGCTCGGCTACACCGAGCAGAGCACGTTGACGCGCGCCTGCAGGCGTTGGTTCGACGCGAGCCCGACGGAGTTCCGCGCGCGAGGATGACGGTCAGACGTCGAGCGAACAGTCCCCGGCTGCGGCGCTGACACAGGTCTGGATGCGTTCACCGGCAATGTGCTCCACACCGTTGCGCAAGTCGCGGACCACGCCGGATTCAACCGGGACGACGCAGCTCTGGCAAATCCCCATGCGGCACCCGAAGGGCATGAGCACGCCGGACGCCTCACCGGCCTCGAGGAGTGTCGTCGCACCGTCGACGGTGGCTGTTTTCCCACTACGAGCGAAGGTGACTGTTCCGCCCTGCGCTCCGACGGCACCGCGCTCGAGGGCGAATCGCTCGAGGTGGAGGTGCTGCTCCATGCCGGCTTGCGCAAACATCCCCGTGACGAGGTCGAGGAAGCCGCCGGGTCCGCAGGCCCAGGTCTCGCGGTGGGCCCAATCGTCACACAGCCCGGCGATCCGGTCAGGTGTGAGCCGGCCGCCGTCGCGGGACTCGTGGATGTGGACGTCGACGGTCCCTCGCTGGGCGTAACCGGCGAGTTCCTCGCCGAACAGCAGGTCGTCGGGCCCGGGAACAGAGTGGATCACGACGATGTCGGAGTGTTGCCCGCGATGGGAGATGGTCCGCAGCATCGACATGATCGGCGTGATGCCGCTACCGGCGGTGAGGAACAGGAGTTTGGGCGGCAGCGGGTCGGGTAGGACGAACTCGCCGGCGGGTGCGGCGAGGCGGACGATGGTGCCGGGTTCGATGCCGGTCACCAGGTGTGAGGAGAGAAAGCCCTCCGGCATTGCCTTGACCGTGATGGAGACGGTCTGGTCGCGCTCGGCGATCTCGGGGGCCGAAGTGAGGGAGTAGGAGCGCCAGATCCACCGGCCGCCCACGGCGACGCCGATACCGAGGTATTGCCCGGGCTGATAGTCGAAGGAGAAGCCCCAGCCCGGCTTGATCTCGATGGTGGCCGTATCGGCGGTCTCCCGTCGGACGGAGACGACGCGGCCGCGCAACTCGCGCGCCGACCACAGAGGGTTTGCCAGATGCAGGTAGTCGTCGGGCAGCAGGGGGGTGGTGATCCGTGCGACGGCGGCGCGCACCAGTTGCGTGCCGCGGTGCCGTGCGGCGACGTCGCGCACCGGTGCTTCGAAGCGTTCCCGCCAATTCACGTGCGACACCCTTTCGGTGAATCCGCTACCCGCGGATTGCTGGACAACCTCCGCTAGCGTAACCTACGCTGACGTAAGTTACGAAACCGTAGGTTAGGACGAAATGGCCATCTCCGACATTCCCGAGTATGCCCATCTCAGCGACGCCGATGTCGCGGCACTGGGTGCGGAACTCGATCAAATCCGCGCGGATATCGAGGCCGATCGCGGTGAGCGCGACGCCCGCTACATCCGCAACACGATCCGGCTGCAACGCGGACTGGACATCGCCGGCCGCGCCATGATCGCCGCCGGTTCCACCGGAGGAGGCCGCCGCCGCGGTGCCTGGTGGGCCGGTACCGCGTCGCTGGGCGTCGCCAAGATCATCGAGAACATGGAACTGGGCCACAACGTCATGCACGGCCAGTGGGATTGGATGAACGATCCCGAGGTGCACTCGACCACGTGGGAATGGGACAACACCGGGCCGTCGGCGCACTGGAAGCACACTCACAACTACATCCACCACAAGTACACCAACGTCTTGGGCATGGACGACGATGTCGGGTACGGCCTACTGCGCGTCACCCGTGACCAGCGGTGGCGGCCGTTCTACCTGGGCAATCTCGTCTACAACACGCTGCTCGCGGTCTTCTTCGAGTACGGCGTCGCCGCCCAGCACCTCGAACTGGGCCGCAAACGCAAGACGCCGGAGGACAAGGCTGCACTCAAGGCCGACCTCGCCGACGTCGGCGCCAAGATCGGCCGGCAGGTCGGCAAGGACTACGTGTTGTTCCCGGCCGCCGTCGGCGTGATCGGACGGTCGACGGCCGCCGCGCGCGCGACCATGGGCGCGAACTTCGTGGCCAACATCATCCGCAACCTCTGGACCAACGCGGTCATCTTCTGCGGGCACTTCCCCGACGGCGCCGAGAAGTTCACCCGTAAGGACATGGACGGCGAGTCCCAGGGGCAGTGGTATCTGCGCCAGATGCTGGGCAGCGCGAACTTCCACGCCGGCCCCGTGCTCGGGTTCATGTCGGGCAACCTGTCCTACCAGATCGAGCACCATCTGTTCCCGGACCTGCCCAGCAACCGCCTACCGGAGATCTCCGTCCGGGTCCAGGCGCTCGCCGAGAAGTATGACTTGCCTTACACCACCGGATCGCTGCCAGTGCAGTACCTCAAGGCGTGGCGCACGATCGCCAAGCTGTCGCTGCCCGACCGCTTCCTGATCGCGACGGCCGACGATGCGCCCGAAACTGCCTCGGAATTACGGTTCAAGGCCGATGATCCGACAAAACACCTGGTCGCAGCGGTTGATCCGGTGACCGGACGCCGCGCCGGGCTGCGCACGGCGATCGCCGGTTTGCGTCGGCGTCGTCGAGACAGGGCGACCATTCGCGCCCTGTCGTCGTCGAAGCAGACCCGGCCCGGACGTTCGGCCGAGGCGGCCTAAGGTCCCACCACAGCGCGGGCTGGGGCAGGTCGCTGCCGGCACGCGCATAATGGGTCGCACAATGGCAATCACCGACATCCGCGAATACTCGCACCTGAGCGACGCCGACGTGGAGGCGCTCGGGGCAGAGCTGGACTCGCTGCGCCGTGAGATCGAGTCCGACCTCGGCGCCCGCGATGTGGCGTACCTGCGGCGCACCATCCGGGCGCAGCGCGCGCTGGAGATCGTCGGCCGCGTCGCGCTCTTGGGTAGCCATCGCCGCGGGTTGTGGTGGCTGGGCACCGGATCGCTGGCACTGGCCAAGATCATCGAGAACATGGAACTGGGCCACAACGTCATGCACGGCCAGTGGGATTGGATGAACGATCCCGAGGTCCATTCGGCGACGTGGGAGTGGGACATGGTGTGCGCCGCCCCGCATTGGAAGCACTCGCACAACTACGTCCACCACAAGTACACCAACGTGGTCGGCATGGACCACGATGTCGGGTACAAGACCCTGCGCGTCACCCGTGACGAGCCGTGGGAGCCGCGCTGGTTGGCGCAGCCGTTCCTCAACCTCTTGCTCGCGGCGGGGTTCGAATGGGGAATCGCGCTGCACGACTTGGAGGTCGGCGAGGTCATTCGGGGCAACAAGCCCAAGGATGTGGCCATCCCGCAGCTCAAGGAGTTCGCCCGCAAGGCGGGGCGCCAGATCGGCAAGGACTATGTGCTCTTCCCGGCGTTGAGCGGCCCCAATTTCAAGCACACACTGACCGCCAACCTGAGCGCGAACCTCATCCGGAATTTGTGGGCGTACGTGGTGATCTTCTGCGGACATTTCCCCGATGGCGCTGAGAAGTTCACCGTCGACGCGCTCGACGAGGAGACGCGCGGCGCCTGGTACCTGCGGCAGATGCTGGGGACGGCGAACTTCGACTCTGGTCCTGTGATGGCTTTCCTCTCGGGCAATCTGTCCTACCAGATCGAGCACCACCTCTACCCGGACCTGCCGAGCAATCGGCTGCCCGAGATATCGGTGCGAGTGCGCGAACTCTGCGACAAGTACGACCTGCCGTACACCACCGGTCCGCTGGTCCACCAATACCTGCAGACATTGCGGACGGTGAACAAACTGGCTCTGCCCGACCAGTTCCTGCGCGACACCGCCGATGATGCGCCGGAAACCGCGTCGGAGCGTCGCTTCGACGGCATGACGCCCCGTGCCCGGGGCCTCAAGACCGCACTGCGTCGGTTGAAGGCGGAGCGCAAGGCCCGCTGAGAAAATTCCCCTCATGCACCGTCGGGGGAAGTATTCCCTTCCTCGGTCACCGCGGGACGATTCTCCGCAGTGAGTGCGACGAGAATGTTGCGCACCGCCATCGCCCGACGTGCGGCTGCTCCGTCCAGTTGATCGAGTGCGCACTCCGGGTCGGCTGGCGGGCCGAGGTGGCTGCAGCCGCGAGGGCAGTCCTCGATGGCCTCGCGCAGGTCGGTGAAGGCCGCGACTACGTCGTCGGGGGAGATGTGGGCCAGCCCGAAAGAGCGGATCCCTGGAGTGTCGACCACCCAGGTGCCGGGGGAATCTGGGATCGGCAACGCCACCGATTGCGTCGAGGTATGCCGTCCCTTGCCCACCCCGGATACTTCGCCGGTCGCCCGATCAGCTTGTGGCACAAGGCGATTCACCATTGTCGACTTGCCGACGCCGGAATGCCCGATGAGCGCGGTCAGCTTGCCCTCGAGCAGTGCGCGCAACTGCGTCAGATCATCGTCGCGCCCGGCTGCGACGATCCGCAGGTCCAGGCCGTCGAATGCGGCCCGGAAGGCAGTGCCGTCGGCCAAATCGGACTTGGTGAGCGCGAGTACCGGCTTCAAACCGCCGACGTAGGCCGCGGCGAGGGCGCGCTCGACAAACCCGGTGCGCGGCGGCGGGTCGGCCAGCGCAGTAACGATGAGCAGCTGGTCGGCGTTGGCGACGACGATCCGCTCGTAGGGATCGGTATCGTCGGCGGTGCGCCGCAGTACTGAGGTCCGGTCGTCCACGCGGACGATGCGCGCCAGGGTGTCCTTGTCACCCGAGACATCCCCGACGACACCGACGCGGTCGCCGACGACGATTGGGGTGCGGCCCAGTTCGCGGGCGCGCATCGCGACGACGATCCGGGCGGGATCGGCGTCGATCGCGCAGCCCCACCGACCGCGGTCGACGGATACGACCATCGCCGACGCGGCGTCAGCGTGGACCGGGCGCGTCTTAGTGCGCGGGCGCGAACTCTTACCCGGGCGGATCCGGACGTCGGATTCGTCGTACTGGCGCGTCGAGCGGCCCCGGCTCACCCGGCGGTGGCTCCGGTGTCGGAGATATCGGCGTCGGCAACGGTACCCAGCATGTCCGCCCACATCTGTGGGAAGTCGGGCAGCGTCTTCGCGGTGGTGCCGATGTCGACGACCTCGACGCCGGGCACGCACAGACCGATCAGCGCCCCTGCTGTCGCCATGCGGTGATCAGCGTAGGACTGCCAGACGCCGCCGTGTAGCGGTCGTGGAGTGATGATGAGCCCGCCCGCGTTGTCCGGTGCGTCGAACTCGACGACGTCGCCGCCGAGGCGATTGATCTCGGTCGCCAGGGCCGCCAACCGGTCGGTCTCGTGGCCGCGCAGGTGACCGATGCCGCGCAGCCGCGACTCGCCGTCGGCCAGTGCGCACAGTGCGGCGATCGTCGGGGTCAGCTCTCCGATGGCGCGCAGGTCGACGTCGATCCCGCGCAACCCGCCGCCGGTGACCGTCAGGACGCCGTCGTCGGCGCGGGTGGCCGTGGCGCCGAGCGCGGCGAGGATGGCGACGAACTGCGCACCCGGCTGAGTCGTGTGCGCGGGCCAGCGCGGTACCCGCACCATTCCGCCGGTGGCGGCCGCGGCGGCCAGGAAGGCGGCGGCGTTGGACAGGTCGGGCTCGATCACCCAATCGCGGGCGGCGATCGGCCCGGGGGCGACGCGCCACTCGTCGTCGCCGGCCTCGACCGTCACCCCGTGGTGGCGCAGCATTTCCAGAGTCATCTCGACGTGCGGCGCCGAGGGCATCGGCGCGCCGCGGTGCACCACGCGCACACCGTCGTCGAACCGCGCACCCGACAACAGCAGCCCCGACACGAACTGGGATGACGCCGATGCGTCGATGACGATGTCTCCGCCGCGCAGGCCGCCGCGGCCGACAACGGTGAACGGCAGCGCCGAGCCGGTGATGTCGGCGCCGAGGGAGCGCAGGGCATCGAGGATGGTGTGCAGCGGCCGGGAGCGGGCCTGCTCGTCGCCGTCGAACGCGACGGCACCGTCGGCCAGCGCCGCGACCGGCGGCAGGAAGCGCATGACCGTACCGGCCAACCCACAGTCGACGGTGGTCCCGTGCAATGGTCGCGGGGTGACGGTGATGCGGGTGGGATCGGTGCTGTCGATGTCGATCCCGGTGCCCATCGCTGCGAGGCCGTCGCGCATCAGGTCGGTGTCGCGGCTGCGCAGGGCGCCGGAGATGGTCGACGGCCCGTCGGCCAGCGCGGCGAGGACCAGGGCACGGTTGGTGATCGACTTCGATCCGGGCACGTCCACGGTCGCCGACAACGGACTGCGCGCGACGGGAGCGGGCCAGGTGGTCATGGTCCTCAGTCTCTCATGGTCGCGATCGACGATAATCGTGGAGATGGTGGCGCACAGTGCGGGAATGCTGGTCTACCGAGGGTCGGCGGACTCCGGTGGGGTAGAGGTGTTCCTGGTGCACCCGGGCGGGCCGTTCTGGGCGCGCAAGGATTCCGGCGCCTGGACGATCCCGAAAGGGGAGCACGGGCCCGACGAGGATCCGCTTGCCGCGGCGCGTCGGGAGTTCATCGAGGAGACCGGACAACCGGTGCCCGATGGTCCGGTCCTCGACCTGGGTGAGGTGCGCCAGCGCGGCGGCAAGGTGGTGCGCGCCTTCGCGGTGTGCGGTGAGGTGGACGCGTCGGCCGTCGTCTCGAACACCTTCACCATCCAGTGGCCGCCCCGGTCGGGCCAGATGCGCGAGTTCCCGGAGGTCGACCGAGGGCAGTGGTTCTCCGCTGACGGCGCCGCGCTGAAAATCAACCCCGCGCAGACCGAGTTCCTGGCGCGTCTTGGGGTGGCGGTCGGCGGAGATCGGTAGCGTCACCGGTATGACGATCACCATCGGCCGTGTTTACGACGACGTGCCCGCCGGGGCCCATCGGATCCTCGTCGACCGGTTGTGGCCGCGGGGGCTCCGCAAGGAGGACCCGCGGATCGGGGAGTGGTGCAAGGAAGTCGCACCGAGTACCGAACTGCGCGAGTGGTATCACCACAACGAGGGCAACGCTGATGTCCACGAGATCTTCGTCGCGCGATACCGCGAAGAACTCGCCTCGGGCGAGCAGGCCGACGCGCTCGCCCATATCGCGTCGGAGGCGGCCAAGGGCGACGTGGAGCTGGCGACCGCGACCAAGGATCCGTCGACGAGCCACGTTCCGACGATCCTCGAGGAGCTCAACCGCGCTGGCGGCTAGTCTGCGCTGTCGCCGGTTCAGTCTTCGTTACTGTTGCGCGCGCCGACGAACTCGATCAGCTGCGGATCGGCCGAGGCCAAGCGGTCGACCTCCTCGCCGCCGTCGCATCGGTAGAGCCCGATGACCAGCGTCCCGCCGCGCCGCGACAGCACCCGCCATACCGCGCCGGAATCGGACCATCGTCGCAGGGTGTCGACGGGATCGGGGCTGACGGTCATGTGTCGATCCTAGGCTGTCAGACCCCCGTGGTTCACTTCGAACACCAGTTCACCGACGGTCGGTGGCAGGGTCGGTCAGGAGGCGGCGATGGCGGAGCGGGACGGAATCGATTCGGGCGGGTCCACGACGGACGTGGACGCGCGGTGGGCGGCATTCGCGGGATGGTTCGCCCAACGGTTGTCGGAGTTGCCGGCGGCGTCGGTGCTCGACGCCGGACGCGGCGACGCCACGCCAGAGACCGACGGTTACGACGTCGAATGCGCGCAGGTGCAGCGGTTGTACGGGGACCGGTACCTGTTGCGCTGCTCCACGACGCTGATGATCATCCCGCTGCTGGACTGCTACGACGGCGACAACGTCGCGCTCGACACGTGGCACCACGACGACCTGTTCGAGGACTGCACCCACGGATACCTGGTGAGCGAATCGCCGCAGATGGTCGCCGACCTGGTGGTCGGCTGGTTCCGCGAGCGCTGCGGCTTCGCCGAGCCCGACCTCATCGGCTTCGCCTACATGCGCGCGAAGTCGTTGCCGCACACGGCAAGCAGGGTGGATTGGATGACGCGGACGGTGTCGCGCAGCTCGGTGCGCGACTCATGAGGACCGGTGACGAAGCTGCTGACGTGGCTAGAGTGCTTGGTACGGGCACCGTTGAGAGACGAGGGAGACGACATGGATCTTAGTGTTGGCGGAATCGTCGGGCTGATCATCTTCGGCGCGGTTATCGGCATCCTTGCGCGCGTGGTGATGCCGGGCAAGCAATCGATCTCGGCGCTGGTCACGGTAGTCCTCGGCGTCATCGGTGCTGTGGTCGGCTATTTCGTGGCCGCTAAGCTCGACGTCGCCGACACTTCGGGCATCGACTGGTGGCGTTGGATCATCAGTATCGCCGCTGCCATCGTCCTCACTTTCGGGTACGAGTCCGTCACTTCGCGGGCGTCGAAGTAGCGTGCGCGTCGTCGTTGTTGGCGGCCACGGAAAGGTCGCTCTGCGTGTGGCGCGCCTGCTCTGCGAGCGTGGCGACGAGGTCACCGCGCTTATCCGCAATCCCGATCATGCCGCCGATGTGCGAGACTCCGGTGCCAACCCGGTGGTGTTCGACGTGGAAGCGGCGAAGGAGTCGGCGTTCGTCGATGTCTTCGTCGGGCACGACGCAGTCGTGTGGTCGGCCGGAGCGGGCGGAGGCAATCCATCCCGGACTTACGCCGTCGATCGCGACGCGGCGATCCGTTCTATGGAGGCGGCGCTGGAAGCCGGAGTTCGGCGATACGTGATGGTGTCCTATTTCGGTGCTCGACCCGATCACGGTGTGCCCGAGGGTGATTCGTTCCATCCGTACGCCGAGGCCAAGGCGGCGGCCGATGCGTTCCTGCTCGATTCCGACCTGGACTGGACGATCCTCGGGCCCAGCCGTCTGACTGATGCCCCCGGCGGCGGTGTGTCGGTGAGCCGGGTCGCCCACGAGCCGGGCGGGGCAGCTGTGCGTGAAACCGGTGCGGAAGGTCAGGTCAAAGGGTCGGTGAGCCGCGACGCCGTGGCCGCAGTCGTCGTCGCGTCGCTGCACGACCCGGCGACGATCAATACGCGCCTGGAGTTCAACGACGGTCCGGACCACCCGGCCGATGCCTGGTAGCAGGCCCGACGAGCCTCCAGCCCCAACGTCGTTTCGTCAATCCTGCGTCGATCGACGTCGGATCGACGAAGCGGTGTGGGATTGGCTGTGAACCGCGGACCTAACCCGCCCAGGCGGCGATGACACCCGCGACCAACACGCAGGTTCCGCCGACCTCGCCGACGATTAGCGCGACCATGAACCCTTTGATCAACCAGCCCGGTCGGGGGCTGAACTGATTCTCGGTGTCCCGCAGTGCGCCGTGGAGGATGTAACTGCCGATCGCGCCGACAAAGAAGATGAGCGGGACCGCCACACTGATCGCATTCACCCACGACGGCCACGCGGACAATGCGGCGAGTGCTGCCAGGACCAAGGTCGCGAAGGAGTACATCAGTGCGGCCCGGTGTGCGATATCGACGTAGACATGCGCCTGCCCATCCGGCGATGCCATCACCTGTTGGTACTTCCACACGCCCAGGAGCATCGCCCAGGCGAGCAGGACGCCGGCGGCGACGATCGTCGCGATGGTCACGCCGTCGAGGGAGTCGATGAGGGACGCGGCGGAATCGGAAGACATAGGGGCTGCTTTCGTGAAGGCGGTAGGGTCGGGTCAGGGGATTTGGGTCGATCAAGCACACGGTGCCATTCAAGAAGCGGGGGAATCGTGACTGACAACGACGTTATCGCGACCGGTCGAGACGGTGTGGGAGTCGCGCAGCCGACGTACGACGCCATCGTCGTCGGCGCGGGCTTCGGCGGCATTGGTGCGGCCATTGAGCTCAAACGGCAGGGTGTGCAGAGCATCGCGATCGTCGAGCGCGAGGACGACCTCGGCGGAACCTGGCACGTGAACCACTATCCGGGTCTCGCCGTGGACATCGCGTCGGTGACTTACAGCTACTCTTTCGAGCCCAACCCGTTCTGGTCGCGGCTCTTCGCGCCGGGGGCCGAGCTCAAGCGCTACGCCGAGCACGTCGCCGACAAGTACGACCTGCGCCGACACATGGTCTTCGGCGAGCAGATCGAGCGTGCGGAGTGGGATGACTCCGCATCGTTTTGGCGGGTCTACAGCGAGGACGGCACCGAGCGGACTGCCCGGCTCCTGCTTACCGCCACCGGGTTCCTGTCGCAGCCGCACACGCCGGCGATCCCCGGGATCAAGACATTCAAAGGCACCGTCATCCACACCACCGCGTGGCAAGACGGTCACGACTTCACCGGTGAGCGCGTCGCGGTGATCGGTACCGGCGCCACCGCAGTCCAGCTGATCCCCGAGATCGCCAAGCAGGCCGATGACCTCACCGTCTTCCAGCGCACCCCGATTTGGGTGGTGCCGAAGTTGGACTTCGCGATTCCACGGGCCGTGCAGCAGTTGTTCGCCCGCGTTCCAGCCACCCAGAAGGCGGCACGGCTGGTGAACACGAGCTTGCTCGAGCTGCTCATGGTCACCGGCGTGTTGCATTTCAAGCAGTTCAAGGTCGCCAACCGCGGCGCCGTCGCCCTTGCGAAGGCCCACCTCAAGCGCCAAGTCCCCGACCCCGAGCTGCGCGAGAAGCTGACGCCCGACTACGACTTCGGTTGCAAGCGTCCGACCTTCTCCAACGAGTACTTCGCGTCGTTCACCAAACCGAACGTCGCGCTCCAGACCTCGTCCATCGTGAAGATCGATCCCGACGGGATCATCACGGCCGACGGCGAGAAAGTGCAGATCGACACTTTGGTCCTCGCCACCGGTTTCGACCTGTGGGACACCAACTTCCCGGCGTTCGAGATCCGCGGCCGCGACGGCATGGATCTGGGGAAGTGGTGGCGCGCCGAGAGGTTCCAAGCTTACGAGGGAATCACTGTGCCGAAGTTCCCGAACTTCTTCACCCTCAACAGCCCGTACTCCTACAGCGGCCTCTCGTACTTCACGACGATCGAGGGGCAGATGCGCCACATCGCCCGGCTGCTCGGCGAAGTGAAGCGTCGCAAGGCCACGAGGTTCGAGGTGACCGAGGAGGCCAACGCGCGCTTCCTCGATGACGTGACCCGTCGGCTGGACTCGTCGGTCTTCTATCGCGGCGACTGCTCGAGCGCGAACAGCTATTACTTCAACCATGCCGGTGAGGCGACCCTGCTGCGGCCCCGCTCGACGCCGGGAACGCTGCACGAGATGGCGACATTCCCACTCGAGGACTATTCGTTTGCGGGTCCGGCGGTGACCTCGGTGGGCCGTCCGGCGACCAAGTCGCCCAGCGCCAAACCGTAGCGGCCCCAGCGGGCGTCGAAGCCGTCGGCACGTCGTGTGGCCCGCTCGAGCTTCGACGGCGAGTAGTGCCGTTTGGCCCACGTCGATTGCGGCCGCGCCAAGCGGATGGCGCCGATCCAGGCGATCGGCGGAAGGAAAGCGCCGACGATGGCGGTCGAATACTTTCCCTTCCGCACGCAGACCACGACGGCCAGCAGGTGCACCGGTAGGTTCGCCAAGACGACCAGCGATCCGACGTGGAGCGTGCCGTCGTTCTCCAGCGGGTTCACGCCCAGCGCCATAAGGCCCAAGACCGCACCGGTCAGCATCACCACTTGGACCGACAGTTGCCCTTCGCTCGACCAGTAGACGTCCTGCAGATGCAGGAGCAGTGCGAACTCGTCGAGGACCAGGGAGGACCCGACGCCGATCAATATGGCGCTGATCGCCGCCATCGGTGCGGCACCGTGCGCGGCGACCGAGCCGAACCCGCCGCCGATCGTCAAGATGATGCCGGGGATGGAGTGGTGGATGTGGACGCCGCTTGCGACATTGTCATGGAACGGACCCTTGCCGGCCCGGATCAGGCGGGTGATGGTGCGCGTGATGACGAAGGTGGTGAGGAAGGCGATGAACAGCAGCGTTAGTGGCAGTCGGCCGGGTGCGGTGAAGTTGTCGACGACGCTCATCGGCGCGCAACGATCCCGCTTCTGCGTTGTTCGATGATCAGGCAGCGGTCCTCGACGTAGGCCATCCCGGCATCCGCGGCGATTGCGCGCGCCTCGGGCGAGGTGATCCCCAGTTGCAGCCACAGTGCCGTGGCACCCGCCTCGGCTGCGGCGCGTGCCACGGCCGCGCAGTCTGCTGACGGTCGGAACACGTCGACGAGGCCGACCTGTTCGGGGATGTCGGCGATGCTCCGGTACACCGGCTCGCCGACGATTTCCTCGGCGTGCGGGTTGACCGGGATGATCCGCCACCCGTGCTGCTGCATATAGGCGGGCACCTCATTGGCAGCTTTGGCGGGATCGGCGCTCGCGCCGACGACGGTGATCGTGTCGTAGGCCGTCAGAATCTTCTCGACGATGGCATCGGTCGCGGCGCGGTCGGTCATACTCGCCAGCCTACGGGCTCAGGCTGCCGATCAGATTGATCACGAGGGCGAGGATCACGGTCCCGAACAAGAAGGAGAGCAGGGCGTGGATGAGGGCGGCCCGCCGCATCGTCGCCCCGGACAGCGCGGTGTCGGAGACGGTGAATCCCATCCCGATGGTGAATGCCACGTAGGCGAAGTCGGTGAACACCGGCGGTTCATCCTGGTTGAAGTCGATACCGCCGATCGGGTTGGTGAAGTACAGGCGCGAGTAGTAGCCGGCGAACAACGTGTGGATTGCGGTCCAGGACGTCACGACCGCGACGATCGTCCCGAACACCATCCACGGGTCGCCGTGACGGAACAGCACCACGATGACACTGGTGAGGCTGAAGAGCGTCGCGATCACGACGATGACCACGGCCCACGGGGTGGTGATGTCGCGCCGTTGCGCGTGTGCCTCGGTCTCCTCGGCATCCATCGGTCCCAGTGCCACCCAGGTGAGGATGATCAGAACCGTGGCCGCAGCGATCCAGAATGACAGCCGCACCTCGACGCGCCATCCGATCCACAGCCCGACCGCGATAAGGCCGCCGATCGCTGCCGAGTACAGGACCCGGCCCAGCGCTGAGAGGTTGCGCAGGCGTTGTACGGCGGCGGTCGACATGCTCACGAGACCGGATCCAACAACTGTGGCCCGTTGTTGGCCACCCGGTTCACCAGCGGCGCCACCTCGCGGATCTCGATGGCCTGCGCCAATTCCAGCGCGGGCGGCGCGAGAAGCGCGGGCGACGCCGGCGCGTCGGGATCGAGCCACTGCTCCCACCACTGCACCGGCATGATCAGCGGCATTCGGTCGTGCACCTGCTGCAGCGGGCCGACAGCGTCGGTGGTCAGGATGGTGCAGCTCAACAGCGGAGGGTCGTCGGGTGCGCCGTCTTTCGCGCGCCATGCCGACCACAACCCGCCCATGAACAGCCGCGTGCCGTCGGCCGGGGACATGAAGTAGGGGACCTTTATCGCCTTCCCGTCGTCGTCGACGGCTTTACGCCACTCATACCAACCATCCATCGGCACGAGGCACCGCTTGTTCTTGACTGCCGCGCGGAACGACGCCTTCTCCGCGGCGGTCTCGGCGCGCGCGTTGAACAGCGAACTCTTGCCGATCTCCTTGGCCCACGGCGGGATCAGGCCCCACCGCATGGCACGGATCCGCCGCGTTGCCTCGGAATCGGGATCCTCGCGTGCATGCCGTTCGACGACGGTCAGGATCGTCGTCGTCGGCGCAACGTTGTAGTTCTCCCAGTCCTTCTCGAGGGTGACCGGCACCTCGTTGACGGCGTCGATCTCCGCGGCGAGCTTCGCCGGATCCGTGGTCACCGCATACCGTCCGCACATGGCTCCATGCTAGGCAGATGCCCCGACACCGGGAATGCTGACCGACTGCGACGCGTTGACATCTCGCAGAAGGCGCGGCGATGACGCGGAACGGCAACAGGTGGCGGTGCAGAGGTGACGACGGTGTCATGCACGACGGCGGACCCGGTCGGGTGGACCGCGGACCCGGTGGCGCAGCGTACAATTTTCGGCTCGGTAGACTTGGGCAAGCGTCTGGTGGATCTGCGCCCGGCGCGAACCGAAAGGACCGACTTGACCGAAGCGGCCACCGATCAGCCCGACGAGCAACCGACGCCCGAGACCGACGCCGATGAGCGCGTCGAGACCGACGAGGAGCGCACCGCGCGGTTCGAGCGCGACGCACTGCCGCTGCTCGACCAGCTCTATGGTGCCGCGCTGCGCATGACGCGCAACCCCGCCGACGCCGAAGACCTCGTCCAGGAGACCTACATCAAGGCGTTCTCGGCGTTCTCGTCCTTCCGCGACGGCACCAATCTCAAAGCGTGGCTGTACCGGATCCTGACGAACACCTACATCAACAGCTACCGGAAGAAGCAGCGACAGCCAGCGCAGTACCCGACCGACGAGATCACCGACTGGCAGCTCGCGCAGACCGCCGAGCACAGTTCGACGGGTCTGCGATCGGCGGAGATCGAGGCGCTTGACGCGCTTCCCGACGACGAGATCAAAGAGGCCCTGCAGGCGCTGCCCGAGGATTTCCGCATGGCGGTGTACTACGCCGACGTCGAGGGGCTGCCGTACAAGGAGATTGCCGAGATCATGGACACTCCCATCGGTACCGTGATGTCGCGGCTGCACCGGGGTCGGCGCCAGTTGCGCGACCTGCTCGCCGATGTGGCGCGCGAACGGGGTTTCAATCGGGGCGACGGGGTCAAGCGGGATGACAAGGCCGCGGAGACGGAGGCGGCACTGTGAGCGAGCACGATCCCGAGTTCGAGGCGCTCGACTGCACGAATGTCCTCGCCGACGTCTGGCTGCTGCTGGACAACGAGTGCGACGCCGGTGCGCGCGCACGGTTGCAGGAGCACCTCGACCGCTGCCCGTCGTGCTTGGCGCAGTACGGCATCGAGCGCCAGATCAAGGAATTGATCGGGCGCAAGTGTGGCGGCGATCGGGCACCGCAGGGCTTGGCGGACCGGCTGCGCGTGCAGTTCCGCCAATCGACGGTCATCACGGCGAGCTCGGACGGTCAATCGGTGACGCACACCCGGGTCACGCACACGACCGTGGAAACAGAAAACCCGGGCGACCGGCGATAGCACCGGCGGCACCCGGGTTCGATCCGAGGTATCGGATCAGGCGTTCGGCCGCTTGCCGTGGTTGGCGGCGTTCTTCTTGCGAGCGCGCTTCTTGCGTCCACGCTTACCCATTGGGACTCTCCTTCTCCGGTGGTAACCCGCCCATTGTTCCATGCTGCCCACCGCAATCGGAAAACGGTTACCGTTGGCACATGCCTGAAGACGTTGTTGCCGAGATCGTGGCCACTGTTCTCGAGGTGCGTGTCGCCGACGGCCAGTCTGTCGACGTCGGCGACACGCTGGTCCTGCTCGAGTCGATGAAGATGGAGATCCCCGTCCTCGCCGAGGACGCCGGGGTGCTCGACGAGGTCAAGGTCGCCGTCGACGACGTCATCCAGGCCGGCGACATCATCGCGACCTACAAGTAGTCGGCTTGTCGACCCTTTCCGACCTCCTCGCCGCCCATACCGGGCTGTCTGCCGAACAGGGCGGGCACCTGCAGCGCCTCGTCGGGGAATGGCAGCTGCTCGCCGACCTCTCGTTCGCCGATCTGCTGCTTTCCGTCCCCGAGGCGACACTCCCGGAATCGTCGGTCCCGGAATCGCCGCCGGGTTTCCTGACTGTGGCACAGTGCCGACCCAACACGGCTGCGACGGTCCTACCCGTCGACGAGGTCGCCCACGAGGTCGACGAGGACAGTGCCGGGGTGCTGCGGTCGGCGATGGCCCGGCCGGCGATCCTCATCGACTCCGGCACCACACACGCCGGCGAGTCCATACGCCGCGACCTCACCCCGGTCCGCTACGACGGTGAGGTGATCGCTGTGCTCACCAGGGCGGTCGCCGACGCCGCGCACCGCGTGCCGTCGCCGCTCGAGCGCGCCTATCACGCATCGGCCGACGACCTGTACCAAATGGTCGCCGACGGGACCTTTCCGCCCGACGAGGGGACCGAGGCCGGATTGTCGACGCCGCGCGCGGGCGACGGTTTCGTGCGGATCGATGCCAACGGCCTCGTCCGATACGCGAGTCCCAACGCGCTGTCGGCCTTCCACCGGATGGGCTTCAACAGTGATCTGACGGGGGAGCGGTTGGCCGAGGTGCTCGCCGACCTCGTCACCGATGCCTTCGGCGCCCAGGACGCCGCCGGAATGATTCGGCTCGCCGCGTCGGGTCCCGCCGTGGATCCCGGAGCCGAGTTGCCCGTGTTGCGCATGGAGGTGGACTCCCGGCGTGCGACGGTCCTGGTGCGCGCCGTCCCGCTGCGACCGCGGGGAGTCGCGACCGGGGCTATCGTGCTGATTCGCGACGTCACCGAGGTCAAGCGCCGCGACCGTGCCCTGATCAGCAAGGACGCGACGATCCGCGAGATCCATCACCGGGTGAAGAACAACCTGCAGAGCGTCTCAGCCCTGCTGCGCCTGCAGGCGCGGCGGACGGTGAACCCGGAGGCGCGGACCGCGCTCACCGAGGCGGTCCGGCGCGTGGCGTCCATCGCCCTGGTCCACGAATTCCTGTCCGGCAGCGTCGACGAGGAGGTCGACGTCGACGAGGTCGTGCGCCGTCTGCTGCCCGTCCTGGTCGACGCAACGAGTGCCAGTGCCGGACACGTGCGGGTCGACGTCGACGGCCGCTTCGGGGTGCTGCCCGCCGAGCTGGCGATGCCACTGGTGATGGTGCTCACCGAGCTCATCCAGAACTCCGTCGAGCACGGTTTCGCCGATGGGCGCGCCGGGCGGATCGAAGTCACCGCGCAGCGCGGCCTTCGCGACCTGACGATTGTGGTCCGCGACGACGGGGAGGGGATCGCCGACGACTTCGACGTCGAACGCAGTGGGCACCTCGGGCTGCAGATCGTGCAGACGCTCGTCCAGATCGACCTGGGTGGCACAGTGGAATTCGGCAACGCCGAGGATGGTGGCGCATCGGTGCGGGTGGTCGTCCCGCTCACCGGACTGAAGGGCTCGCGGGACTGAGACGCCCTGGGCGACTACAAGGACTCGGGAGACCAACGAAGAGCCCCGGACACCCGATGGTGTCCGGGGCTCTTCTGAAGCGGTTTAGACGCTGCTGCGGGTGCGGGTGCGCGCGTTGCGGCGCTTGAGCGCGCGGCGCTCGTCCTCGCTCATGCCGCCCCAGACGCCGGCGTCCTGGCCGGAGTCGAGTGCCCAGGTCAGGCACTCGGCGGTCACCGGGCAGCGGTTGCAGACAAGCTTTGCGTCAGCGATCTGCGCGATGGCCGGTCCACTGGTCCCCACAGGGAAGAACAGCTCCGGGTCTTCGTCACGACAGATAGCCTTGTGGCGCCAATCCATTTCTTCAAATCTCCTCTTACGCGCGCCGATGCGCGCCCGTCAAAGCCTCGTCGGGCGTCGGCTGGTGTTTTTCCTTTTGGCTGTTGTCACGGGCGGGCTACTGGAGAGTAACTGACGCTCGTGGGTCCTTGTGAATACTTTCACGAATCCGGATTAAGTCAAGAGGCTTTCGTTAACACGTGTGCAACGTCACTGTGCATCCGGGGTCGATTCCGGGGGTGCAACGACCGCCAACGCGTCGTCGCGGTACCCGCACTCCAGCGTCGTGCGCTCCCCGGCGTAGTCACCGTCGATCTGTACGGGCAGCGGCACAGGGGCCGCGAGCGCGACTGCAGACACGTCGTCGTCGCGGAACACGTGGCCCGCGTGCGGGTCCGCGCCGGTCAGCAGCCGCGTCGCGAGCGGCAGATTGCGTGCAACACCCATCGTCGACGACGCAAAGATTCCCAGCCCACCCGAGAGCGAGGTGCCCGGGTTTGTCTCGATCACCTGGCCGCCCAGGTAGGTCCATGGCGTGGTGTTGAGTACAAACGCGAAACTCGTATTGGGCAGCGTGTGCGACGACCCGTCGCGGTCGGTGACGGTGACACTGAATCGCTGCTGGTCGGTGCGGTGGCGCAGGAACGTGACCACCGTCGTGAAAAAGTAGCGGCCCGGAGTCGCGGCCTTGCCCCGGTGGCGCTTCTCCTCCATCGCTGCGACGACCCGGGCATCGATGCCCATGCCGCAGTTGAACAGGAACCAGCGGCCGTCGGCGATGCCCAGGTTGACCGAGCGGTTCGCGCCGGACTCGAGCAGCTCGATCAGCTGGGCGGTGGCCATCAGCGGATCGGCGTCGATGCCCAGCGCCCGGGCGAAGACATTGGCACTGCCACCGGGGATGATGCCCAGACGGGGCAGCGTCGCGGGACGGGGGTCGGCCGGGCTGCCGAGCAATCCGTTGACGACCTCGTTCACCGACCCGTCACCGCCGTGCACGACGATGGCGTCGTAGCCACCGTCGTGCAGTGCCCGTCGTGCCAACTCCTCGGCGTGGCCGCGGTGCGTGGTCTGCTCGACCGTGAGGTCCATCCGGGAGCCCAGCGTGTGCGCCAAGGTGTCGCGGCCCGCGGGGGTGGTCGCGGTGGCGTAGGGGTTGACGATGAGCAAGGCGCGCACGGAACACCACCCTACGTGCGAGCCACCCGCACCGTACGGCAGTGTGGGCAATACGCTTGAGCCATGTATTCGGCTAGCGTTCCGCGTTCGATCCGATGGGCCGGGTTCTCCGTCGCACTCCAGGGCGGTATCGGCCTTCTCGCCGCTGCCATCCTGGTAATCCGCGCTCTGGGGGGCCACCACGAGGACTTCGCCAGCGGCTACGGATTGGCCCTGTGGTGCGCGCTGATCGGCCTCGGCGTACTCGTCGGTGGTATCGGCCTTCTGCGCGGGAAGCGGTGGGGACGTGGCATAGGGGTCGTCGCCCAGCTGCTGCTACTGCCCGTCGCGTACGCGCTGTTGACCGACAGCCATCAGCCGTTCCTCGGTGTGCCGCTGGGGTTCTGGGCCCTGGGCACTTTGGTCGCGCTGTTCTCCCGCGACGCGCTGGAGTGGGCCGCGGGCGACCCTCCGCCCGACGCCGGGCCATCCGAGGAGCGGTGACACTCGCCGACCTGGCACTGCTCGTCGCCGCCGGTTTCGCCGCCGGCGTCGTCGGCTACGTCACCGGTCTCGCATCGATCCTGAGCTATCCGGCGTTGCTCGTCGTCGGTCTGCCGCCTGTGACGGCCAACGTGACCAACACGGTGGCGCTCGTCGCGGTGGGGGTCGGGAGCTTTGCCAAGTCCGGTCGTGAACTGCTCGACGGCGACGGCGGCAAGTTGCTGGCCAGGTCCGGGGCGGTCGCGCTGGTCGGCGGCGCGGTTGGCGCGGGCATCCTGTTGGTCGCCCCGGACAAGGTGTTCGTCTTCGTCGTCCCGTACCTGGTGGCGCTGGCCTCGATCGCACTGCTCCTGCAACCGAGGTTGCGGGAGCGGATGGCCGGTAATGACGCGCACCCGGCGTGGTGGATGCTCGGGGTGTTTGTGGTGTCGGTCTACGGCGGCTACTTCGGCGCCGGTGCTGGTGTCATGTTCGTGGCCATGGCCATGGTGTTGTCGAATCTGCCGCTGTGGCGGGCGACCCTGCTCAAGTCAGCGCTCCTGGGAATCGCGAACGCCGTCGCAGCCGTGGCATTCATCGTCTTCTCGCACGTCCACTGGCCCGCGGCGGTGGCAATGGGCGTCGGCTGCCTGCTCGGTGGTTGGGCGGGTCCGCCCATCGTCGCGCGTCTCCCGGCGACTCCGTTGCGGATCGCCATCGGCATCGGCGGTCTAGGGCTGGCATTCTGGCTCGCGCTGCGTTGACGGACTCTGCCTTGACGGGCTCTGGGCTGACTGGCGGAGCCGGTCTGTGCAAAGGACCGTAAGGTAAGCGCATGACCACCATCGTCGCGATCGCCAACCAGAAGGGTGGCGTTGCCAAGACCACCACGACCGTCTCGCTCGGGGCCGCACTGGCCGACCTGGATGTGTCGGTGCTCGTCGTCGACCTCGATCCGCAGGGCTGCCTCACGTTCTCGCTGGGCCACGACCCCGACCAGCTGCAGGTATCGGTCCACGACGTGCTGCTGGGTGAGGAGGAGATCGCCGACGCCCTGTTGACCACCGATGACGGGGTGACGCTGCTGCCCGCCACCATCGACCTGGCCGGCGCCGAGGCCCTACTGCTGATGCGCCCGGGCCGTGAATACGCGCTGAAGCGGGCGTTGGCCGAGGTCGGCGAAGATTTCGACGTCATCCTGGTCGACTGCCCGCCGTCGCTGGGCGTGCTCACCCTCAACGGGCTGACCGCGGCCGATTCGGTAATGGTGCCCCTGCAGTGCGAGACGCTCGCCCACCGAGGCGTCGGACAGCTGTTGCGCACGGTGACCGAGGTGCAGCAGATCACCAACCCGAACCTGGACCTGCTGGGTGCGATCGCCACGATCTACGACGCGCGCACCACCCACAGCCGCGACGTGCTCGCCGACGTCGCCGACCGCTACGACCTCTCGGTGATCAACCCGCCGATCCCGCGGACCGTGCGTTTCGCCGAGGCGTCGGCATCGGGCGTGTCGGTGTTGCGCGGCCGCAAGAACAAGGGCGCCGTCGCGTATCGGGAACTGGCCGAGAATCTGTGGAAGCACTGGTCCACCGGAGCCCCGCTAGAGACTTTCGC
The DNA here is from genome assembly GCA_002477755.1 of Gordonia sp. UBA7599. Classification (GTDB taxonomy): domain Bacteria; phylum Actinomycetota; class Actinomycetes; order Mycobacteriales; family Mycobacteriaceae; genus Gordonia. Next base: position 34,525 of record DLKD01000139.1, read on the forward strand.
CCTGGATCTGTAGCCGAATCGGCGCAGGTCAGGGGCCATAGACGGCGAGGGTGTCGCCGCGCTGCTCCACCACCGCATCTCCGAGCGCGGCGGGCACTATCGCCTGCGCGGCGTCGTGCGTTTCCCGCGCCACCGCCAGGTGACCGGTGCGTTGACCCGTGGCGGCGTCGACGACGAGATAGCCCGCGTCGTCGGGGATCAGCATCCGTGCGCCGATGGCTACACCGGGCCCGCGCGTGCCCGTGGCTGTGAACACCGGCCGCATCGACAAGCCGTCGAGGACGACGGTGTCGTGTCCGGTCCACACCGACGCCAGGCCGTCGGCGGTCACCGGCACCGAGCCAGCGGGCAGTGCCGCGCCCCCCGGGACGCGGTAGCGGCCGGTTTCGGCCCCGTCGGAGTTGAACACGCGGACCGCTGGAGGAATCGGTTCGGGGGAGTTGGCGCCGCCGTCGTAGACCGCGATGTTCGTATCCGACATGGCGATGACGACGGGCGCGGCGAAGGCGGTGCCGCTGGTGATCACCGTCGAGCCGTACGACGGGATCTTCTCCTCTTTGTCGAGCAGGGCGCCGATCACGGTGAGGCGGAAACCCGGATCGCCGTCGCAGTGTTCGATCACGGCCACGCGATCACCCGCTGTCATGCCTGATTTCAACCGGCAGCCACGACCGTCGCGCCGTCCCATATCCGGCTTCACGCGCGCGTCGATCCGGCCGTACTCGACTCCGCGCACGAGGTTGGAGCCCCAGGTCTCCAGCCGGGTCGGACCGATACCCAGGACGTAGCCGCCGTCCGATTGCAGGTCGAGGGTGGCGTCGGCGTCGGAACTGCGAGTGCCCCGCCGCACGCCTCGGTTCGCGTCGATCGCGGTGACCTCACCGCATCCGCGCGGGTTGCGATAGGCCACCAGTGCAGTCGGAGTGGTCGGGTACCAGGCGGCGAGCAGTGCGCAGATCGGCAGCGGCCGCCGGTACTGCCAGAGCACCGCTCCCGAGCGGGGGTCATGGGCGACCACGGCGCCGTCGTGGGCGGTCAGGACGACGGCGTCGGTGACCTGCGGGGATCGGGTGGCCGCGGACTTGGCGCTCCACCGGTGCAGCAACCGTGCCGGGACGTCGGCGGGGTAGGCCAGCGTCGTCGGGGTCACCGTTGCCGGGATGAGCGTGGTGCGCCGCGCAGAACTCGAGTGCCAGGTGAGGACGGCGGCGACGACGACCACGACGACGATCGCCGCTGACACGGCGAAGTCGACGGGACGTCGTCGCAGCGGTTGCATCCGGGGGGTGCTCAGTCGGCGGCCGGTGCCGCCGACGCGTTCGCTGCAGCGCTGCCCGAGCCCTTGCCACGACCGCCACGGCCGCCGCGACGACGGCGGCGCTTCGGGGCGCCGTCACCGGCAGCCTCACCGTTGGTCGGCGCACCGGTGGTCGACTCACTGCCGCTGCGCGCCGTCGATGCCTCGTCGCCGGTCTTGGCGTCGCTGCTCTTGCCGCCGCGGGTGCGCTGACGGGAGCGCTGCGACTTCTCGCGCGCGGGCCGCTCGATGCGGGTCTGCTTGTCGCGGGCATCGCGGCCGGCGCGGGTGCCCGAAGCGGTCTTCGGGGCACCGATGCGCCCGGTTGCGGACTCGGCGATGCCCAGTTCCTCGCGCAGATGCTCAGAGCTGGAGTACGTCTCGACCGGGTCGGGCACGCCCAGTCCGAGGGCGTTGTTGATCAGCTCCCACCGGTGGAGCTCGTCCCAGTCGACGAGTGTGATCGCGGTACCGGTGCGACCGGCCCGGCCGGTGCGGCCGATGCGGTGCACATAGGTCTTGTCGTCCTCGGGGCACTGGTAGTTGATGACATGGGTGACGTCGTCGATGTCGATGCCGCGCGCGGCGACGTCGGTGGCGACCAGGACGTCGACCTTGCCCTCGCGGAACTGTCCCAACGCCTTCTCGCGGGCACCCTGACCCAGGTCGCCGTGGACCGCGCCGACGGCGAAGCCGCGCTCGGCCAGATCGTCGGCGACCTTCTGGGCGGTGCGCTTGGTGCGGGTGAAGATCATCGTCGCGCCGCGGCCGTCGGCCTGCAGCACGCGCGCCACCAGCTCGGCCTTGTCCAGGGCGTGCGCCCGGTAGACGTACTGGGTGGTGCGCTCGTGCACTGCCGAATCGTTGGCGTGCTCGGCGCGGATATGCGTCGGACGGTCGAGGAAGGTGCGGGCCAGGGTGACGATCGGGCCGGGCATCGTCGCCGAGAACAGCATCGTCTGACGCGCGGTGGGAACCGCGGCGAGGATGCGCTCGATATCGGGGAGGAAGCCCAGATCGAGCATCTCGTCGGCCTCGTCGAGGACGAGGACCTCAACCTTGCCGAGGACCAGGTGGCCCTGCTGAGCCAGGTCGAGCAGGCGACCGGGGGTGCCGACGACGACGTCGACTCCGGCCTGCAGCTCGGCGATCTGCGACTCGTAGGGACGGCCGCCGTAGATCGCGGTCACCTTCAGCGGGCGGACGGTGCCGTCGGCCAGCGTCACATTGACGCCCTTGCCCGCAACCTCGAGGTCGCCGGTGACCTGCAGGCATAGCTCGCGGGTCGGCACGATCACCAGCGCGCGCGGAGTGTTGTCGAGGGGGCGGATGCCCGAGGTCGGCGCCGTCAGCAGGCGGTGCAGCAGCGGGACGCCGAAACCGAACGTCTTGCCCATGCCCGTGCGGGCTTGGCCGATCAGGTCGTCGCCGGCCAGTGCCAGTGGCAGCGTCAGTTCCTGGATGGCGAAGGTGTGGGTCTTACCGTCGGCGGTCAGTGCCGCGACGATGTCGTCGTGCACGCCGAGCTCGGCGAAGGTGGGAGCGGTGTGCTCCTCGTCGATGATGGTGGTCTGCACCGAGTCGTCGGTGCTCGCGCCTGTAGTACTCATATGTGGTTGTCCAAAGCCTCTCGGAATGCCTCGCGCGCACCGGTGGCCTGGCCTGCTCCGCTGACCCGTCGGCTCCCCGAGTGGGGGCGCGGGTGGAGAGATGCGCGCACAATAGTCGGCGCCGCGGTCCGGCTGTCCGGTGCGGTGCCGTCCACCAGTGTACTTGGTCGGCCGTACCAGACCCGCCTACCATCGGTTGTCATGGACGAAAGCCCGGGCATCGCCAAGCTCTACTCCGTTCTGATCGCCGGCGAGTATGCCGCGCACAGCCGGTTGATCACCGAGCTGGGAATGGCGCCCGACGTCGATTCGCGAATCGCAATGGGGCGTCTGGCGGCCTCGGAGATGAACCACTTCGACGAGTTGGCGGCCGAGCTGGTCAAGCGCGACATCGACCCCGTCGCGGCAGTGCTGCGCTACGTCGACGTGTTCGACCGCTACCACGGCACTACCAATCCGAAGACTTGGGACGAGGCCATGGTGAAGGCCTACGTCGGCGACGGCTTGGCGGCCGACTTCTATCGAGAACTGGCCGGGGTGCTGCCGGCCGACGCGCGCGACGTCGTGTCGACGGTGATGTCGGAGACCGGCAACTCGCAGTTCGCGCGGGATTGGGTGCGCTCGCGGGTCACCGCGGATCCCGCGCTGCGCTGGCCGCTGACGCTGTGGGGCCGACGGCTCTTGGGTGAGGCGATCACGCACGCGCAATGGGTGCTTGCGGCCGAGGAGGACGTCACCGACCTGCTCTTCTCGAGTACTACCGACCTTGCCGCCGTCTCGCGCTTCTTCGACACCGTCACCGAACTCCACGCCCAGCGCATGGCGGACCTGGGCCTGGGGTAGTCCCGGGCTTCCGCTGTCGGCGAAACCACCGCCGCGCATCGCCGTGCGCCCTTCGGTCTGGGCTAGGCTCTAGCCATGAGCGTGGAAGTCAAGATCGGCATCGTCGACAGCCCCCGTGAACTGTCCGTGCAGGTGGCCGATGACAGTGAGAAGACGTTCGAGTCGGTGGCGTCGGCATTGAGCGGCAAGGCCGATCTGCTGACGCTGGTCGATGACCGCGGGTCGCGGTTCCTCATCCCGTCGTCGAAGATCGCCTACGCCGAGGTCGGCAGCGCCGAGGTGCGCCGCGTCGGCTTCGGCTCCAAGTAGCGATCAGAGCCAAACAGCCGCCTGGATCAGTGGGCCTTCTCGACGTTCTGATTCGGAACGTGTGACAGGCCGCCCCACAGCAGCGCGACGGTGGTCTCCACCGCGACGTCCTTCTCCACCGGCCGGTGCGCGTCGATCCAATACCGCGCGTTGACCTGGCTGGCGCCGACGAGACCGGCCGCCAGCATCCGCGAGCGGTAGGGGTCGTAGCCCGAGTCGTGCATGACTAGCTCGTAGATGGCGTCGACACACGCCTCGATCGCGCCCTCGACACGTTTGATGACGGCGGGATCCTTGGCATCTGAGGTGAAGATCAGCCGGTAGCCGGAGTTGTCCAGGTCGACGAAGTCGAAGAAGGCCTCCACGGCCGCCCGGACGCGCTGCCGGTTGTCGGTGCTCGCGCGCAGCGCCCCGTTGATGGCGGTCACCAGTTTCTCGGCGTGGGAGTCGACGACGGCGGTGTAGAGATCCAGTTTCGAGGGGAAGTGCTGGTAGAGGACGGGCTTGGATACGCCTGCGTGGATGGCGATTTCATCCATCCCAGCCGAGTGGTAGCCACGCTCGACGAAGATCTCGCTGGCGGCGTCGAGGAGCTGCAAACGGCGGGCGCTCCGGGGCAGTCGGACGCCGTTGCGTCCCGCGGAAGTCTGACTAGAAGTCATGCCTGAAGCCTACTCCGGAGGACGCGGGAAGCTTTTCGGTAGCCTGGGCGTTTTACAGGGGCCTTACATGGAATCTCGTGGGGCCTGTGAGAAAGTTAACGCGTGAACCGATCCGACGACGGCCGTTCCGGCGCCCCTCGCCCCACCCCGCGCGAGCGTGGGCGCGGGCACGCTGGCGAACCGCCGTCGGGCGGCTATTCGGTTCCCCGCGCGCGGCCGGGCCAACCGTTGAGCGCGGACTGGGATCCGCCGACGGGAGCAGAGCCGGACGCAGTCGGACGCGGGGCAATCGTCGATTTCGTGAAGACCTACGGGTGGCGCGCTTATGCCATCCCGGTGCTGGCGGTGCTCACCGTGGTGCTGGTCGTCATGACCGTGCGAGGCGGCCAGGCCGACGGGGCCTCCGACAATGCTTCACCCGACGGTGGTCGCAACACCGCGGTCGGGAAGGAGTCCGCTCCGATCGGTGCCCCCACCGCAAACATCCCCGAGGCGTCGTTGCCGGTCGGTGCGCTGCCTCCCGGCGGTGCCTTCACCCGCGACGGGAAGAAGTCATTCCACGTCGTCCCGACGAGGGTGTCGACGCGGTACGGGACCGGCAAGCAGCTTTACACCTACACCGTCGAGGTGGAGAACGGGCTCAACCCCGTCGACTTCTCCGGCGACAAGGCCTTCGCGTCGATGGTCGACGCGACCCTGGCCAACAAGAAGAGTTGGCACGGCGGCGGCAAAGTGTCGTTCAAGCGGGTGAAGGCCGGGGAGAACCCGGACCTGCGGATCTCGTTGACCTCGACGAACACCACTCGTGAACTGTGCGGATATCAGATCAAGCTGCAGACGTCGTGCTTCTACCCGCCGACGCGGCAGGTGCTCATCAACGAGGCCCGGTGGGTACGGGGCGCAATCTCCTTCGCCGGTGACACGCACAGCTATCGCCAATACCTGATCAATCACGAGGTCGGTCACGGCATTGGCTACGAGGCCCACGAACCGTGCAAGCACGAGGGGGCGCTGGCGCCGATCATGATGCAGCAGTCCTTCGGGACGAGTAACCGCGACATCATGGCACTGGACCCCGATATGAACGCCAACCCCGCGTTGACCTGCCGACCGAATCCGTGGCCCTTCCCATGACGCTCCCACCGCTGGTCGAGCCAGCCGCGGAACTCACCCGCGAGGAGGTCGCCCGGTACAGCCGCCACCTGATCATCCCCGACGTCGGGATGGCCGGGCAGAAGCGCTTGAAGAACGCCAAGGTTCTCGTCATCGGTGCCGGTGGGCTCGGCTCACCGACACTGATGTACCTCGCCGCCGCGGGCGTCGGGACGATCGGCATCGTCGACTTCGACGTCGTCGACGAGTCCAATCTGCAGCGACAGGTGATCCACGGGCAGTCCGACATCGGCATCGCGAAGGCGCAGTCGGCGCGCAACTCGATGCTCGAGATCAATCCGCTGATCACTGTGCACACCCATGAGTTCGCGCTCAGCAACGAGAACGCTGTCGAGTTGTTCGCGCAATACGACCTCATCCTCGACGGCGCCGACAACTTCGCCACGCGCTACCTCGTCAACGACGCGGCCATCCTCGCCGGAAAACCCTACGTGTGGGGCTCGATCTACCGCTTCGAAGGCCAGGTGTCGGTCTTCTGGGCCGATGCGCCCGACGGACAGGGCATCAACTACCGGGACCTGTACCCGCAAGCCCCGCCGCCGGGCATGGTGCCCTCATGCGCCGAGGGCGGTGTCCTCGGCATTCTGTGCGCGACGATCGGCTCGATCATGGGCACCGAGGCGGTGAAGCTCATCTGCGGCATCGGCGAGACACTCCTCGGTCGCCTGATGGTGTACGACGCGCTTGAGATGACGTTCCGGACGGTGCGGATCCGCAAGGACCCCGACGGTGCGAAGGTCACCGCGCTCATCGACTACGACGACTTCTGCGGCGTCGTGTCCGACGAGGCCCAGGCGGCCGCCGCCGGTTCGACGCTCACACCGGCTGAACTGGCTGCACGACTGCAGGGCGGGTCGTCGGTCGCGCTCATCGACGTGCGCGAACCGGTCGAGTGGGACATCGTCCACCTCCCTGGCGCCGAACTCATCCCGAAGGGTGAGTTCGAGGCCGGCGATGGCCTCGGGAAGGTCCCCCAGGACCGGCCGGTGGTCCTGTACTGCCGGACCGGGGTGCGATCGGCCGAGGTCCTCGCATTGTTGAAGCGGGCCGGGTTCGCCGATGCGACGCACCTGCAGGGCGGGATCACCGCCTGGGCGCACCAGGTCGATCCGACCATGCCGGTCTACTAGGAGTCGGAGAGTCCCAAAGCCCGGGTTAGACGCGCAGGCGGACCAGGTCGACGACCCGCATCAGGCCCGGCAGCGCGCCCGCGGTTGAACGCGGGTGCAGCGCGTGGACGGCCAGTCGGAACATCGTGGCGCGCAGCAGCATCTGCCCCCACTCCGGCTGATCGGCCCAGCGGTCGAGCAGGTTCTCGTCGGCGCCGCCCCACGCCAGTGCATCCACCGCGACGACCGCCGCCGCCCAGGATGCCGGACGCCAGTAGGGGACGAGGTCGGTGATGCCGGGTGCTGCGGCACCGGCGAACAGGACGGTGCCGAACAGGTCGCCGTGCACGATCTGCGACGGTGAGGTCGTCGGCCGACGCAGTCCGGCCAGCGTCTTGAGCGCGTTGAGGCTGGCGATGCCGTCGTCGGTGACCGGCTCGAGCATTCCGGCCGCGCGCGCGGTGCGCATCGGAGGCTCCTCCCACGCGGCGCGGTCGGCGGCGGTAAACACGTCGACGTCGGTGTGGGGCGGCGCGGGCGGTTGCGTGAGGAACCGCGGTCGCTCCAGGTGCGCGAGGGCCGCGTGCAGGCGTTCGGCCACCTGTAGAACCTCGTCGAAGCGGGGCTCGGGTGACCCGGCGATATAGGTGTCGGCGCGCCACCCGGAGATGACGTAGCGGCCGTCGGTGGCGCGGAACGGCCGGGCGATGCGCAGGCCGTCGACGAAGAGGTTCTCGCGCGTCGCAGCCGACCAGGCGGCGCGCGCGTGGTCGGGGACCATGGACAGGACGACCTCGCCGACGCGCCAACCGCCCACCCACTGGTCGCCCATCGCGATGGGCGGGTGAGCCGTCAGCCCGAACGTCCGCAACACATGTTCGGGTGGCTCGATTGGGGTGGTCACGCCCCAAAGATTACCGAGGTGGCCGACTGATTCGGGGCAGCGACACTGTGCCGAGGGAGTTAGTGGCGGCGGTCCTCCCGCATCCGTTCCAGGTCGTCGTCCCTGGGGGCCGCTCCGCGTAGTTGCTGCAGTTCACGCTGGCTGTCGAGCTCGGGCGTCCACCGACAGTCGCGCAGGAGGACGCGACCGTCGACGATGGGGACGCCGTCGTCGGCGAGCAGGTCGAGCTGCAGTTGTGCCTTGTGGGCGGCGGGCCGGCCACCGGCGCCGATCACCCGGTGCCAGGGCAGGTCGGCGGAATCGGTGCGCATGATCCAGCCGACGATGCGCGGGCTCGACAGCCCGGCTGCGGTCGCGAGGTCGCCGTAGGTGGTGACGCTCCCGCGCGGGATCGCCGCTACGAACGCGCGGACGCGCTCGACGTCGTCGTCGGTGACCTTGCCCACGGCTCGATTATCCTCGGCCGACCGCCGCGCGGACCAGATCGGCGACTAGGCCGGGTTCCAGGAACGGGACCATGTGCTCGCAATCGGCGTGGTGGATGCGCACCGAATCGGCGCGTTCGTTGGCGCAGGCGGCGAGGAAGGCGGCGTCGATGAACGGCGGGTCGACGCGGTCGGCGATGACGATGTCGGTCGGTAGCCCGGGCGGCGGCAACTGCGCCGGGGTCGCCATCTCGCTCCATGCCACCGCGGCGGCGGGCTGGCTCACGCGCCAGGCGAACCGCCCGGCCGGCAGCCCTACCTGCTCCGAGGGCCGCAGGTGCACGGCGATCTCCTCGTCGAGAATCGCATCGGGCACCGCCGCCCAGCCCTCGGCGCGCTTGGCGCTGTATGCCGCCTCGGGCGACGGGTAGGTCCAGTTCGCCATGCCGTTGGTGGCGACGTCGAGGGCGCGAGAAGGATCAAGTCCCTGCGCCGGGTCGAGGAGCACGAGGGCCGTGATGCGGTCGGGGAGACGCTGGGCAAGCCGGATCGCCAGCGCGCCGCCGAACGAGTGGGCGACGATCGTGAGCGGTCGACCCAGGTCGACGACGAGGAGTTCGAGGGCGTCCAGATGGGCGTCGTAGGACCACGGCGGCTCCCACGACGACGAGCCGTGGCCCAACAGATCGGGTGCGACGATCCGATGGTCGGGAAGGTCCGCGGCCAGCGGTGCCCACCGTCGCCCGTGTCCGGTGAGCCCGTGCAGGGCCAGCACGAGAGGGGCGTCGGGGGAGTCGGGGCCGAAGGTCTCAAGGTGCAGTGCGCTCATGGTGGCACCGACTGTAGTGACCACCGCGCGATCCCGCGCGAGGGTGTCCGACCGGCGTGATTCGATAGGGGCATGGTCCGCAGCCCGGCTCAGCGCCCTCTCGTGCGCACGACGCTGGTCGGCGCGGCGGCGCTGCCCGAAGCGGTGCGGGAGTGGCCGCCCGCCGTTTCGCGGTTGATCGAGACGCCGGTGCTGGCGGATCCGGAACAGCCGTGGCGGCCCTATCGCGTCCACGGTGGCCCGGGCACCGGCAAGACCTCGGTGATCGTCGATGCAGCGGTCGCGCGGCTCACCGATCCCGCCGTCGATCCCGAATCGGTCCTGGTCCTGGCGGCGAGTCGTCGCGCCGGCGTCGCGCTGCGTGAGCAGATCACCCGACGGGTGCTCGCTGCTGGCGGCTCGCACGCGACGGCCGCACGCGAGCCGCTCGTACGGACTGTCCACTCCTATGCGTTTGCGGTGCTGCGCCTGCAGGCCCAGGCCCACGACAACCCTCCGCCGCGCCTGATCACCGGGTCCGAGCAGGACGTGGTGCTGCGCGAATTGCTCGCCGGCGACGTCGCCGACGGCGCACCCGGCTGGCCCGAGGCACTGCGTCCGGCGCTGCTGACCGAGGGCTTCGCACAGGCGTTGCGCGATTTGCTGATGCGCGCGGCCGAACGCGGTGCCGGACCCGAGGAGCTCATGCGGTTGGGTCGGGCCCACCGTCGTCCCGAGTGGGTCGCGGCCGGACAGATGTACGCCCAGTACGAGCAGACGATGTTGTTGCGCGGATCGGTCGGCGTCGCCTCGCCGCAGGCCAGTGCACCCGCCGTCGATGCCGCCGAGCTGATCGGCTCGGCGCTGTCGGTGTTCGCCACCGACCCGGATCTGCTCGACGGGCAGCGTGCCCGGATCCGCCATGTCCTCGTCGATGACGCCCAGCACCTTGACCCGCAAGCCGCCTGGTTGATCCGGCTGATCGGAACGGGCGCCGAATCGACGATCATCACCGCCGACACCGACCAGTCGGTCTTCGGATTCCGCGGTGCCTCGCCCCGGTTTGCCGACGACCTCGTCGACGCGGGATCGGCGTGTGACATCGTGCTGGACCGCGACTTTCGCGCCGCCGGTCCGATCAACGCGGTGGGCGCCGCACTGGCCGCACGGCTGCCCGGCGCACGGCCGCACCCGTACCCGTGCCCCGTCTCCGACGATGGTGCCGACGAGGATGTGGACCCGGCCTCGGCGTCGGTGAAGGTGTACGCGTCGGCGGCCAAGGAGGCGACCGCCGTCGCCGATCTACTGCGCCGCGCCCACCTCTTCGATGACGTGCCGTGGTCGTCGATGGCGGTGGTCGTCCGGTCGGTCCCGCGTGCACTGCCGGCGCTGCGGCGCGCCTTCCGCTCGGCCGGGGTCCCCGTCGTGACCCCCGCATCGGATCTGCCGTTGCACCGCCAGCGCGCCGTCGCGGCATTCGGATCGGCCCTGCTGGCCGCCGATGGCCAGGAGCTCGAACCCGAGGCAGTAATCAGCCTGCTCACCGGCCCGATCGGCGGTGCCGACCCGGCCGCGTTGCGACGGTTGCGCCGCGGTGTGCGGCGCGTCGACGACTCCGTCGATTCGATCGCCGCGCTGTCGGCCGCCATCGCCGACGACGCCGCAGCGGCGCGTTACGACGACGAGCTCGGCGACGCCGAGGCCCGGCCGCTGCGTCGGGTTCGCACCGTGGTGGGTGCCGCACGCGCGGCCATCGCCGCGCGCAACGGTGTCGAGATGGTCCTCTGGGAGGCCTGGCAGGCCTCGGGCCTCGAGCACCGGTGGTCACCCGCGGCGCTGCGGGGCGGACCGGGCGGGGAACAGGCCGACCGCGACCTCGACGCAATGCTCGCGCTGTTCGAAGCGGCCGAATCATTCGCCGACAACCTGCCCAGCGCCAGTGTCACCGCCTTCGTCGAGCACATCGCCGCCTTGGCCGTCCCACGCGACTCGCGCGCGCAAGCGGTGCGCGATGAGGCCGTCACGATCTGCTCGGCCCATGCTGCCGTCGGGCGCGAATGGGACGTGGTCGCGGTGCCCGGCGTGCTCGACGGTCTGTGGCCCTCGTTGCGCCCTCGCGGTTCCATCCTGTCCACTGGCGCTCTCGTGGACCTTCTCGACGGAATCGACCCCGAGGCCGTTGACACCGTCGCGCGCGGCGCCGTCGCCCTCGCCGACGAGCGGCGGCTGCTCCTGGTCGCCTGCTCGCGGGCACGTCGCCGGTTGCTCGTCAGCGCCGTCGAGGACGGCAGCGGCGAGGCGGCGCCGTCCCGGTTCATCGGGGAGATCGCCGCACTGCTCGGCCAGGCCGCCGAGTCCGACGCCGACGAGCCCGAGGTCCTCGCGGTCGATCCCGGCATCGACCGCGTGTTGGCCCTGCCGTCGCTGGTCGCGGCACTGCGCGCCGAGGTGCTCGCCGGCGTCGACGGCGAGGAGCCGACACCGCGAGCGGTGGCGGCCGCAGACCTGCTAGCGCGGCTGGCCGACCTCGACATCCCGGGCGCGCACCCGCGGGAATGGTTCGGACTCGCCGAAGCAAGTACCGACGACCCGTTGTGGGTGCCCGCCGACGGGCCCCGGCGGCTCTCCCCGTCGAACATCGAGTCGTTGACGCGTTGTTCGCTGCGGTGGGTGCTCGAGGGCAACGGCGGACGTGACGGCGACCAGGCGCCCGCCATCACCGGCACGCTCGTCCATACGCTGGTGCAGGCGCTGGCCGGCGAGATCACCCCCGACGAGGCGACCGCCGCGCTGCGCGGCATCTGGGACCGCGTCGACACCGGGGCCGACTGGTTCTCCAGGCGCGAGCTCGACCGTGCCGAGAAGATGCTCGACAACTTCCGCGCCTGGTTGAGCGCCTCACGTGACGAGTTGAGCGCGGTGGGCACCGAGGTCCCCGTGGATGCCGAGCTAGCACCCGAACCCGGTTCCGACGAGCCCTCGGCGGCTGTCGGCGTGCGAATCGTCGGACGCATCGACCGGCTCGAGGCCGATCACACCGGCCGGCCCGTCGTCGTCGACGTGAAGACCGGCAAGACCGTGCCGAGCAAGGAGGTCGCCGCACAGCACCCGCAACTGGCGGCCTATCAGCTCGCGCTGCACCTGGGTGGAGTCGACGGCTTTCCCGCTGGCGTACAGCCCGGCGGGGGAGAACTGGTGTACGTAGCCAGCCCCAACAACACCACCGGCGCGGCGGTGCGAGAGCAGCAGCCGCTGACACCCGAACTGATCGACCAGTGGAAGCTGATCCTGCGCTCCGCTGCGCACGCCAGCATCGGGCCGGTATTCACCGCCACCCACAACGATGGGTGCGGACACTGCGGACTGGTCACCTCGTGCCCGGCTCAGCTGACGGGGCGGAGCGTCGTCGATGACTGAACCGATTCGCGAGTTGATCCCCGCCACCAGCATCGCCGGCGCGCTCGACCTGCCGCGGCCCACGCCTGAACAGGTCGCTGTTATCGAAGCACCCCTCGAACCGGTCCTCGTCGTCGCGGGTGCGGGAGCGGGCAAGACCGAGACCATGGCCGCCCGCGTCGTCTGGCTCGTCGTCAACCGCTTCGTCGGGCCCGAGGAGGTCCTGGGGTTGACCTTCACCCGCAAGGCCGCCAGCGAGCTGGGTGCGAGGATCCGGCGACGCCTCGCGGCCCTTGCGGGTGCGCCAGTGCTCGCGCAATGGGATCCCGACGGGTCGCTGCGCACGCGACTGGCCGCCGCCGACCCCGAGATCAGCACCTACCACGCCTATGCGGGTCGCTTGATCGCCGACTACGGACTGCTCCTGCCGGTCGAGCCGTCGTCGACACTGCTGAGCGAGACCGAGCTGTGGCAACTGGCGTTCTCGGTGGTCGCAAACTATCCGGGCGACCTGCAGACCCGCAAGGTGCCCACCGGCGTCACCGAGACCGTGCTCAAGCTCTACTCCGACGCCGCCGAACACCTTGTCGGACTCGACGACATCGCCGATGCCGCCCAGGAGTTCTACGACCTCATCGACACGCTCCCGAAAGGGAAGGGGCAGAACGAGCAACCGTCAGCCAAGATGCGGGGATATCAGGCCGTCATCGACGAGCGGCGGGCGCTGTTGCCATTGGTCGCCGAACTGGCCGCACGGATGCGCGAACAGAGCGCCCTCGACTTCGGCTCGCAGATGTCGCTGGCCGCGCGACTGGTCGTCGGGCATCCGGAAGTCGTCGCCGCCGAGCGGGCGACGGTGCGCGCAGTCCTGCTCGACGAGTACCAGGACACCGGGCACTCGCAGCGGGTCCTGTTGCGCGCGTTGTTCGGTGGGGGAGCACCCGTCGCCGTCACCGCGGTCGGCGATCCGATCCAATCGATCTACGGCTGGCGCGGTGCGTCGGCGGCCAACCTGCCACGCTTCGCCACCGACTTCCCCCGACCCGATGCCAGCCCGGCCAGGCGGCTGGAACTGCTCACCAGCTGGCGCAACGCCGCCCACGCGTTGCGGTTGGCCAACGCCGCGTCGGACGAACTGCGTCGCCGCGGGGTACCTGTCTCAGTGCTGCGCCCGCGACCCGATGCCCCCCTCGGCACGGTGACGATGGCGATGACCGAGACGGTGCTCGACGAGCGGAAATGGATCGCCCAACAGATCGCGGCGCACTACAGCGCCGCGGCCGATGAGGGCCAGGCACCCCCGACGACGGCGATCCTGGTGCGCCGCAACGAGGATTCCGCCCCACTGGCCGTCGAGTTGGAGGCGCTCGGCATCCCGGCCGAGGTCGTAGGCATCGGCGGGCTGCTGCACGTGCCGGAGGTCGCCGACGTCATCGCGACACTACGGCTCATGGCAGACCCGATGGCGGGCACCGCCGCGATGCGTCTGCTCACCGGGCCGCGCTGGCAACTCGGTGCCGCCGACCTGGCCGCGCTGTGGCGGCGGGCGCGCGAACTGGCCGCAAGCAATCGGGCCGCGCAACTGCCGCTGGACACCCCCGAGCAGTTGGCCGCGGCGCTGGCGGCGACGGTGCCCGACGAACTCGTCGACGACGCCGGGATTGCCGACGCGCTCGTCGACGCCGGTGACGCGTCGCGATACAGCGAGCAGGGCTACGGGCGCATCCGGCGGCTCGGCGCCCAACTCGACGCGCTGCGCCGGCGCATCGGCCAGCCCCTGCCGGAGCTGGTCGCCGACGTCGAGGAGACGATCGGTGTGGGCGTCGAGGCACAGATCCGTGCGCACCGCATGCGGGGCGCCACCACCGGGCGAGAACACCTCGACGCCTTCGCCGCCTACGTCTCCGACTACGCCGATAAACCGGGGGCGACGCTGCCGGGCTTGCTGGCCTTCCTCGACACCGCCGCGACGATCGAGAAGGGACTAGAACCCGGCCGGGTCGAGGTCGCCGAGCAGCGCGTGCAGATCCTCACCGTGCATGCGGCGAAGGGCCTCGAGTGGGACGTCGTCGCGATCCCGCATGTGTGCGGCGGCATCTTCCCGAGCGGGCGGTCGGACGGGACGTGGCTGGGTAGTGCACGCGAGCTGCCCGCACAGTTGCGCGGTGATCTCGCCGACCCGAGCGCCACCGACGGTGCGGGCGAGGGATTCCCTCGGCTCGAGGTATCTGGCGCCACCGACCGCAAGGAACTCGAGGTGGCCGTCGAGGAGCACAAGGAGGCGATCGCAGCGCGACGCCTCGAAGAGGATCGCCGACTACTGTATGTCGCCCTCACCCGCGCCAAGGAGTCGCTACTCATCAGCGCGCACCACTGGTCGATGGGTTCATCCAAGCCGCGGGCCGTCTCCGAGTTCTACGCCGAACTCGCCACCGTCGTCGCGCAGGCGGTCGCCGACCCGGCCGTCGACTCGGAGGGACTCGTCGTCGACATCGACGTCCCCGTCCCCGACGACGGCACCCCGAATCCGCTGGCCGCCCATGTCATCAGCGCACAGTGGCCCGCCGACCGTCTCGGGCCGCGGCGCGAACCAGCCGACCGAGCAGCGGCACTGGTCGCGCAACGCTTGACCGCGCGGGCGCAGCCGTCACTGTTCGACGACGAAGGCGCCGCCCAAGAGCAACCCCCCGTCGACGCCGACGTGCAGATGTGGCGGGCCGAGGTCGACGTCCTGCTGGACGAACACGCGCAGGCCAACCGGGCCGGCGTCGACGTCGAACTGCCGGCGCACCTGTCGGTGAGCCAACTCGTCGATCTGCGCGCGGATGCGGGCACCTTCGCCCAGCGACTGCGCCGACCGGTGCCGTTCAAGCCGAACGCGCTGGCGCGCCGCGGTACCGCTTTCCACGCGTGGGTGGAGCGTCGCTTCGGTGCGACGCGGTTGCTCGACATCGACGAACTGCCCGGCGCGGCCGACGAGACGGCGGTGCCCGACGAGGACCTGGCCCTGCTGATCGCGCGGTTCTCCGCGTCGCGCTGGGCCAACCGCACGCCGATCGAGGTCGAGGTGCCATTCGAGACGGTGATCGGTCCCACGGTCATCCGCGGGCGCATCGACGCGGTGTTCACCGAGCCCGACGTCGACGGTGAGCCGCGGTGGATCGTCGTCGACTGGAAGACCGGGGCACCGCCCGAAGCGAGCCAGCGCGAGTCCGTCGACATCCAGCTCGCGGCATACCGCATCGCCTGGGCGAAGCTCGTCGGCGCACGGCCCGACCAGGTGCGCGCCGCCTTCCACTATGTGCGCCCCGACGTCACGCTGGAGCCCACCGACCTGCCCGACGCTGTCGCGCTGGCCGCGTTGCTGACCCGCGGTCCAGCTCGAAGCGGTGCTAGATTCCCACAGTGACCATCGCTGACGGGACGATCGCCGACGGCCCGCTGACCGGAGCGCGCCGATGAAGAACCGGCTGCGCCGCGGGCGCGGGAGCGCGCTGGCGACCAGCCCGGAGTATGCCCTGGTCAACATCGTGCGCATCCCCGACGCGCAGATGAGCCCCGGCCGGGCGATCGGGCGTCGCATCCTGTTCGCGCTGCTGGCGCTCATGTTCACGTCGGTGGTCGTGTTCATCGACCGGTCGGGATACCGCGACGTCCAGGGCAGCCCGCTGTCCTTCCTCGACTCGGTGTACTACTCGGCGGTGACCCTGTCGACGACCGGCTACGGCGACATCACGCCGGTCTCGCCGGAGGCGCGGCTGGTGAACATCATCGTCATCACCCCGCTGCGCGTGCTCTTCCTGATCGTCCTGATCGGTACCACCCTGGAGGTGTTGACCGAACGGTCGCGACAGGCGCTGCGGATCCAACGCTGGAGGTCTACCTTGCGCAACCACACAGTCGTCGTCGGCTATGGCACGAAAGGCCAGACCGCGGTCGACGCGATGCTCGGCGACGGTGTGAAACCGTCGGAGATCGTCGTCGTCGATCCGTCTCAGGCCGCGCTCGACGTCGCCGAGGCCAATGGCCTGGTCACCGTGCGCGGCGATGCCACCAAATCCGACGTGCTGCGCCTGGCCGGTGCGGCGCACGCCGCGAGCATCATCATCGCGACCAGTCGCGACGACACCGCGGTGCTGACCACGCTGTCGGCACGCGAGATGAACAAGACGGCCACCATCGTCGCGTCCATCCGGGAGTCGGAGAACACCCACGTGATGAAACAGTCGGGTGCGAACTCGGTGGTCGTGACCTCCGAGACCGCGGGTCGGCTCCTGGGGATCGCGACGCAGACGCCCAGCGTCGTCGAGGTCTTCGAAGACCTGCTGACCCCCGACGAGGGGTATGCGATCGCCGAGCGGATCGTCGATCCGACGGAGGTGGGCGGCTCGCCGGCCCACACCGTCGACATCGTTCTCGGCGTCGTGCGCGACGGCAAGCTGTACCGCGTCGGCGAGCCGGAGGTCGAGTCCATCGAGCTGGGCGACCGGTTGCTGTACGTGCGCCGTGGACCCGCAGACAAAGACCGCTGACCCCATGTCATTCGAGACACAGTCGTTCGAACTGCCGCAGCCGCCATTGTTCTCCCGGTCGACCATCGACCGGGCGGGCGAGCTCCGCGGAAACCACGGTGCCGCGACGGTGGGCTGGGATCATGCCCGGGTGCTGCTGATCGACGGGTCGGGCCGGTTCGGCGTCGATGAGGCACAGGGCGGGTTGCGCTGGTTGCCGGGTCCGCAGGTCGCCGACGGTCCGCCCGACGACGCGGTCCTGCTCGGCGTCGACGAGGAGGCGATGCTGTGGGCGCGCCGCGTCCCCGAGATCGCCGAACCGATCGCCGACGCTCGGATGGCCGGGCACCACCTGGGTGCCGACGACGCTGGTCTGTTGGTGACCGCTCTCGGGATGCTCAACTGGACCGACAACGCGGAGTTCTCCCCGACAACCGGGGCGCCGACGAGGATCGAGAAGTCCGGGTGGGTGCGCCGCGACCGGTCGTGTGGGCGCGAGGAATTCCCGCGCACCGATCCGGCGATTATCACCGTCGTGCACGACGGCGGCGACCGGATCCTGCTCGGCCGCCAGGCGATGTGGCCCGACAAGTGGTATTCGACGCTGGCCGGGTTCGTCGAGCCGGGGGAGTCGCTGGAGCAGTGCGTGATCCGCGAGGTTCGCGAGGAAGTGGGCATCACCGTCACGCAGCCCCGCTATCTGGGCAGCCAGCCGTGGCCGTTCCCGCGCTCGTTGATGATCGGGTTCGCCGCCCTGGGCGATCCCGACGAGCCGCTGGCCTTCCTCGACGGCGAGATCGCCGATGCACAGTGGTTCACGCGTGAACAGGTGCGCACGGCGCTGTCGGGCGCCGAGTGGACCGATCCGGTCAACGGCGACGACGCCCCGCCCGCCCCGCTGCGGCTACCGGGCTCGGTCTCGATCGCCCGGGCGATGGTCGAGGCCTGGGCCGCCGCCGACTAGGCGGGAACAGGTTCGACGGCCGCGGTGTTGTTCCAATCATGAGTACCGACGCTCCGGCATTGACGATGTACACCACCACCTGGTGCGGTTACTGCAACCGCCTCAAGACCGGGCTGAAGAGCCTCGGCGTGACGTGGGACGAGGTGAACATCGAGGAGGATCCGGCGGCCGCCGACTTCGTCGGCAGTGTCAACAACGGCAACCACGTCGTCCCGACGATCAAGTACGCCGACGGCACCACCGCGACGAACCCGTCGATCGTGGACGTCCGCAAGAAGCTGGGCCTGTAAGGCTCGTCCGGCACCCGACCAACCCGACGCGATGTCGGGGGCGGGTGGAATAGTGGTCGGCGTGGTGGACCATCTCGCAGATCTCGACCCGGAGCAACTCGCCGCGGTGACCGCACCGCGCGGGCCGGTCTGCGTGCTCGCCGGGGCCGGGACGGGTAAGACGCGCACCATCACCAGACGCATCGCCCACCTCGTCGAAGGCGGTCAGGTGAACCCCGACCAGGTACTCGCGGTGACCTTCACTGCCCGAGCCGCCGGCGAGATGCGCTCCCGACTGCGGGAATTGGGCGTTTCGGGTGCGGGATCCTCGGGGGTCCAGGCCCAGACCTTCCACGCTGCGGCACTGCGCCAACTGCGCTACTTCTGGCCGCGCGCCATCGGCGACACCCGGTGGGAACTGATCGACTCCAAGCTCCCAATCGTCGGACGTGCGGCCCGTCGGGCCCGACTGGCGACGACGACGGAAATGCTGCGCGATCTGGCGTCGGAGATCGAATGGGCCAAAGCCAGCCTGATCGGTCCGAGCGGCTACGCCGCCGCCGCGGTCGATGCGGGGCGCGACCTACCAGCGCCGGTCGAGCAGGTGGCACAGGTGTTCGCGGCCTATGAGGCGGCGAAGGTCACCGACGACGGCGATCGGCTCTTCGACTTCGACGACCTGCTGATCTACACCACCCAGATCCTCACCGACGATGCAGGACTCGCTGAGGAGTTCCGCTCGCGCTACCGGTGTTTCGTCGTAGACGAGTATCAAGACGTCACCCCGGTGCAGCACGGGCTCCTCAAGGCGTGGCTCGGCGACCGCGACGACCTCACCGTCGTCGGCGACGCAAACCAGACGATTTACACCTTCGCCGGCGCACAGGCGAGCTTCCTGCTCAACTTCTCTCGCGAATACCCGCAAGCGCAGGTCGTGCGTCTGGTGCGGGACTACCGTTCCACGCCCGAGGTCGTCGACCTCGCCAACCGAGTGATCGGCGCCGCGCGTGGTCGGGCGGCGGGAACCCGACTCGAACTCGTCGGCCAACGGCCACCCGGGCCGATGCCGCGTTTCGCCGAGTACCCCGATGAGCCGGCCGAGGCGGCGGCCACGGTGGCCGACATCGGCAAACTGATCGCCGAAGGTGTGCCGGCGTCGGAGATCGCGGTGCTCTACCGCGTGAACGCCCAGTCGCAGGTCTACGAGGAGGCGCTGACGCAGGCGCAGATCCCATATCAGATCCGAGGCGGCGACGCGTTCTTCGCGCGCACCGAGATCCGCCAGGCGCTGCGCGAGATCACCGCGGCCGCGCGGACCGCCGACGCCGCGGCGGGGGAGGATCTGATCGATACGCTGCGGGTGCTGCTGT
This sequence comes from Gordonia sp. UBA7599, assembly GCA_002477755.1. Lineage (GTDB taxonomy): Bacteria > Actinomycetota > Actinomycetes > Mycobacteriales > Mycobacteriaceae > Gordonia. Next base: position 54,175 of record DLKD01000139.1, read on the forward strand.
TCCCGCTGGGCCTGACCCCCGACGAGCCGTCGGGCGCCGAGGCCAAGTCGCGCTGGGCGTCATTGAGCGCACTCGTCGAGTTGGCGGAGGACCTCCGCACCCACGACTCGGAGCTGAGTTTGGGGGGCCTGGCCTCCGAGTTGGCCTCGAGGTCGGCGGCGGGACACCCGCCGACGATGAACGGCGTCACGCTGTCCTCGCTGCACGCGGCCAAAGGGTTGGAGTGGGATGCGGTGTTCCTGGTCGGCCTCACCGATGGCGCCGTACCGATCTCCCATGCCATCGACGCCTCGGCAGAGGCAGTCGAGGAGGAGCGCCGCCTCTTCTATGTGGGGGTGACGCGCGCCCGTGAGCACCTGCGCCTGTCCTGGGCGCTGGCCCGTAATGAGGGCGGTCGGCGGGGACGGCGGAAGTCGCGGTTCCTCGTCGGCCTACTCCCGACCTGCGAGCGGTGCTCGTCGAACCTGATGGGCTCGCGCGCGCTGGCATCGGGGCTGTGCGACTCGTGTGCCGGTGTGCCGCGCGGGTCCGCTTCGGCGCGCTCGGGCGTGGCCGCGCGGGCCGCGACCATGCCGCTGGCCCCCGCCGATGCGGCGCTGTTCGACAGTCTGCGGCAATGGCGTGCAGCCGAGGCGAATCGTGAGAAGAAGCCGGCGTTCACGGTGTTCGCCGACAAGACCTTGCGCGAGATCGCGACCAGCCGACCGGCGGGCCTGCACGAGCTCAAACGGGTCAGCGGCGTGGGGCCGGCGAAGCTGGAGCGTTACGGCGATGCGGTCGTCGCCATCGTCGCTTCGGCCGCGGTCCCCGCGACGTAGCGGCAAAACCGCAGGTAGAAAATAAGTTGTGCCCGTGCAGAGGCCGTCGTAGGCTGGGCAAGTCAACTTAGTGGGGACGATCCCCGCTGTGTCCGCGATTCGAGACGGAAGGAGTGCGGACCCGTGAGCTCGATCAATCACTTCGGCCATGCCGTAGCTGCGACGCGACCGTGGGCGCTGCATTCATTGCCCAAATCCGTCTTCATCGAAGGCGACAAGTCGATCGCAACCGTGGCGCAGCGAGCGCTTCGGCGATTCTCCGTACCGGATCATCCAAGGGTGACGTAGTTCCAACCGCCCTTCCGGCCACGGTGAATCGCGACAGCGAAGACCGTGGCCGTTTTCTTTTCCCTCGATCCCCGTACACAGCCTGGAGACTCTGATGACTTGCCTGACTGATTTCACCGGTACCCCGCCCATACCCGGCCTCGCCTCCCTGGGGCTTCCGTGCCGGGAGGCCGACGCCGACCTGTGGTTCGCCGAGGCCCCCGCCGACCTGGAGATGGCGAAGGCACTCTGCCGGGGCTGCCCGTTGCAGCGGGAGTGCCTGGAGACCGCCATCGAGCGCGCCGAACCGTGGGGCGTCTGGGGCGGCGAGATCTTCGACCGCGGCCAGATCGTGGCCCGCAAGCGACCTCGTGGCCGCCCCCGCAAGGTTGCGGGATGAACAAGCCCGGCAAGCATTTGCTTGCCGGGCTCGTTCTTTTGTTGATCCTCGACCTACCGGTCGACGTCAGTCGATGCCGGGCACCCATTCGGTCATGATCGCCCGGTACGGGGCGTAGGCCTCCAGCTGCGCGGCGATGCCCACGCACCCGAGCAGCACCCGGAACACCATCACGAAGTTCTTCGGCACGTTCAGGTTGCGCGACGTCTTGTACACGTCGCCCCGCAGGTCGGTGGCGTTGCCGGCGGCGCGCTGCAACCACTGGCGGGTGAAGTGGAACTCGTCGGTGTAAAGCGGATCGACGAACGGCTTGAGGTAGGCCTCGAGGTCGTCGGGAGTCACCTTCGCTGCATGGCTGGGTCGGATGAAGTCCGTGGCCACCAGCAGATCGCGCAGTTCGTCGTAGCTGCGGTCGCGTGCCAGCTTGAAGATCGGCCCGGTCTCCGGCGGCAACCCATCGGGGTAGACGCCGACGGCACCGAAGTCGAGGACGCCGAAGCGGCCGTCGTCGGCGATGAAGAAGTTGCCCGGGTGCGGGTCGCCGTGCAGCAAGCCGACCCGGTAGGGCGACGAAATCTCGAACTCGGCCATCCGCGCGGCGGCCGCGTTGCGCTCCTCCTGGCTGCCCTCGGTGATCAGGCGCGACAGCGGGATGCCGTTCACCCATTCGGACACCACGACCTTCGGTGCGCTGGCCACGACCTTGGGCACGAGGAAGTTGGGATCACCGTCGAAGGCCTTCGCGAAGGCGCGCTGGTGCTCGGCTTCGCCCAGGTAGTCGAGCTCGGCGTCGGTACGGTCGATCAGTTCGTCGACCATCGCCTTGACGTCGGTGCCGGGGGAGAGCTTCTGGATGAGGCCGGACATGCGCCCGAGGGTCTTGAGGTCGGCCCGCAGCGCGTGGTCGGCGCCGGGGTACTGGACCTTGACCGCGACGTCGCGACCGTCGGACCACACCGCGCGGTGCACCTGGCCGATGCTCGCCGCGGCGGCGGGAGTGTCGTCGAATTCCCGGAAGCGCTCGCGCCACTTGGTGCCCAGCTGCTGGTCGAGCACCGCATGGACCTTGTCGGCCGGCAGCGGCGGCGCCTCGGCCTGCAGTTTGGTCAGTGCGTCGCGGAAGGGCTCACCGAACTCCTCGGGAATACCCGCTTCCATGATCGACAGCGCCTGACCGACCTTCATCGCGCCGCCCTTGAGCTCGCCGAGAACGGAGAACAGCTGCTCGGCCGTCTTCTCCATCAGCTCCTGGGTGACCTCATCTTTGCTCTTGCCGGCAATGCGCTTGCCCAAGCCCCCGACGGCGCGCCCTGCGACGCCGATTGGAAGTGCTGCCAACTTTGCGTTCCGGCGCCCCGACCCCCGTGTGATATCGCTCATGCGGCAAGGATAGTCGACTGGATCGGAGCCTGGACCGGAGCTACGCACGACGGCCGTGAGCGCCGCATCCGCAGAGCGGATGGGCCGGCCATTCCTTGTGCCGTAGACGCACCGGCCGGGCATGGATCTCGACTGTGCGGTCGACGAGGTCGGGTTGGGCCACAGGCGTGGAACCACCGTCGGTGCGCGGAGCGAGACCGGCGCTGACCTGCTCGATTTGCTCGAGTGCCACTCCGACGGTGAGGCCGGTGACCGCGTGTCCGGCGACCCCGGACCGGTTGACCAGCTGGGCGCACAGGAGCGGCCACTGCGGATCGAGGGTGGTCCGGTGGTGGTCGGCGCAGCGCAGGCAACTCGACCGTCCGGGCAGGACGAGCGGTCCGACGACGCCCACCCCGTCGCGCAGAAGCACCGAAAGGTGCGGGATCCGCCGGCGCATCAGGTCATCGACGAGGACGGGGTCGTGGTGGGCGTAGTCGGTGAGGACGACCAGCGTGGGGCTTGGCGTCGGCGCCCGCCAGGGGCGGGCGCGTGGGGCGGCGCTGAGGGCTACGGGATAGCCGGCGGCGGTCATCGCGGTGTCGAGGCCGTCGCGCAACGGTCCGGCGCCGTGGAGATGGATCCGCAGCTGCGACAGCGACCCGGCGTCCGATGCGCCGACGGTCCGCAGTCGCGTCACGATCGCGTCGAAGTCCGCACGCCCCAGACCCACCTCGTCGCACCGCTGCGCGATCAGAAGCTCGAACTGGGGTTGGTCGAGCAGATGGAGCAGATCGGCGACTGCCCGTGCACTGACCTCCGGCGGCAGGTCGACGAGAACGCTGCGCTCGGGATCGCAGCCGAGTTGCAGCTGGTTGGCACCGCGCACGAGCACGGGGGAGAGTACCGCGGTCCTGGCCATGGTCACAGTTTGCTGCCCGTGGTGCGGTTCAGTCAGCGCACGAAGGAGGTTTTCCACAGGTGAACGCAGTGCCTGACCTGGTTGTAAGTGCTAATTCCCGGATTCGTCGGTGTCGGTGTCGCCGGCGGCCTCTTCGTCGGCGATCACCTGACGGAGCGCTTCGAGTGGATCCGTGTCATCCCCGGCTGCGATGCTGGCGATGAAAGCGGCCGGAGCGTCCAAGTCGCTGCTGTCGGGCAGGAGGTCCGGGTGGTCCCACACCCGGTCGCGGGTGGTGACGTCGGTGGCTTGCAGGAGTCCGTCCCACAGCGCGGCCGCCTCGCGCACGCGGCGGGGGCGCAACTCCAGGCCCACGAGCGTCGCGAAGGCCTGCTCGGCCGGACCGCCGGAGGCGCGTCGGCGCCGCATCGTCTCGGTGAGGGCCGCGGTGGCCGGGATGCGATCACCCAGGGCCCGGGTCACCACGTGCTCGACCCAGCCCTCGATGAGGGCCAGCAGCGTCTCCAGCCGGTCCAGGGCGGCCTTCTGCTCGTCGGTGGTGGTCGGCTCGAACGACGCAGCCGAGCCGAGCAACTCCTCGATCCGACCCGGATTCGCCATCAGCTCCTCCGGGTTGATCCCCTCGCCGAACGCCTCGCTCAGTCCGCCGAGGTCGACGGTGATGCCCGCCGCGTACTGCTCGACGGAGGAGAGCAGCCGCTGACGCAACCACGCGACATGGGTGAACAGGCGCACGTGTGCGGCTTCGCGTGCGGCGAGGTAGACGATGATCTCCTGGGCGGGCAGGTCGAGACCGTCGGCGAACGAGGCGATCGCCTCGGGCAGCAGCACGGCGGTTCCCGCTGGTGCGAGCGGCAGCCCGATGTCGGTCCCGGTCAGCACCTCCGTCGCCAGCTTGCCCAGGCCCTGGCCCAACTGGGCGCCGAACACCGAGCCCGACATCTGGCCCATGATCCCCATCATCGGGCCGGCGAATGCCGCGGCCTCTTCGGGCAACCCGTCGGCCCAGGCCTGCGAGAGCCGCCGCGCGAGCGGGTCGCAGAGCTTGGACCACGTCGGCAGCGACTCCTCGAGCCACTGCACCGGCGTCCAGGCAACCGAGTTGGTCACGCCACTGGGCAATGCGCTCGCGTCGTCGAGCCACATCTGGGCCAGGTGCACCGCGTCGGCCACCGCACTTGTCTCTTTGTCGAGGACCGGCGTGAAGTCGCCGATCTCCTGGCGGGCGAGCTGCTTGGCCAGTTCGTAGTTCACCGGCGCGCCCGCGCCTGCCCCGGTGCTCCCTGAGCCCATGGCGCTGAACATGGTGCCGAGCTGGGAGAACAGCTGCCCGATCATCTCGGGGTTGAGCTGGGAGGGGTCGAAACCGGCGCCGAGGGCCCCGAACTGCGACGGGTCGAAGGACGACGGGTCGATGTTGAAGCCGAAGGGGTTCGAACCGGCCGACCCGCCGGAGTCGGCGGGCTTGTCCTTGCCGTCGTCGCCACCGTCGCGGTCGGGGTCGTTGCCGGAGAAGCCGAACGGGAGATCGCTCATGGCTCCACCGTACCGACCTATTACGCTGGCGCAGGTGAACGCTTCCGTCGGCTACCGCCGAATACTGACCCTCGCGGTGTCTGTGCTGCTGCTGGGCTTGTTCGTGTTCCTCGGCAACAACGTGCAGGTGCCGTACGTGGCGCTCGGCCCGGGGTTGACCGTGAACACCCTCGGCGACGTGCGCATCTCCGACGGCAAGGCGCCCGACGGCAAGCCGCTGGAGCGCACCGTGCCCGTCGTCGAGGTGAAGGGCGTCCCCACCGACCCCGTGGACGGTCACTTGAACCTGACCACGGTGTCGGTCATCGACGGACTCTCGCTGTTCGACGCCCTGGGGCGATGGGCGTCGCGCAAGTACTCCCTGGTCCCGCGTGAGACCCAGTACCCGCCGGGGCGCTCCACCGACGAGGTGCGCGAGCAGAATGCCGCCCAGATGTCCGGTTCGGAGCTGACCGCGCAGGCCGCGGCACTGCGACAGTTGAACCGTCCGACACGGCTGATCATCCAATCGGTGGGCTCCGACGGCCCGGCCAACGGGGTGCTGCGCACCGACGACGAGGTGCGGGCCGTAGCCGGTACCCCGGTCGCCACCGTCGAGCAGATGCAGACGGCGGTCCGCGCGCACAAGCCGGGTGAGCGGATCGACCTCGACATCGTGCGGGCGGGCGCCCCGATGCGGGTGACGGTGACGCTCGGCAAGGTCGAGGGGACAGACCGGGCCGGGACCACCAAGACGATCACCTATCTGGGCGTCACCCCGGTCGTCGTCAACGCCGACCCGGCGATGAAGATCACGATGAACGTCGGCGATATCGGCGGGCCGTCGGCCGGTTTGATGCTGTCGCTGGCGCTCGTCGACAAGCTGACGCCGGGCAGTCTTACCGGCGGCAAGTTCATCGCCGGCACCGGCACGATCACCGACGATGGCAAGGTCGGCCCGATCGGCGGGATCACCCACAAGATGGAGGGTGCCCGCGAGAAGGGCGCCACGGTCTTCCTCGTGCCGGCCGACAACTGCCGCGAGGCGCTGACCGACGTGCCCGACGGGCTCACACTCGTCAAGGTCGAGACCCTGCCCGGCGCGATCGACGCGCTGAACAACGTGGTGGCGGGCAAGGCGGCCCCGAGCTGCACCCGCTAGCGACCCGCTATTGCGGGCCGGGAACGGTCAACGCCGGATGGATGCGGCGATCCGGTCGGCGATGACGGCGCGCCCTGCCTTGTTGAGGTGGAACGGGATTTCCCCGGGTGGCGCGGTCCGGCCGTAGTACCAAGGCTGGCGCGAACACGCATCGTGACCGCGGTCGGAGATGTCGATGAACTTCCCGCCGACGGCCTCGGTCTCCTTGCGCAGCCGTGCATTGGCCTCGTCGAACATGGCGCGGAACCACTTGGAGTCGGCGGAGCGCAGCTGAACCCCGCGGCAGCCGTGTGATCCGAACATGCCCCCGATCCCGACGGTGAAGAGCTGGGCCTGCGGGACGCGCGCGCGCACCGCGCGCAGGGTGGTTGCGGACTGAAGGGTCATCTTCTGCATGCCCTTGGCCCGCCGGGCCTTCTGGGCCGGGTTCAACCGGCAATTCGGGTTGACCATGATGTTGCATTTCGACAGCATCGTGGACCATCCCAAGTCGTTTCCGCCCATGCTGATGGTGACCAGCTGTGCATCGCGCGGGACGTGCCGTAGTTGCGGGTCGATCAAGGTCGTCGAGCCCAGCGATCCCAGTGAGCCCGACGACGAGCCCAGCGAGCCCATGGAGTTTGACGAGCCCAAGGGTCTCACCTGTGGGTAGTAACGCAGGTGGGCGCTCTCGGCACCGACGCAGGCGAGGTTGATGAAGGTGCGCGGATGGATCTTGTCGCGCAGTAGCGATGGGTAGTTGTCGTCGGACCGCCGGCACGGGTTGAGTTGGTAGTCGACGGTGAGGGCCGGTGACCCGGCGGCTGCGCGTGAGTCGCCCATCGCGACGTAGGTCCCGTGCGTGTAGAGCTCCCCGGTGGGCAGGACCCGGGCAGGCGGAGCGGCGGCGACAGATGAGTCCACCGTCGCGAGTAGTGCGACCAGCGCCATTGGCACGGCGAATCGGGCGAACCGGGCATAACCCGTCCGGTAATTCATCCGTATATATCTATCAGAGAAATTTGCTGTGGTAACAATCCGGTCTCATTTGGTGCAGGTCGAAGGTCTCAGTAATCCTGCTCAGCGTCGAGGGTGGCCGCCAGCGCTTCGAGGATTCCCGGCGCGAGATCGGGGTGCGACAACAGCTCCAACCGTCCGGGCGTCTCGGCGTCAGCGGAGTCGCGCAGCTGCAGTAGGGCCAGGCGGGATCCGTCGCGAAGAGCGCCGGCGATGAGGCGGGCCTGTTGTTGGCCGGGGTGGCTGCGAGCGGTGTCGCGGGCCGCCGCGTCGGCGGCCTCGGGGTCGGCGAGCAGCGGGACGAATGCCTCGTCGAGGTCGTCGGAGGCCTGGGGCGGCAGCACGATGATCTCCTGGACCAGGGCGCACCCGGCTACCGCAGCCGGCCACGACGTAGTGGCCAGGACGTGTTCGAGTTCCTCGGCCTGCGTCTGCGGGTCGTCGGACAGGGGCAACTGCTCCTGGGCGATGGGGGAGAGTTCGGAGTCGTCGTGTTCGTCGACGAGGTCGGGATCGGTCTGGGCGAGCACCCCGGTCGGCACGAGCGCGAACAGCATCGGCGGCTGGCCCCAATCGGCGGCGTCGACGAACTCGGTGACGTCGCGCAGGGCCAAACCGAGCGCGTCGGGGGACAGGAGTGGATCGGTCACCGCTCCATCATTGCCCACCGGGAACTAACCGGCGCCGCCAGACGTGGATAAGGTGGATGTGAATCGGACATGCGCCCGCCGGCGATCGCGGCGTCGGGTGTGACAGACGGAAACGAGTGGCCTGTGACTACCCCAACCCTGCCGACGCTGACACGCCGCGGCAAGACTCTGATCGGTGTCGGCGTCGCAGTCCTCGCGCTGTTGCTCGTCGGGCCCCGACTGGTGGGCATCACGACGGACTGGTTGTGGTTCAGCGACCTCGGCTACCGGTCGACCTATTCGACGATTCTGTGGACGCGCGTCGTGGTCTTCCTCGTCGTCACGCTGGTCGTCGCGGCGATCATCTTCGCGGCGGTCTACACGGCCTACCGCAGTCGTCCCATCGTCGTCAGTTCGTTCGGTCCGTCGGACCCGCTGTCGAACTACCGCGCCGCGGTGTCCCTGCGTCCGCGGCTCTTCGCGCTGCTGCCCGCCCTGGCGTTCGGCATTATCGCCGGGCTCGTCGCCCAGGCCTCGTGGTCGACGGTGCAGATGTTCCTGCACGGTGAGAAGTTCGGTGTCAAGGACCCGCAGTTCGGCATCGACATCGGTTTCTACGCGTTCGACCTGGCCTTCTACCGCATGGTTCTGTCCATCCTGATCATGTCGGTGATCATCGCGTTCATCGCCTCCTTGGCGACCCACTACGTGTTCGGCGGGATCCGACTGGGCGGCAACGGTGTACCCGGTGGTTTGACGACGGCCGCGCGTATCCAGCTCGCTGTGATCGCCGGCTCGTTCCTTCTACTGAAGGCTGTCGGCTACTGGTTGGACCGCTACAGCCTGCTCTCCAGCGACCGCCGCGCGGAGATCTTCACCGGTGCCGGTTACACCGACATCAACGCGGTACTGCCGTCCAAGCTGATTCTGATGTCCATCGCGGTCATCTGCGCGGTGGCCTTCTTCGCCGGCGCGGTGCTGCGCGACCTGCGGATCCCAGCGCTGGCGACGGCGCTGATGCTGCTGTCGTCGCTGTTGATCGGCATGGGTTGGCCGGCCGTGATGGAGCAGTTCTCGGTCAAGCCCAACGCCATGCAGAAGGAAGCCGAGTTCATCGCGCGCAACATCGCGGCGACTCGGCACGCCTACAAGATCGACGCGCCGACGGTCACCTACACGCCGAACTGGACAGCGGTCCCGCCCGATCCGGCCGTCGTCAACTCCGACGTCAAGACGCTCTCGAACATCCGCCTGCTCGACCCGAACGTCGTCGAGCCGGCCTTTGCGCAGCGCAATCGGCTGCGCAACTTCTACGGCTTCCCGAGTCAGTTGGCGATCGACCGGTACAAGGTCGACGGGCAGTCGCGCGACTTCATCGTCGCGGCTCGTGAACTGGACCCGGCGCGGTTGTCGGGCAACCAGCGCGACTGGATCAACAGCCACACCGTGTTCACCCACGGCAACGGCTTCATCGCCGCGCAAGCCAACACCGTTGACTCCGCGGCGTCGACGGCCGACAGCGACAGCGGCGGCCTTCCCGTCTTCCACGTCAGCGACCTGGAGACCATCAAGTCGCCCGACTACGCGAAGAACGCGCCCATCCGGGTCACCCAGCCGCGGATCTACTTCGGTGAGCTCATCGCCAAGCAGCGGCCCGACTACGCGATCGTCGGTTCGGACAGCGGCCCCAAGGAGTACGACGAAGAGGGCAAGACCTACACCTACACCGGTGGGTCGGGTGTCGCCCTGGGCAACTGGTTCAGCCGGTTGCTCTATTCGATCAAGTACGCCGAGCGGAACATCCTGCTCTCGTCGGTGATCAACGAGAACTCGAAGATCCTCTACAACCGCGACCCCCGGGACCGCGTGAAGAGCGTCGCCCCGTGGCTCACCGTCGACTCGAAGACTTACCCCGCGGTGATGGCCGACGGGTCGATCAAGTGGATCGTCGACGGCTACACGACGCTCGACCGCTACCCGTATGCACAGCCGACGTCGCTGCAGAACGCGACGACCGACGTGCGGACTTTGACAGCCGGGCAGACCGCGCGCGTGCAGGTCGACCGCGACGTCTCCTACGTCCGCAACTCGGTCAAGGCGACCGTCGACGCCTACACCGGCAAGGTCGAACTCTTCCAGGTCGACGGCGACGACCCGGTGCTCAAGACGTGGATGAAAGTCTTCCCGGGCACGGTGAAGCCCCTCGCCGATTTCGAGAAGCGCGAGGACCTGCGCCAGCACGTGCGCTACCCCGAGGACCTGTTCAAGATCCAGCGCGCGCTGCTGGCCCGCTATCACGTCGACGATCCCACCGAGTTCTTCCGGGGCAGCGACTTCTGGTCCATCCCGGCGGACCCGACGGCCGATCAGACCGTCGCGGCACCGGTGCCCGCGAACGAGGGACCGCTGTCGCGCCAGACTGCGCCGACGCCGGAGGTGCAGGCGCCGTACTACTTCACCGCGGCGGCACCCGGTGACCTGCAGCGCTCGGAGTTCCAGCTCACGACCGTCCTCACGGTCCTGAAGAACCCGTATCTCGCGGCCTATGTGACCGCCTCGTCGGATCCGGACACCTACGGCAAGCTGACCGTCAAGGTGCTCCCGGTGAATCGGCAGTTCATCGGTCCGCGGCAAGCCCAGGACAAGATGAAGAACGCCACCGCCAACGAGCGCAAGCTGCTCGAGGGCACCGTGGACACCACGTTCGGCAACCTGTTGACGCTGCCGGTCGGCAAGAACGGCGTTCTCTACGTCGAGCCGCTGTACACGCAGTCGAAGAACGCGGACTCGGCGGTGCCGAAGCTGTACCGGATGATGGTGTCCTACAACGACAAGGTCGCGTTCGCGCCGACGCTGGCCGGTGCGCTGCGGCAGGTGGGCATCGACCCGGCTTCGGTGACCCCGCCCGAGCACGGCGCGGGAGCCCCGCCAGAGGGTGCCCCGCAGGCGCCGGTCAACGCGGCTGCGCCGCCGACCCCGTCGGCGGCCCGTGACGCAGCGGTGGCCGAGTTGAACTCGGCGCTCGACCAATTGCGGACGGCGCAGCAGTCGGGTGATTTCAAGGCATACGGCGAAGCGCTCGACCGCGTGAAGAAGGCGGTCGACCGCTACCAGTCGCTGCCTCGGTGAGTTAGCGCGCGGTGATCAGCCGCCGCGGTATTCGTCGAGGTAGCGGTGCGTTTCGATCTCGGTGTTCTCAGGCCGGACCGGACCGTGGTGTGCGTGTTTGGCGACCATGCGGAACGCCGTGATCGCACAGACGAACAGGACCAGCGCAGCGATGCCGAATCCCACCGATACGGCATTCCCGCCGGCCAGTGCGACGAGCCACAGCCCGGCGCACGCGATTCCGGCGATCGTGCAGCAGAACGCGACAACGCTCATCGGGTGATTGCCATGCGATTCGTGGTGATGCACCACGTGGGTGGTTGCCATCATGACCTCCTAGCTAGACCATTCGGGCAACCTTGATTTTACGCCGGGTGTGACTGGAGTCACATGGGTCAACAGTCCCTGGCTTCTGCAAGGTCGGCCTTCGGGAGGAGGCGGATGACAGTTTCGAGAGGGGCCGTTTGTCCAGTTCTCAGAGCCGTGATGATCTTTCGTCGATCGGCCGGTTCTACGTAGCGGGACAAGAGTCCGGCTATCTCAGCGCCGGTCTGATCATCGAGATTGGCGAGCCTGCGTTCGCGCTTCGTGCCAGGTCGTGGTGTCTTGAACTCAGTGCCGAAAGTCTCGTACTTGGCCTGCCGGGCAATCCGACCTAGGACGACCCGAAGGGGGCGGGTGAGCTGGACCGATTCGTCAACCGAAGGCAACGATTGGAGAGTCCGATTCAGTAGGAGGGCCCACGTTGCTGCGTACTGCTCGGCCGCCGGAAGCGCGGACGGGTGGGCGCTCCCAAGGTCGTTTACCAGCCGGTCGCACTCATCGCGGAGCACGAGGACCATCCCAACGAGCTGGTCGTCGGTGAAGGTCTTCATCTTCTCGGCGTTTTCGGCGATGACAATGTCGAAACCGTCGCGCTTGAACTTGTCGAGTTCGAAACCGTCGTGTTCGCGGAAGTCTGCTGCGTCCGCCGCATCCGCATCGGCGATATCGGCCTCGATGGAGGCTGTTCTGGCTGCTCTGTCAGAGACGGTTGTCATGTCAGCTCGTCCACTCACTCGTTGAAGCTCGGCGACGAGGGCCTCCAAGCCTCGGTCGTCCTCGCCGTTCCAGTCGAACCATTGGGTTGTGCTGAAGAAGTACATGAGACCGTCGGCGTCCGCTGTCTCAAGCCGCACTGGGAAGTATGGGATCTGGAACTGGTCGGCGAGGGTCACCTCTCGCGATACGTGCCGGCTCTGATCGCTTTCTCGACAGAACAAAACGGTGACAGCGTCAGCGCTCCTGACCGCCCTGGTTATCGCCTTGGGCCAACTTTGGCCGGGTGCAATATCGCGGTGCGCGAGAAACGTGGCGATCCCCTCGGTTTCGAGTAGTTCAGCGAATCGAACCGCTTCGGCTCGTCGTGCAGTCGCATAGCTGATGAACACCGCCATCGGGGCTTCCTTTCGCCGCCTCTCGAACTCGGTCGGCGCCGAGAGCCGAACGATCTGACACCCGACTCTAGCGGTCTCCCATTGGCGCTTCTGAGTACATCGCCTTGCCCAGTTCTCGGGGACTTTCGACTCCGTTCCAACGGGATTAACGTTCTCGTCGAAACGGACCCCCTTGGTCGTCTTACACTCGTCCAATGGCGCCTGATCCCACCACCGGAACCACCCAACATTCGGCCGCATTTGACGAGGACTACGAGATGGCCGACCCCGGTCAGATCGACGTGACCCCCGAGATCGACGAGCTCGCGGAGTTGCAGCGCGCCGCGGGCAAGAAGGTCGACGACGACGCGCCCGATGCGCCGTGGCGCCACAACTATCCGCACGCCAAGAAGATGTCGCGCCGGGCCTACGAGCGCGAGAAGCGCCGCCTGCAGATCGAGCTGCTCAAGCTCCAGGCGTGGGTCAAGGAGACCGGTCAGAAGATCGTGATCGTCTTCGAGGGCCGTGACGCAGCCGGCAAAGGTGGTTCGATCAAGCGTTTCACCGAACACATGAACCCCCGTGGCGCGCGCGTCGTCGCCCTGGAGAAGCCGACCGAGCGTGAGCTGACGCAGTGGTACTTCCAGCGCTACATCCAGCACCTTCCGGCCGCCGGCGAGATCGTCATGTTCGACCGCTCCTGGTACAACCGCGCTGGCGTCGAGCGCGTCATGGGCTACTGCACTCCGCACCAGTACCTGGAGTTCACCCGGTCGGCTCCGGAGTTCGAGCAAATGCTGGTCAACTCGGGCATCCACCTCGTCAAGTTCTGGTTCTCCGTCGGCCGCGCCGAGCAACACGCCCGGTTCGTGTCCCGCTCCACCGACAAGGTCAAGCAGTGGAAGCTGTCGCCCACCGACCTTGCCTCGCTGGACAAGTGGGACGCCTACACCGAGGCCAAGGAGGCGATGTTCTTCTACACCGACACGCCTCAAGCGCCGTGGACGGTGGTCAAGTCCAATGACAAGAAGCGCGCGCGCATCGAGGCCATGCGTTGGGTGCTCTCCCAGTTCGACTACCCGAACAAGGATGTCCACGTCGTCGGCAAGCCGGACTCCAAGGTCATCGGCTCGCCGAAGGATGTCTACGACGAGGGGGAGGGCCCCTCGACCAGCTTCCCCGTCGTCGACCCCTCCTGAGTCCTAGCCTGGGCTGTTCATCCTTGAGCTGCGCTGACACCGGCGAACGCGCGCGGCACGGCCGCCATCTGTCCTTGGCCGATCCACGTCGGTAGTTGGCGTCGCACTGTCGTGTCGGCGACGATGGTGATTCGCTCGGTTGCCAGCGCGCTCGCCCAATCGGCGTCGCCACGCCAGAGCTGGGTCAGTGTGCGCAGGTCGGTCTGCACCGCGGCGTCGAGGTCGTAGCCGGGGTCGAAGTCGCACACCTCGACGTCATCGGAGTTCACCACCAGCCACCAGCGGCCGGCTTTGCCGGTGACGTCGCTGAAGTCGAAGGCCACCGTCGTTCGACTGCGAGGCCACGCGTCGACGTCGAGCTTGCGTCGCATGTCCCAGAACAGCAGGTGGGGGTCGAGGTCGGTGTCGCCGAGCTCGCCGATCCACTTCATGCCCCATCGGCTCAGCGTCTCGACGACCTCCCACAGCTCGGCGCCCTTGTCGGTGAGTGCGTAGCGCGACCGACCGTCGACGACAGACCGTGTCACGACCCCAGCCCGTTCGAGCCGCTTGAGCCGTTTGGTGAGCAGCGCTGGCGACATTTTGGGCAGACCCCGCCGCAGTTCGTTGAAGTGCCTGCTCCCGAGGAGCAACTCGCGTACGACGAGGACGGTCCACCGCTCGTCGAGAACCTCCATCGACTTCGCGACGGGGCAGAACTGGCCGTAGGTCGCCATGGTGGCTCCTCTCACTCCCGTTCCAGTACACGCCGGGCAGAGCGGGAAGGCTAGTACAGATTGTGAACTGCGATCGCTACAGATCGTGGTCTGGAAGCGGTGGTCGCCGTCGACCGAGACTCGAGGCAGGTCCAGAAAGACTGGACCGGTCGAACAAGGAGAACCATCATGACCACCACGACCACCACCACAGAGTCCCCGTCGGCGGACGCCGCCGACCGCGAGTTGAAGGCGCGCCATCGTGCCCTCTGGGCGTCGGGGGACTATCCGGCCGTTGCCGATGTGATCGCACCGCTGGGACCGCATCTCATCGATGCACTGGGCGTCGACGGCGACGTCGACCTCCTCGACGTCGGGGCGGGCGCGGGCAACGCGTCGTTCCCAGCCGCACGCCGCGGCGCACGCGTCGTCGCGTCGGACCTCACGCCCGAACTGCTCGACGTCGGGCGTGCGCGGTCCCAACGGGAGGGGCTCGACATCGATTGGCAGGTCGCCGACGCCGAGCGCTTGCCCTATCGCGACGATTCCTTCGACGTCGTGACGTCGTGCGTCGGGGTGATGTTCGCGCCGCACCACGCGCAGGCGGCTGATGAACTCGTCCGCGTCTGCCGTCCGGACGGGCGGATCGGCCTCATCAACTGGACGCCGGCCGGCTTCATCGGGGAGCTGTTCACGACCATGAAGCCATTCGCCCCGGCACCGCCGCCCGGTGCGTCGGCCCCGCCGCTGTGGGGCTCGCCGTCGCATGTGCGCGAGTTGTTCGGAGCCGACGTCGACGTCAGCGGTACCACCGAGCGATTGCGCGTGGACCGCTTCGCCACCGGGGAGGAGTTTCGCGACTTCTTCAAGACGACCTATGGGCCGACGATCGCTGCCTATCGCAACATCGCCGACGACCACGAGCGCGTCGCACATCTCGACTGGGCCATCGCCGAGTTGGCGGAGCGCTATCTCGCCAGCGGGGTCATGGAATGGGAATACCTGCTGGTCGTAGCCACATTGCGTCGCTAGGTCCACCACTCTGTGACCGAATCGACCGCATGTTGGCGAGCGTCGTCGGATGGGGCGCTTTTAGAATCGGAACGTGCGGTACTCGCGTTTCGTCGCCATTGGTGACTCTCAAACGGAGGGGATGGGCGACCCGCACCCGGACTATGAGTGCCGGGGGTGGGCCGACCGTCTCGCCGAGCGCATGGCTGCCCTCAACCCCGAGCTGACCTACGCGAATCTGGCGATCCGGGGCAAGAACACCCGTCAGGCACTCGAAGAACAGTTGGACTCAGCACTGGCCATGGAGCCAGATCTTGTCGCGGCGCCGTTGGGTATGAACGACGTCATCGGAAGCGGTGATCTGACGGGGCAGGTGCGATCCGACCTAGACGAGATCTACGGCCGGCTCACCGACTCGGGTGCCACCGTCATCGTCTCGACCTATCCCGACGTGACGCGCACCATCCCGCTCGGGCATCGGCTCGAAGGTCGGCTGCAGACGATCAACGCGTTGATGCGCGAGTTCGCGCATCGCTACGGCTTGGTCCTCGTCGACCTGCACTCGGCGCCGGTGCTGACTGACCTGCGGGCATGGTCCACCGATCGCCTGCACGCCTCATCGTTGGGTCACCAGCGGCTTGCCGACGGCGCCGCCCACGCCCTGGGCCTTCCCGGGGCGTCCCCGACCTGGGGTGATCCGATGCCCGACCTTCCGGATCTGCATCCGGTGGCGCGGGTCGTGCGCGACGTGCGATGGGCGGTCGAGTTCTTCACCCCGTGGGCGATCCGCCGGATCCGCGGGGTCTCGCTGGGCGACGGCCGCAGCCCGAAGCGACCGGAATTGACGCCCGTCGTCGCCCCAGTCCACTGCTAACGACGATCAGCCTGGTGTTTGCGCCGGTTTCCGGAACAAACACCAGGCTGATCACCGTCGAGCGTTCTCCGGATCGAGTGCGTCGAGCAATTCCTGCATGATTGCGCACGCCTCCTCGAAGCGCTGTGCCCCGACGATGCCAGCCCACTGCTGCTCGATGTGTGCGACGCGTTGGCCCGCGTCGCGCATGAGCTGCTGACCACGCTCGGTGAGGACGATGAGTTTGGCCCGACCGTCCGTGGGATCGGGGCGGCGGTCGAGGTAGCCGAGCGACACGAGCTCGTTCACGAGTTCCGACGTCGCTGCGAGGCTGAGTTGAGCACGGGCGGCGAGGTCGGTGAGGCGGATGTCGCCGGTGGCGATGTTGCCGAAGATCTGCATGTGCGCTTCGCGGATGTCGCCGTAGCCGAGATCGGCCCGCGGGGCAGCGAGCTCGACCCGGAACTCGTGCAGCAGTCGGACGAGCAGCTGTCCGATCGCCTGGCGGTCCTCCGATGGAACCCTTGACGTCTCCATGGCTCAGTAGGATACTTCGGAATCAGAAGTTTCGGATTCCGAAGTAGTTTGCGTGGTGGTGACGATGGTCGAATTGGTGCCGACAAGTGTGGGCCGCTTGTGTGTGACTGACAACGGACGGGGGCCGGCCACGGTCTTCTGGCACAGCCTCTTTGTCGACCAGCGGTCGTGGGAACCGGTCCTGGAGGAACTCGGTCCGGGCCGGCGCACCATCCTCATCGATGCGCCGAACCATGGTCGAAGCGAGTCGGTCGACCACGACTTCACCATCGAGGATTGCGCGGCTGCGGCCGTCGACGTGCTCGACCACTTGGGGATCTCCGAACCGGTGGACTGGGTCGGCAACGCCCTCGGTGGTCACGTGGGGATCGCTCTGGCTGCCTCACACCCCGACCGGGTGCGTCAGCTGGTGACCATCGGCGCACCGGTCGAGGCATTCGGCGCGATGGAGAAGTGGGGAAGGATCATCCCGCTGGTCGGGTTGTACCGAGCCTTCGGTCCCAGGGCCGTCGACGGTATCCTCACCAAGGCGCTGCTGGGTCCAGACGCCGTTGCCGCACAACCGGATCGGGCTGGCGCCGTGATGGAGGCCTTCCGTCGCGCAGATCGGCCGGCGATGCTGCGCGCGATGCGCTGCTTGATGCTGAAGCGCCGTTCGTTGCGCACCGAGATCACCCGGATCACGGCTCCCACCCTGTTCCTGGTCGCCGAGGGTGGGCAAGAGGGATGGACCATCGCCGACGCGGAGGCTGCGGCGGCAACGATGAGCAATGCCACTGCCGAAACCCTGCCGGGCACGGGCAACGTCGGGCCGTTGGTGGTCGCCCCCGGCCAGATCGCCCAACGATTGCGCCAGGCGCTCGACTAGGCAGCGCTTGCGATCGGTTTCCGAGCACGAACGCTTGCTGATCCCGACTAGACCGGCTCGAATCGCACCGGCACCGCCGACATGATCGGCATCCGCGTGATCGGGTCGAGTGTCGCCTCGGTGCTCAGCAGCTTCGACACCGCCGCGAAGCGGACGTCACCCTCGCCGACGACCCGTCCGCCGAATCCGTGCGACACCGAGACCACGCCGCGCCGCAGCGTCGGATCAGTATCGACGACGACGTCGATCGCGCCGTGCTCCGAGCGCAGCCTCATCACGTCGCCGGGGCGGGCGTCCATCGCCGCCAGGTCATCGGGGTGCAACTGCACCGGATTGCCGTCGGCGGTCTTGGGTACTTCGTGGACCATGCTGTTGTAGACCTTGCCGTTGCGCCGGCAGATCATCAGGTGCGTGAAAGCCCCGTCGGGTCCGAAGGCGCCCTCGGTGCCGGCGTCGTGGGCGAGAAGCTGGTCGATCTCGTCGGCCACGTCGTCTCCGAAGACGTTGAAGCGATCGTCCATCCCCTCGAACTTGGGGATCACCTGCACATTCGAGTACTGGTCGTACACCTTGCCGCCGTCGTGGCTCACGATGTCGTCGAGCGGAATCCGCGTCGAACCCTCGGGGTACAGCTTGGCGAAGATGCCCGACGGGGATTCGGCGTCCAACAGGCCCAGCGGTCCGCCCGCCAACTCGATCGGTGTGCCCAGCCGCTGCGCCAGCTCGGCCAGGTAGACCCACTCCTCGCGCGCGTCGCCGGGCGGGTCGATGACGCGATCGGCGAACTGTACAAACGGCTGGTTGTAGAGATAGTCGTTGTACGCCGTCATCTCGGGACGCTCAAGGCCGTAGCTGGCCGGTAGGACGTAGTCGGCCAACTCGACCGTGTCGGTGTGGCGCACGTCGATGCACACCAGCAGATCCAGGTCTTCGAGCGCGCGACGCGTCTTATCGTTGTCGGGCCACGACGTCATGGGATTGCCGCCGACGACGATCAGTGCGCGGATCTGCCCGTCGCCGGACGTCAGGATCTCGTCGGCGAGCGTGCTCGTCGGCATCTCCTGGTACAGCTGGTGCGCGCCGTGCAGCCGCGACCGCAGCGTGTTGGCTGCCGGGTTGATGTTGTCGGGCATGAAGGCGCGCGGCACCACCGCCGCGATCGCCGGTAGGTCGGGCATCAACAGCGCCAGGGTTTCGTGGACGTCGCCGGCGCGGTTCACCCGGCCGCACAGGGCGTTGATGGATGCGATCAGGTGCTCGGTGATGTTGCCGTGCGGGCCCATGTCCGGGCCGGTCGCGCTGCTCACGGTGCCGCGCGGGCCCGCAGCGAACAGCGCGGTTGCGGCCTCGATGTCGCTGCGGGCCAAGCCCGTGCGCGCCGCGACGTAGTCGAGTGTGAACGGCTCGACGGCCGCGCGCAGCTCGTCGACGCCGGTCACGAACTCGGCGCAGAACTCGGTGTCGACCATCTCCTCGTCGAGCATCATCCGCACCATGCCGGCCAGCAGGACGGCGTCCTGCCCGGGACGGATCTGCAGGTGCAGATCGGCCAGCGCCGCGGTCTGAGTGCGGCGGGGGTCGACGACGATGAGCTTGAGGCCGCGGGCCTGTGCCTCTCGGATTGCTTTGGGACGCCACCCGGGCGGCGCCCCGGGCACGTTGAGGCTCGAGACGACGACGTTGTTGCCGATCGACATCGCCACGTCCGACGACTCGAAGTCGTGCACCCCGCCGGCCCAGACGCCGACCCGTCCGGCTGCGGTGATCTTTGCGGGCTGGTCGATCGTCAGCGATGAATAGAACTGGTGCGACCCGATGCCCTTGAGGAAGGCGTGCGCCGTTGGCAGCAGCGTCGTCTTGAAGGTGGCGCCGTTGCCGCAGTACAGCGCGATCGACGTCGGGCCGTGCGCGGCGCTGATTGCGGCCAACCGTGCCGCGATCTCGTCGAGGATCGTCGACGGATCGTCGGCGACGAGTTCACCGTCGACGCGTCGCATCGTCGCGGTCAGGCGGTTGGGCGCGGTGAGCAGGTGGTGGAACTGTCGGCCCTTGGTGCAGCTGAAGCCGCGGCTCATCGGATTGTCGGGGTCGGGGCGCATCTCGACCACGCGGCCGTCGTCGACGACCGCCTCGAAACCGCAGAAGGCGCTGCAGATCGAGCAGAACGTCTTCTTGACGGTGGTCCCGGTTGAGGCGACTGTGGGCTGGGTCACAACGGACATGGGTTGAACCTACCCGGTTCGTCTCTCAGGTGCGTCGCGCAGGTGTGACGAGGATGACCAGCGCCAGGGCGAGCAGCGCCATGCCGGTCCAGCCGCGTACCCCCAGGTGCTCGTGGAGGATCACGACGGCGAGCAGCGTCGCGACGGCGGGTTCGACGAGGGTGATCGTCGTCGCGGTTGTCGCGTCGACCCCGGCGAGACCCCGGCTGAACAACACGTAGCCGAGGAACATCGGCACGATCGCCAGGTAGACCAGTACGAGCCAGGCAGTCGTGGGAATGCTGGCGGTCAGCGTTAGCCCAATAACGGCGATCGGCGCCAGGATCACTCCGCCGAGTCCGAGCACCGCGCCGGTGGCCGCGCCGCGCGGGACGTGTCGGTTCATCAGCCGGCGCAGGGTCCAGGAGTATCCGGCGTAGGTGGCGCCGGCCACCAGTCCAAGCGCCACGCCGAGCGGGACCGACGACCCAGGGCCGTCCGAGTTCTCGGTCAGGCACAGGGCAGTACTACCCGCGATTCCGACGAGACAGGCGATCATCCATCGAACCGTCAGCGCGCGGTCGTCGAGGACGCGTTCGATGACTGCCGAGGCCATGGGCGCCGAGGCCAGTGAGACCACCGTGCCCAGTGCGACACCGCCGACGCGCATCGACGAGTAGAACGCCAACGGATAGACGGCCGCGCACAGTGCACCGACGACGGTGACGGCGGTGTTGCGCCGCAGATCGCCCTGGTTCGCGCGCATGGCCTCGGAATTCGCGACGATCTGCAGAAGGCCGCCGCCGCCCATTGCCACCGCGCCGATCACCAACGGGCTCACCGTCGGTGCGTAGGCCGCCGCCAGCCCCGTCGTGCCCCACAAAACGGCGGCCGCGAACACGGAGGCGGCGGGGGAGCGGGTCAAAGGTTCCAGATCCGCGGCTCGGCGAACTCGAGTGAGTTCCCCGAGGGGTCGCGGAAGTAGATCGAGCGGCCGCCCATGGGCCATACGAAGTCGGCTTCGATGTCGACGCCGGCCGTGGTGAGCCGCGCTTTCCACTGGTCGATTTCCTCGGCGCTGGCGGCGAAACACAGGTGACCCTCGCCGGTCATACCGTGCGGAGGGACGGGTACACGTGCGCCCGGAGCGGGCGGCACCCGGGTGGCGTCGGCGTTGAAGAGGAGCACGACTCCCGGCCCGCATCGGAAGAAGACGTGGCGGCCGGGTTCGGCGAGGATCTTCTCCATCCCCAGTACCTCGGCGTAGAACTGCGCCGCTGCGTCGAGGTCGGTGACGTAGAGCGCGGATTCCAGAACGGCCGAGGGTCTCATTGCGGCTGAGTATAGGTCGGCGAACCGTCGTTCCGGTGTGCGGTGAACCCCGCAGGGCCCGACTCTTCGACGGTGAACCCGCGGGCGGTGAGGTGCTCGGTGAAGAACGCGGCACTGAGCTTGTCGGTGAGTCGCACCCCATGCTGGACCGAGTAGACCCGATGCTGGGGGAGGACGAGCTTCGGTTCGCCGCGCGCACCGTCGAAGGTGATCGTCGTGCCGTCGGCGGTCGCCGTCGTGAAGCGTTGCGGCTGCAGCGAGCGCCAGCCGTCGCGGACCTTGGTGCGCACCTCGCCGAAGTCGTCGACGAGGAATCGCTTCCCACGGTGGCGCAGCGGGATCAGGTTGTACCAGAGCAGAAGTAGGCCGGGGATCAGGAGGATTGCGAGGGCGTAGGCGCGCGTCTTCTCGAGCTCCGCGTCGTAGAAGCCTTTGGTGAAGATCTCGGCGAACCATCCTTCGATGAAGACGCCGATGTCGGTGAGGACATCGCCGACGTCGGCGCGGCCCGACGACAGGTCGTAGACGATGGCGCCGGTCGCGCCCACGCCCGCGACCGTCAGTAGGGCGCCCACCAGCACCCACGCCCAATTGGTGCGCGAGGAGAACTCGCCACGGACCTGCGCTGGCGAGGTCAGGTCGACCTTGTGCGGGCCCATCGGTTTGGCCAGGCACCACACGGTGATCGCGACGGCGACGGCCAGGGCGAGAAATTCCAGGCCGCCGAACGAGGTGCTGTCCGACTTCCAGATCGCGACGCCGAGGAAGGCCAACCAGGCGATCCAGCGGAGACCGCGCTGCAGCCCTGACGGTCGGCGCTTCACGTTTGCGGCATCTTCGGTGCGTCGATTCGTCGAGTCGCTCATATGGCGGGCTCCGTTCGACGGTCGAGGAGGAACCACGTGTGCTGATCGTCTTTGCCTTTGACGGTGACGGTGCCGCGCTCTTCGAAGTCGAAATCGTTCGCCAATTCGTCGCGGACCTGTGAGGTCACCTGGATGCGGCCGGGAACACCGGTCGACTCCATGCGGGAGGCGAGGTTCACCGCATCGCCCCACACGTCGAAGAAAAACTTCTTCGATCCCACAACACCGGCCACCACGGGTCCGTCGGCGATACCGATGCGCAGCGGCATGGCGTGACCGTCGGCATCGTGCAGGTCGGCACAGACCTCGCTCATGTCCAGGGCGAAGCGGGCCAGGGCCTGCAGGTGGTCGGGTCGTGGGTCGGGCACACCGCTGACCACCATGTACGAGTCGCCGGTCGTCTTGATCTTCTCCAACCCGTGGGTTTCGACGAGGGCGTCGAGCTCGGTGTAGAGGCGGTCGAGGAAGCGCACGACCTCCGGTGCCGACGTGTGGCTCGACATCTCGGTGAAGCCGGCGATGTCGGCGAACAGGATCGACGCGTCGGCGTAGTCGTCGGCGATCTCGGCGCGGTCGGGCTGTTTGAGACGTTCGACGACGGTGCGCGGCAAGATGTTGTCCAGCAGTGCCTCCGACCGCTCGTACTCCTCCTCGAGTGCGGCCTCGGCCCGCTGGATCTCGAGGAGGCCGTAGCCGACGATGCCCGCAGCCAGCATGCCAGCCGTGATCGCGTTGACGACATACCCGGCATCGAGGAGCCATTGGGGCGCGGTGCCGGTGTCGGCCGCGACCGCGAAGTGCAGGATGATCACCGCCGACGCGCAGATCACCAGCACGCCGACCGACGTCCAGATCCTCTTGATCCCGACGACCATCGGTGCCGCGGCGGCCATGACGAAGAAGTAGGACTGCAGGCCGGCATCGGTGCCAAGGAGGACGGTGAGGACGCAGAGGCTGGTAGTCCCGACGAGGACGAACGCCGCTGCAGGCACCAGTGGTCCGAAGCGTCGCAGGGAGGGGATCGACGCCAGGCTGATTGCCATCATGAAGTTGATCAGCACCACCGGCCCCGGACCGCCTCCGAACAGCGACACGGTGGCGAAACAGAAGCTGACCACCGCCGATGAGTAGGAGGCCAGTGACACCACGCGCTGCCCACGGACGTCGACGTCCGATGCCAGTGGCGCACTGGTTCCCATCAGGCACGATTCGCGCAGATCAGCGGTGCTGGGCACGAATGTGAGCCTAACAGTGAGACCCAGGTTGATCGGTTGACATGCGATCGTGATGCCGTGCAGGTTGGCATGCGCTGGGCAATCGGTCCAGAGTCGACCTCGTCGGCGCCAATGGCTGACGTCGCGGGTAGGCATCACGCCGTCAGAACGCGCCGCGCTCGCACTCACCGAGGAAATCACCCAATTGGCCGGTCCGGTACCCGGGGTGCCGGACCACGTATGGGAAGCCGCCGCCGAGCACTTCACGGACCGTCAGCTCGCAGGCCTCGTCCTTGCGATCGCCACCATCAACGCATGGAACCGGATCATGGTCGCCACCGGACAGATCACGGGGAGTGGATCGAGGAGGTCATCCGTGAAGATCGTTCGCGAGGTTGACGGCTGGATTCACCCGTTGGCTGCCGCCTCGCGCGTCGTCACCAGCGGCGCGAGGAGGTCAGCAAAGGGGGTCGGGTCGGGGCCGGCCAACGTGGCACCGACCATTGACGCCCGCGATGCGGCGATCCAGTCGGTGCGGGTGACGCGGTCCAGCGCGAGCCATCGGCCGCCTCGCTGGGCAATCAACTGCAAGATCAGCGTTCCAGCTCGGCCATTGCCTTCCCGAAACGGGTGTACGGCGTTGTAGTCGGCGTAGATCCTCGCCAACCGATAGGCGAGCGCCGTTGGACCATATCCGTCGGCACAAGCGAACGCCTCGTCGACGTCCCGCGCCGTGCGTGCGAGGCCGGTCGACAGCTGCGGGACGGTGGCAAACTCCACGTCGCCCTTGGTCACCCTGGTGATGCGTGGTTCACCGGCCCACGGGTAGATGTCGGCGAAGATCGCTCGGTGCGCGTCACACACCGAGAGCGACGACGGCGGATTCTTGAGCAGGCCCACAGTCCGACCCGCGCTGATCGCGTGCTCGGCTGCGGCCAGCAAGGGAGCCTCCGTTAGACCGAGGTTGTTCACCAGGACCGAGGTCCCCGGGACTAGATAAGGTCGCCGCCGCGCGAATACGGTACGCCGCGGCGGTTGCTCCTCGCGGTAACGACGGCGGCACCAGCCCAGGAACTGCGGCACGGTGAGCGTTCCGTGCGCCAACTCATCGAGGACTGCAATCTGCTCGTCGTCGGGCCGCCATCCTTCCAACCGCTGTGCGGCCAGGGCCCACGCCGATTCCGGTGCGAGCTGAGCGGTCACAGCAGCCGCCACTGGTAACGAACCACCCGCTGTGCGCGCAGCACTTCTCGGCCGGCGCTACGCAGCGCGGCGCGGTCGTGTGGAGCCAGTTCACCGAGCGTCACGATGTCCCAGGCTGAGCGCGGCGTCTTCTCCCACCTCCTGCTGCGCAGTGTCCACCGAAGCACCGTCGTCGCGCGGTATGCCTGCACCAGTCCGTCCCAGTCGATGTCGGTCAGTTGCTCGTCGACCACCGAGAGTCGGTCGGTCGTCGCGCTCGCCGCCGAGTCGGCCAGCACCGCTTTCAACCGCGCGAGCCGGACTATCGGGTCGATCACCGCCTGTTTGATATCGACTGAATCGCGGCGGCCGGTAAGCACCGCCAGTCGAGCGGGGACCACCTCCCGCGACGCCGTGGCGTCCTGCGCCATTGCGCTGCCTAGTTCGCGGTGACGTGCGGCAGCCTCGCGCATCCACAGCTTCGGGTCGTCGCCGGTCGTCGCTGCCGTCTCACCGACCGCGCACGAGTCCAACATCAGCCCAGCCATGACGACGCCACGGTCGGTCTGCGGGGCCTGCGCCCACCGGTCGGTGGCGGCCACCCACTCCTCACGCGTTCGGCAACATCGGGCCCGGCTTGCGGTCGCACCGTTGCTATCGCCGGCCAAGCCGCCATTTTCGAGCAGCTCGTGCACCCGCGCAGCCTGGGCGAACACCTCGTTGCGGCGATCGTTGGGCCCGTCCGCGTCGAATACCGCCAGCGTCTCCACATCCGCCCCCGGCAGCGCCTCGCCGCGTCCGCAACTGCCGGTCACGAACCAGTGCCATCGCACCCCCTCGGGGGGACCGACGAGATCGACGGCCCGGTCCGCAGCTACGCGCACCAGCCCCGACCACCAGAGTGCGGCCACCTCCGGCCCGGCGCGCGGCGGCGGCGCCGCGCGCACCTGACCGATCGCGGTGACCAGCTCGTCGGCTGTGCGAGCGCCCCGGATAGCTACCAGATGATCGTCGAGCGTCATCACCAACGGTCCCGGTCCAGCGGCACACCGGCCCCTGCCGCGTCGGCGGCACAACCGAAGCCGACCACCCACTGTCCGTCGGACAATTCAACCTTGCCGAGCATCATCGGCTCGGGCAGGGCGGCCAGAAACTCGCCAAGTGCAGCGGGGGAGAGGGTCCATGTCTGCCCGACGATGGCTCGGCCCCGTTCCGGATCGCGGATCAAGCCGGGTTTGGGCGGAACCGTGTCCAGTGCAACGAGCCGATAGGACGGCGCGGTTGTGACTTCTCGGGTCCACCGAGCACCCCGTCCTGCCAGCTCGTGCTCCAGCGGACCGCCGCGCATGTGTGCCCCGAACACGGCGAGCTCGGTGTGCGTTGCCGCTGATTCCACCCAGGTCGGCCCGGTGAGCTCGGGGTCTACGAATCTCCGCGCCAGATCCAGGACCACAGCATCGGCGCGCCGTTTACCCAGGAACGTGATACCGAACTCCGCTGCAGTCCCATCCGCCTCGTCAACCGTTCCGGCGGGCACGGCCACCCCGCACAAGTCGAAGAGATTGCAGAAGTTGGTGTACGTGCCCATGCGCGAGTTCACGCCGACCGGATCGGCGGCCACCTGCGCGATCGTCGGGTGTAGTGGCGCGGTCGGCACCAGCAGGGCATCGGCATCTCCCCAGATCCGCATGGCCTGGTCCCGCAGTTCGGTCAACCGTCGTCGGGCCCTCAACAGGCCGACCGCGCTGAACCGGTTCGCCGCGCCGATGATTCCGCCGACAGTCGGATCGATACCCGCCGTCTGATCGGAGACCGCTGCGTCGAGGAAATCCCCGACCGCGTCGTAGCGCTGGGCGACCAGAGCGTCGTCGTAGAGCAGTCGTGCTGCCTCGATGAATGGGCCGAGGTCGATTCGGCGCACCGTCATTCCCGCGGCTTCTGCGGCGGCGACGGCGCGCTCGAAGGCGTTTCGCCAGTCGGCGTCTAGTTCGGGCAGCTCTGCGGGCACGGCGATCGCCGGCGCGGCCGGGGCGGCAAAGCAGGTCGAGACATCGAAGGCGACCGGTCCGGGCGCGTCGACCATCGCGGACATGGCCGCATCGGCATCCTCCAGCGTCCGCGCGAAGATCGTCACGGTGTCGTAGTCGGCACACGCCGGAACCACGCCCTCGGTGCTGAGGAGGCCGACGGTCGGTTTGATACCGATGACACCCTGTAGGGCGGCGGGGATGCGGCCCGACCCAGCGGTGTCTGTCCCGATCGCGATGTCTGCCAGGCCGAGCGCAACCGCGACCGCCGAGCCCGAGCTCGATCCGCCGGAGATGCGGTCGGGCCGTCGGGAATCGGGCACCGCGCCGTACGGGCTTCGCGTGCCGACCAGTCCGGTGGCGAATTGGTCGAGGTTGGTTTTGCCGAGTACTACCGCGCCGGCCGTCCGCAAGGCCGCGACGACTGGCGCGTCTGCCTCGGGGAGGTAGCTGTACCCAGGGCAGGCTGCGGTTGTCGCGAGCCCGGCGACATCGACGTTGTCTTTGACCGCCAGGATGACCCCGGCGAGCGGTCCGGCCTGCGCTATCGACCACTCGTAGTCGGCGGCCACCGCTGCCTGATCTCGCAGGCTAATGAACACTCCGGGGTGCTCTTCGATTGCCGCAAAAATGTCGTCTACTCGCGCCTGGGCGATGGTGGCGCTCACGAGGACGCCCCTTCTTTGATCCCAAATTCTCCCCGCTCCGACCAGCGGCGTCGTTCCTCTTCGCGCGCCTGAACCATCACCGCTCGCTTGGCGGCGATGTCGGCCGCGTTTGCATCCAAGAAGCGCTGATGCTCGGCCAACGAGAAGCTGCCGTCAACGATCCGGATGCTTTCTCCGCGGCCGGCGGCGACATCGGCTCGCATGTCGAGAAGCTCTTCGGCGCCAACCGGATACCACCGGATCTTATCGAAGAAGCGCAGCAGCCATGGATGCTCAGGGTCAAAGCCCGGGGTCGGCAGCGGATGCCGGTGGTTCCACACCTGCGTAGTGCGCCCGACAAACTGGTAACCGCCCGGACCCTCCATGCCGTACACACAGAGGTAGGCGCCGCCGATACCGACCGCGTTCTCCGGGGTCCAGGTTCGGGCCGGGTTGTATTTGGTGGTCACCAAGCGGTGACGGGGGTCGAGCGGAACCGCCACCGGCGCCCCGAGGTAGACATCACCGAGACCAAGAACCAAATAGCTGGCGTCGAAGACGGTGCGGTACACGTCGTCGACCGAATCCAGACCGTTCATCCGCCGGATGAACTCGATATTCCACGGGCACCACGGTGCGTCCGACCGCACACCCAGCATGTAGCGCTTGATCGCTTCACGCGTCGAAGGGTCGTCCCACGACAGCGGCAGTTCGACGGTGCGGCTCGGCACCACCAGGTCGTCGGCGGCGGGCAGTTGCGCCTCGCATTCGACAAGCCAATCGAGCATCGACCGTTGGGTCCACACGTCGGGGTCGCCTTTGACCTGGAGTGAACGGATGCCCGGTGTGAGGTCGATCAGGCCACGCGGCGCCTCAGCCGCGATGCGCTCGGCCAACGCATGGACCCGTGCCCGCAGCGTCAGGTCGAGGGTCTGCTCGCCGTACTCGACGAGGATGTTGTCGTCGCCGGAGCGGCGGTACGTCACCTTGGTGCCGTCGGCCGTGTCGCCGATGTGCAAGACCCCGTTGTCGTCGTCGCCACCGGTCGACAGGACATGTGCGACGCTCGCGCGACGCCCGAGTCCGACCTGCGACAGTGAGGCCGACTCGGCGGTACGTACCGGGACGAAGCGCACGGTATCGCCCGGTTTGAGTTGACCCAGCTTCCAGCGCTCTGCGGTCACCAACGTCACCGGGCAGACGAATCCGCCGAGGCTCGGCCCGTCCGGGCCGAGCAGGATCGGAGTGTCGCCGGTGAAGTCGAGGGCGCCCACCGAGTACGCGTTGTCGTGGATGTTCGACGGGTGCAGCCCGGCTTCGCCGCCGTCGCTGCGCGCCCAGCGCGGCTGCGGCCCCACCAGCCGCACACCGGTGCGGTCGGAATTGAAATGGACCTCGTAGTCGGTACCGAGCAGGTCGTCGATGTCCTCGGGGGTGAAGAATTCAGGTGCGCCGTGCGGGCCGATGGTGACCGCGAGACGCCAGTGATTGGTGAGTGCAGGCTGCTCGTCGAACAGGATTCGCCGTGGCGGTGTGGATGACTCGAGACCTGCCGAGGTCAGCTCGTCGCCGTCGCGCAGCGCCCGGCCGTGATGTCCGCCGAAACGGCCGAGAGTGAACGTGGCGGCACTGCCGAGGTATTCCTCTGCCTCGATTCCGCCGGCCACCGCGATGTACACCCGCAGCCCGATCGAACCCACCGCGCCGACATCCAGGACGTCACCAGCGGCGACGGTGATCGGCGCCCACTGTGGAGCGACGCGACCATTCACCGTGACGAGCACCGGTGCACCGGTCACCGCGACGACCGATGCCTCCTCGAACCGCAGCGTTGGTCCCGTCAGGGTGGCTTCGAGGCCCGTCGCACTCTCGGCATTGCCGACGGCGAGGTTGGCCAGACGGAACGACAGGTCGTCCATCGGGCCCGACGGCGGGACGCCGACCTTCCAGTAACCGATGCGGCCCGGCCAGTCTTGGACGGTGGTCTGCGCACCGGCGCGCACCACCGAGATCGTCATCGCTGGTCCTCTCGCGTCACGATGATGCGCACGGCGGTGGGGTCGAAGCCGTTGCAGGGGTTGTTGATCTGCGGACAGTTGGAGATCAGCACCAGGGTGTCCACCTCGGCGCGCAGGGCGAGTCGCTTCCCCGGCGCTGACAACCCGTCGACGATCCCAAGTGTTCCGTCGGGATCCACCGGCACGTTCATGAAGAAGTTGACGTTTCCGACCATGTCGGCTTTGCCGAGTCCGTGGCGCGAGCCTTCGATCAGGAAGTTCTCCACACAGGCGTGCTGGTGTTTGGTGTGGTGCCCGTAGCGAAGCGTGTTCGACTCCTGTGAGCACGCGCCACCGACGGTGTCGTGGTTGCCCACCTCGTCGGCCACGATCGTCACGAGTGGTCGAGACTCTTGGTCCCTCAGCACACTGCCGGTCGTGAGGAAGAGGTTCCCCTGTGCCGCGATGGTGGCCTGGGCGCAATAGCGCGCCGACGGTCGAGGCGTTCCGGCGACGTCGACGCCGTAGAAGAGGGTGTCCACGGCCTGGTTGCCGTGCAGATCGACGATCGTGAGCACATCGCCGGCGGCGATGATTCCTGACCACGGTGCGCGTTCCCCTACCTCGGTGTCGAGGATTACGGTGCCGGTTCCGAGCGCCAAGTCTGCGGCGGAGGTTGACGTTGCGGTGGTGGTCACGACAGTTCCTTTGTGGTGTTCGCGGCGGCGGTCCAGGCGTCCTCAGAGTTGGCGACGGCGCGCTGGAACTCCGGTTCGGTATCGGTGCGGTGGACGAGGTCGGCGAGGGTATCCGGCGCGCGCCAGGCAAGGACCTCAAGAGGGCCGGTCGCGAATGTTGACGACGGGTCGCACGGGTGAGCGGTGTTGGCGATGGCCACGATGCAGGGCAGGTGCAGGATCAGTTCGACGGCTTTGTCGCTGCCTGCCGACCCGATGGATTCCAACGCTCCGTCGTCGGCGACCCGGACACCGTGGAAGAACGACACTGGCGAAGGCACGTCGGCGACGCCCAGCCCGTTCTTGGCGGCAGCCAGGATCAGGAGTTCCCGACCGGCGGGGCTGGCGCCGTGGACGCTGCCGTCGCCGTACTTGGCGGTGTTGTGTGCCAGCGTCGTCGTTCCGCACAGTGCGTCGTGATGCTCGGAGTCATCGGCCACCACTGTGGCGAGCACCCGACCCTGATCCGAGAGCAGCGGGTGACCCGCGCCGAGGTATGCCTGCCAAGGCACCTTGACGGTGTCCGCCACGTTCAACCGCTCCCACTGGGCGTCCGCGCGCCACAGCAGCAGGTTCGCGCAGGCCGATCCGGTCAGGTCGCGCAGTCGAATCCGGGTGCCGCGAGCGAGCACCTTGGTGGTGTAGCGGCCACCCGGTACGGTCTCCGCCCAGGTCAGCTCCGAGGCGGCAACTCCGTTCGGTGGGCTCGGCCAGTCAGTGGGCGGGACAACCGGCATCGAGTCGGTGATGGTCCCGGACTGCGCGCGGGCATGTGCGCGCGCGTCGGTGGTGGTGCTGGTGCTCATCGAGACTCCTCGGTGGCGTCGGTGGTGGCGGTCGGGCGAATCAACCGGTCGCCGTCGGTGACCGGCTTGGGATGAATCCGGTTACGCGGGAAGCAGGCCACCCCGACAAGGACGACAGCCGCGATGGTGATCGGGCCGGCCCACTGCAGGATCGGCATGGTGCCGTCGGGATTGAAGACTTCGGCGCGCGGCCAGGCGAGGTTGACCACCATGAGCCCGCCGTAGACGACCGCGAGCAGATTCACCACGAAGCCGAAGCGGCCGAGCGTGAACAGCTTGTGGCCGTCGGAGTCGACTTCCGGGCCGCCGTGGGGCCAACCCTGAAGGCGGCGGTACAGCATGGGCAGGGTCACGGCGAGGTAGGCCAGGTAGATCAGCACGATGCAGACGCTGGCCAGGGTGGCGAAGATTGCTGCGTTGCCGACATTGACCAGCAGGATGAGCATGCACAGCACCCCGATCAGAATCGAGGGCAGGATCGGTGTGCCGGTGCGCTGGTTGACGTGGGCCAGTTGCTTGGAGAACGGCAGCCTGCCATCGCGGGCCATCGAGTACATCAGTCGCGAGCAGGCCGTTTGGATTGCCAGGGTGCAGATGAGGACCGCGATCGCGACGTCGGCGAGCAGGACCTTGCCCCAGAATCCACCGAGGATTGAGTCCAAGACGTAGGGCAGACCGCCGTCGGCCAGTTGCTCGTCGAGGGTGGGCGCCGCCATCAAGGCGCCAAGGATGATCAGGCCGCCGCCGATGGCCGAGCAGGTGAGCGCCAGCCGGATGGTGCGCGGGGCGACGCGGCGCGGGTTGTGGGTCTCTTCGGCGAGTTCGCCGGCTGAGCCGAAACCGACCATCACGTATGCCGCCATCAGTCCCGAGCAGATGAAGGCCCACACGTAACCGGGCTGCTGGCCGGGTAGTCCGGTATCAAAGACGACGCCGGGGCCGCGTCGCGCATGGGTGAACAGGGCAAGGATGACTGCCGCGACGCCGATCAGTTCGCAGGTGACGCCGATGCTGTTGACCCGGCTCATCCAGTCGATCCCGATGCAGTTGATGATGGTGACGAGCACCAGCAGGACTGTGCCGAGCAGGACCGCGTTTGCTGCACCGCTGCTGGTGGTGAGCGTCGGATCGTCGCCGATCACCTGGAACCCGCTCCAGATACTCGGCAGCACCACCTGGAGTGCGATCGCTGCCGCCGCGGCCGTCACGATCTGAGCGATCATCATGAACCAGCCGCCGAACCAGCCGACTACCTCGCCGCCCAGGCGGCGCGACCACTGGTAGATCGCACCGGAGAGCGGATAGCGCGCGGCGATTTCAGCGAAGCACAGAGCCACCATGAATTGGCCGGCGTAGACGATCACCCAGGTCCAGAAGAAGGCTGGGCCGCCGAAGCCGAATCCGAGGCCGAAGAGCTGGAAGATCGTCGTGAGGATGGAGACGAACGAAAAGCCCGCGGCGAACGATGCGAACTTGCCGAGCGAGCGGTGCAGCTGCTGGTCGTAGCCGAAGTCGGAGAGGTCGTCGGCATCGGCGCCGCTTCGTGCCGTGTCCGGCGGTGGCTGCGTGGCGTCAACGGTCATGATGCGGTTTCCTTACTCGTGAGCGGCGCGGTGGTCGCGTCAGTGCACTACAGAGAACTCGGAGCGCTTTTCTATCAAGTGACAGATTTGTTTCTCGTCTGAAAACTGTCTGCAACGGGCATGTAAACCACCAAGACCGCAGCTCTAGACTTCGCGGTATGAACTCCTCCGCAGTGCCTGCGCGGACCGGACCGGGACGCCCGCGCCTGGCGAGCCCGAAGCGAGCCGGAAGTACCGCCAGCGAGGAGATCCTGGACGCCGCCGCAGAACTATTCACCACGCGCGGATTCACCGCCACGTCGACCAGGATGATCGCCGAGGCCGTCGGTATGCGGCAGGCCTCGCTCTACCACTACTTCGCCACCAAAGACGACATGCTCGCCGATCTGCTCGAGGCGACGGTGAGCGGTCCATTGACCTTGGCCCGCGAGTTGTTGGTCGCCGAGGATCCTGCACTCCAGCGTCTGCTCCGACTCGCTCGCTACGACGTCACCCAGCTCGCCCAGTCTCGCTGGAACTTGGGTGCGCTTTACCTTCTCCCCGAACTCGCCGCCGACAACTTCGCCGCATTCCGGGCGGCACGCGACGAACTGGCCAATGCCTACGCGTCCCTCGCCGCCGAAACCCTGTCGGACGCCGGCGATCCGCGTCGTCTCCTCCCATTTCGCCTCGTCGAGTCGATGATCATGATGCGCAGCGACGACCAGCACAGCAACAGCTATAGCGCAGCCGATCTGACCGACACGATTCTCGGGGCCATTTCGGCCGTGCTCAGGTAGCCCCAGCGGCGTTGAAGAACATGCGCACCACGGTCGGACTTATCGGTTCAGGTCGCAACCGAACGCAGGACCGGAAGGGTAGACAGTGACGAGAGGCAAAGGCGACGAGGTGACCGAACCGATCGGATCGTTCGCGCAGGCGCAGGCGTTGGCGGCGCAGTACCTCCCGAGCGACTGGTATGTATCACCGGATGGCTATGAGTTCGGCGGCGGCTATATCGTGTTCGGGGCCCGTATAGCGTTCTGGTATCCGACTCTGCTCGGAGGCGAATCTCACGTGTTCCGAGTCGGCTGTGACGGGTCGGTGCTCGACACCCAATATCAGCACCTCATCGGCGACATGCGCCGCGGACATCGGGTAGGGGGCTGGTCCGATGTCGACGAGGACGAGTACGGCGAAGACGAATACGACGAGCTCGACGGCGACGAGTGACCAGGTTGTGGTGGCAGAAACTGATCTATTCCGACGGTTCGTGGGCGCCCTGCCAAAACCTACTTGGCTGGTCCGGCAGTCGGGTCGGGCATGGCTTCCACCTCGGGCCGTCTAGGGCGTGGAATCGGCCTGATTCGGCGATTAAGCGACGACTAAGAGTGGCGTGAGGCGGCTGTGAGCATGAAAATGGCCCTGACCTCGCACATTGTCTGTGCTGGTCAGGGCCACTTTCTTAGTAGCGGGGACAGGATTTGAACCTGCGACCTCTGGGTTATGAGCCCAGCGAGCTACCGAGCTGCTCCACCCCGCGCTGTGTGGACCACGTTACCGGCGAGTCGTACGCGTGTGCAAATCGCTTTCCGGTGAACGCGATCACAAGGGGCGTGACCTGCACGGTTGACTCCGGCCAATGCGGCCGGTGGGGTGGGGTGGTGGCATCCGAATCGCACTGTGCGAGTGCACCTTCGCCGGGAAGCCGACCGGTCATCGGCACTGCCGCCCTCCTCGACGAGGCCGGCACGGCGCTGACGCGGTCACTGTTGGCGCGCAAGTACGGCGTGATGGGCGCACTGGCCGTGCGCTGGCCATGGCAGTCGTACTTCACACCCAGCCGAAGACTGTTCTGCGACATGCTCACCGGAAGTCGGCCGGAGACCATCGGCATCCGCGTCGACCTCGTCGACGAAGAGTCCGGTGAGAAGGCTTAAGCGCTCTGCTCGGCGCGGGCCTTGAGGCGCTCCAGGGTGACGCGCATGTGCTCCTCGTTGGCACCCACCCGGTCGCGGATCCCGGTCAGCAGGTGGGCCGTGGACTTGAGCAGCGACGAACGGCGGTCCCACATGCTCTCGACGACGGTGCAACCGTCGGCGGTGGGGGTGACTTCGTAGCGCCAGCGAGCGATGGGCTGGCCCAGACGGCTGACGTTCCACGCGAAAGCGCGACCGGCCTCGGCCTCGCTAACGGTGCAGGTGGTGGTCCACCGATGCCAGCCGTTTCGGTTGCTGCCGCGGAACACACTGCCCACCGTCCCGGCATTGCCCTTGGCCCACTTCATGGCGGTGACCTCCTCACCGAATTGGGCCATGGTGTCCAGATCGGTGATGAGGCCGTAGACCGTGTCGGCGGGAGCGGCGACGGCGGTCTCGACGGTGATGGTGGGTGCTTTATCGGTCATCCTGGCACGCTATCAATCCTGTGCCGCGGCTGTGCATCCCTGTGCGCGAGATATGGAGTTGGTGCGCTTCGCCGGAGTTGCGGGCATTGTGGAAATCGAACTCCACGGAGAGGAAACGCAATGACCGACAAGACCGACGACGCCGACGACAGCGCCGCCGACGCCGCGGCCTCCGCCGCTGGTGATGCCACGCCGGCAGCCGCCCAGGCCGGTGCCATCCCGCCGCCACCCCCGCCACCGGTGACCGAACCGATCGCAGCGCCCCCGACGACCCCGCTGACGGGCCATCAGGTTCCGCCGTTGGGTGCTCCTCCGAAGAACAATTGGTGGCGCGACCACCTCTGGACGACGGTGATCGGCGCGTCGTTGCTGACGGGGATCGCGGGCCTGGCCGTCGGCTTCGCCATCGCCTACTTCGGTACGTCTGGCCACGACGGCGATCGCCACCACGGCCCCGGCTACCACCACGGCAAGCGGTGGGACGACCGTGGCCGCCACCACGGCCGGCACGACCGTGACGATTGGTACGACCGGTGGGGACCCGACCGCGGCCCCGGCGGGCGAGACGGCGACTGGGGTCGGGGCTACTGGGACGACCGTGGTCCCGGCGGACGTGGCAACGAGCAGCCGCCGTGGATGAGGACGCCGCGCCCGACGCCGGGCCAGCAGCCGCAGCCC
>DLKD01000170.1 GCA_002477755.1 Gordonia sp. UBA7599
TCGAGATGAGCTTCGTCGAGCAAGACGACGTCATCGCCCTGGCCGAGGAGATCCTCGTCGCGCTGTGGCGCTTGATCGGCGTCGAACTGACCACGCCGATCCCGCGGATCACCTACGCCGAGGCGATGCGCCGCTACGGCTCGGACAAACCCGATCTGCGCTTCGAGATCGAACTCGTCGAGTGCACCGACTTCTTCGCCGACACGCCCTTCCGCGTCTTCCAGGCGCCCTACGTCGGCGCCGTCGTGATGTCCGGCGGTGCATCGCAGCCGCGCCGCACGCTCGACGGCTGGCAGGAATGGGCCAAGCAGCGCGGTGCGAAAGGTTTGGCATACGTGCTGGTCAACGAGGATGGCACCCTCGGCGGGCCGGTGGCCAAGAATCTCTCCGACGACGAGCGCGCAGGGCTGGCCGGTCATGTCGGGGCCAAGCCCGGCGATTGCGTGTTCTTCGCAGCCGGACCCGCCAATGCGCAACGAGCGCTGCTGGGCGCAGCACGGTCGGAGATCGCCACCCGGCTGGGCCTGATCCCCGGGCCCGACGACGTCGTGGACCCGTCGACCGCCGATTGGGCGTTCACCTGGGTGGTCGACGCACCGCTGTTCGAACCGGTGGACGATGCCGCCGCCGCGGGCGACGTCGCCGTCGGGTCGGGCGCGTGGACGGCGGTGCACCACGCGTTCACCTCGCCCAAGCCCGAATCGGTGGACGCGCTCGAAACCGATCCCGGTGCGGCCCTGGCCTACGCCTACGACATCGTGTGCAACGGCAACGAGATCGGCGGCGGATCGATCCGCATCCATCGCCGCGACGTCCAGGAGCGCGTGTTCGCGATCATGGGCATCGACCACGACGAGGCGCAGGAGAAGTTCGGCTTCCTGCTCGACGCCTTCGCGTTCGGGGCGCCGCCGCATGGCGGCATCGCGTTCGGCTGGGACCGGATCGCCGCCCTGCTGGCAGGCGAATCGTCCATCCGTGAAGTGATCGCATTCCCGAAGTCCGGTGGTGGCGTGGACCCGTTGACCGCGGCACCGGCACCCATCACCGCCGCGCAGCGCAAGGAGTCGGGTATCGACGCCAAACCCAAGGCGGCCGCCGATGAGGCCAAAGTCCCCGCCGACCAGCAGCAGGCGTGGCGCACCCGAATTTGTTGGTAGGTTGGATCACATCATGACGGCCATCGTTGAAACCCCGATCGAGGGCGCGTTGACCACGGCGGAAGCCGTGCTGTCGGCACGGGCCGGTACCCAGGTGTCGCTCACCGATCCCGAGGACCTCGGCGGCAGCGGTCGCAGCGTCGTCGCTCGGGCGCGGGTGTGGCCGAACCCGGTGTCCACCCACCGCACGCTGGTCATCAAGGCGCTCGGGGCCGACCACGACCCGGAGTCGTTCCACCGCGAGGTCGCCGCCTACCAGTACGCCACCGCCCTCTCCAGCGGGAGCCGTCCGGGCCCGCAACTCATCGCCCACGACCCGCAGAGGCGGGTGATCGTGCTCTCCGACCTGGGCACCGGCCGGTCGATGACTGATCTGCTCGCCCGGCCCGACGTCGAGGAGGTGACGCGCGCAGTCAGCGCCTGGGGTCAGGCGCTCGGCCGGATGCACGCGGCCACCGTCGGCGGGGAGCAGGACTTCAATGCACTGGTCCGTCGTTCTCACGCGCAATCGATCGGCGACGCAGCCACCGGTTGGGCCCGCCGGGTCGTCGCGGAGCTGCCGACCGCTGCCGCGGCGTTGGGCCTGGACGTGCCACCGTCGATCCCGGCCCGACTCGCCGACGCGGTGCGCCTCTTCGGTGAGGGAGAGTTCCGTGCGTTCAGCCCGTCGGACGTCGGCCCGGAGAACATCCTGATCAACGCCGACGGCGTCCGGTTCATGGACTACGAGTGGGGCGGATTCCGCGACGCGTCGCTAGACGTCGCATTCGGCCTCGCGACCATTCCCGAGCACCTCGACGCCCGGTGCGCGAGCGTTCGTGACGACATCGAAACCGCACTGGTCGAAGCCTGGCGGGCCGAAGCGCAGACCATGTGGCCGTCGATGGGCGACGAGGACGCCGTCTACGACCTGATCGCCTCGGCACGGCTGATGTGGGTGTGGCTGTCCACGGTGACGTTCGTCGGCGTCGCCGACAATCGCCCGGCCGACCCGGTCGAGAACATGCTGCTGTCGCACGACTGGGCGATCACGACGAGCGACCCCGCGGTGGCATGCGCACGCTGGGCCGACATGGGCGAGGCCGCCGCGGCACGTGCCGACCGTACCCCCCGGCTGGCCGAGCTTGGCGCGTTCTGCACCGAGTTCGCCGCCGCCTTGCGGCGCAACTGGCTGTCTTAGCGCAGGTCATGGACAGCCTGTTCGACGCCGACCCTGCCGACGGCGCGGATGATTCGTCGGCTCGACGCGGCTTCGATGCGGGTCCCCGCGCCCCCCTGGCCGTCCGAATGCGGCCGCAGCGCCTATCCGACGTCGTCGGACAGACACATCTGTTGAAGCCGGGTTCGCCGCTGCAGCGCCTCGTCGAGGGATCCGGCGCTGCATCGGTGCTTCTCTACGGCCCGCCGGGCACCGGCAAGACGACGATGGCCTCGCTCATCTCCCGGGCGACCGGTGCTCGGTTCGAGGCACTGTCGGCACTGACCGCGGGTGTGAAAGAGGTGCGCGGGGTCATCGATCTGGCCCGACGGCGGCTGGTCGCCGGTGAGCAGACCGTGCTGTTCATCGACGAGGTCCACCGGTTCTCGAAGAACCAACAGGATGCCCTGCTCGACGCGGTGGAGAACCGGATCGTGCTCCTGGTGGCCGCTACGACGGAGAACCCGTCGTTCTCCGTCGTGGCCCCACTGCTGTCACGCTCGTTGATCCTGGCTTTGCAGCCGCTCGACGACGCCGAGATCGGCACCGTTCTCGACCGGGCGATCGCCGCGCCGGAGGGCCTTGACGGTGCCGTGACATTGGCCGATGACGCCCGCGACCACCTCATCGCCGTCGCCGGGGGAGATGCGCGCCGCGCACTCACCGCACTCGAGGCCGCCGCCGCCGGCGTCGGCGCCGCACCCGGGGGCCCAGTCGTCGAGCTCGGCGTCGCCGACGTCGAGGCCGCCATCGACCAAGCGGCGGTTCGCTACGACCGCAACGGTGACCAGCACTACGACGTGACCAGCGCGTTCATCAAGTCGATCCGCGGCTCCGACGTTGACGCCGCACTGCACTACCTGGCGCGGATGATCAGCGCCGGCGAAGATCCGCGATTCATCGCGCGACGCCTCATGATCCATGCAAGCGAGGACATCGGCATGGCCGATCCGACGGCGCTGACGACCGCGGTGAATGCCGCGCAGGTCGTCGCCATGGTCGGGATGCCCGAGGCGCGCCTAGCCCTGGCCCAGGCCACCATCCATCTGGCGACGGCCCCCAAATCCAACGGGGTGGTCTCGGCGATCGGCGCTGCGATGGCCGACGTATCCGCGGGTCGGATCGGTTCGGTGCCGCCCCACCTGCGTGACGGTCACTACTCGGGGGCCAAGGACCTTGGATCGGCCGTCGGCTACCGCTATCCGCATGACGATCCCGACGGGGTACTCGCCCAGCAGTACGCGCCCGACGAACTGGTGGGCGTCGACTACTACGCGCCCACCGGGCGTGGCGCCGAGCGCGAGCTTGCGGTGCGCCTGCCCAGGCTGCGGGCGATCATCCGCCGACTGCGCCGATCCGCCCCGCCGGTAGACTAGGCCGCTGGTGCGGCACGGTCGCGCCGCACCAGCGCCACCGCCGACGAAGGACAGCCAAGCAGTGCAGACGCACGAGATCCGCAAGCGATTCCTGGACCACTTCATCAAGTCCGGCCACACCGAGGTCGCTAGTGCGCCACTGATCCTCGACGACCCGAACCTGATGTTCGTCAACGCCGGCATGGTCCCTTTCAAGCCGTACTTCCTGGGTGAGCAGACGCCGCCGTTCCGGCGCGCGACCAGTGTCCAGAAATGTGTGCGCAC
Source organism: Gordonia sp. UBA7599 (assembly GCA_002477755.1). Taxonomy (GTDB): domain Bacteria; phylum Actinomycetota; class Actinomycetes; order Mycobacteriales; family Mycobacteriaceae; genus Gordonia. Next base: position 3,996 of record DLKD01000170.1, read on the forward strand.
GCTCGATATCGAAGAGGTCGGCATCACGACCCGCCACAACACGTTCTTCCAGATGGCGGGCAATTTCTCGTTCGGCGACTATTTCAAGCGGGAGGCCATCGAGTTCGCCTGGTCACTGCTGACCGATCCGGTCGCCGACGGCGGTTACGGCATCGACCCGACGCGGCTGTGGCCGACGGTGTACCTCGACGACGACGAGGCCGAGCAGATTTGGCGCGAAATCGGTGTCCCGGCGCAGCGCATCCAGCGCCGTGGGATGAAGGACAACTATTGGTCGATGGGCGTCCCCGGGCCGTGCGGGCCGTCGTCGGAGATCTTCTACGACCGCGGTCCCGACTACGGCGTCGAAGGCGGACCGGAGGTCGACGAAGACCGCTACATCGAGATCTGGAACCTCGTGTTCATGCAGAACGAGCGGGGGACCGGCGGCGCCAAGGAGGATTACGAGATCCTCGGCCCACTGCCCGAGCGCAACATCGACACCGGGATGGGCATCGAGCGTGTCGCATGCATCCTGCAGGGCGTCGACAACGTGTACGAGACCGATTTGCTCAAGCCGATCATCGACGTGGCCGTGGAACTGACCGGCCGCGCGTACGGGGCGGGTGGGGCGACCGGTGCCGCCGACGACGTGCGGTTCCGGGTCATCGCCGACCACACGCGTACCGCGGCGATGCTCATCGCCGACGGGGTGCTGCCCGGCAACGAGGGCCGCGGCTACATCCTGCGCCGGTTGCTGCGCCGCATCGTGCGCTCGGCGCGTCTGCTCGGGGCCACCGGCCCCACCATGGAGGCTTTCGTGTCGACGGCGATCGACGTGATGGCACCGTCGTACCCGGTCCTCGATACCGACCGCGAACGCATTCTCACCGTCGCCGTCGGCGAGGAGGCTGCGTTCGCCAAGACGCTGTCGGCCGGTTCGGCCCTATTCGCCGAGGCCGCCGCCGAGACGAAGGCCGCTGGGAGCTCCCGCATTAGCGGCGACGCCGCATTCACCCTGCACGACACGTACGGGTTCCCGATCGATCTGACGCTGGAGATGGCGGGCGAGGCCGGACTGACCGTCGATGCCGACGGTTTTGCCGCACTCATGGCGCAGCAGCGCAAGCGGGCCAAGGACGACGCCAACGCCCGCAAGACCGGACACGCCGATATGAGCGTCTACCGCGAATTCATCGACGCCCACCCGACCGAGTTCGTGGGCTTCGACGAGTTGGTCAGTGAGGCGCGCGTGCTCGCCGTCGTCGGTGACGGCCGCCGACTCGGCCGTGCGGGGACCGGTGCACACGTCGACATCGTGTTGGACCGAACGCCGCTTTACGCCGAAGGCGGCGGCCAACTCGCCGACACCGGGACGATCACCACCAGTTCGGGCGTGCGCGTCGCGGTGACCGACGTGCAGAAGGCCGGCAAGACGGTGTGGCTGCACCGCGGTGTCGTCGAGGCGGGAGAGATCGTCGAGGGCGACACGGTGATAGCGTCGGTCGACCCGGCATGGCGCCACGGCGCTACCCAGGGGCACTCAGGCACCCATATGGTGCACGCGGCGCTGCGCCAGGTCCTCGGCCCGACCGCCACGCAGGCCGGCTCACTCAACAAACCCGGTTACCTGCGGTTCGACTTCCACTCCGGCGGCCCGCTGACCGAACAGCAGCGCACCGAGATCGAGGCGATCTCCAATACCGCCGTGGAGGCGAACTACCCGGTCCACACCTTCGAGACCGGATTCGACGAGGCCAAGGCGATGGGCGCGATGGCCCTGTTCGGCGAGAACTACGGCGACGTGGTGCGGGTGGTCGAGATCGGTGGTCCGTTCTCGATGGAGCTGTGCGGCGGCACCCATGTCGCCTCATCGTCGCAGATCGGGCCGATCACCCTTATCGGCGAGTCGTCGGTCGGCTCGGGAATCCGCCGCGTCGAGGCTTACGTCGGCATGGACTCCTTCCGACACCTATCAACCGAGCGGGCCCTGCTGGCCGGCCTGGCGTCGTCGTTGAAGGTGCCCAGCGCCGAGGTGCCCGGCCGCGTCGAGCAATTGGTCACCAAGCTGCGCGACGCCGAGCGCGAGGTAGCGCGGCTGCGCGCCGAGCAGGCCAAGGCCGCGGCTTCGGGCCTGCTCGACTCCGCTCGGCGAGTCGGCGACGTCGACCTCATCGGCGGGCGCGTCGCCGACGGTCTCGGCGCCACCGAGCTGCGGGAACTCGCCACTGACCTGCGCAACCGGGCTCGCTCGGAGAAGGGCGTCGTAGTGCTGTTCTCGGTGACGCCCGGTGCCGACGACGAGCCGGCCAAGGTGCCGTTCGTCGTCGCGACGACCGCCGGTGCGCGGGATGCCGGTATCGGGGCGGGCTCGATCGTCAAGGAAGCGGCAGGCCTGGTGGGCGGCCGTGGGGGCGGCAAGCCCGACCTCGCCCAGGGCGCCGGGTCGGATCCGGCGGGTATCGACGCCGCGATGGCACGGATCGCCGACCTCCTCGGGACGGACTAGTGCTGCATCCCCGCGGCCGCCGGATCGGTGTCGACGTCGGGACCGTCCGCATCGGAGTGGCCGTGTGCGACCCGGACGGGATCCTGGCCACCCCGGTCGAAACGGTGCCACGCGGAACCGCCGGCAAGTCGACGCAGGCGCAGGACGAGGCCGCTGTGGGCCGACTCGCCGAGATCGTCGCCGAATACGAAGCGGTTGGCGTGATCGTCGGGTTGCCGCGTGATCTTGCTGGCCGCGAGGCCCTCGCCGCGGAGTCGGTGCGGCGATTCGTCGAGGGCTTTCAGCGCGCGGTGGCGCCCGTTCCCGTCGAGTTCGTCGACGAGCGGATGACGACCGTCAGCGCCGCACGGTCACTGCGGGAGGCGGGCAAAGACTCGCGGAAGGCACGGTGGTTGATTGATCAAGCAGCTGCCGTGACTATTCTTCAGGGGTGGTTGGACAGCGTTCGATAGATCGTGGCCAGCGCCCGGCGTCGAGTCAATCGGCGTTCCGCAGGTCCGCAACCGCACCGCCCGACCGGGCGAGTCGGACCGGAGGAAGGAACTGCGCGCGTGACCAACGATGAGGTTGGAGCCAACGACGGTGAAGGCGAGGCCGGGCACGTGCCCACCACGCGGCATCGCACCAGGCGGGGGGAGTCCAAGGGACTTTCCGGAGCGCCAGCATGGATGACAGGGGAGATCCGTCCGGTGGACGAGGACCAACCGGCACCGGCGGTGCGCCGCTCCGCTTCGGCATCCGATACCGGCAGTGACACCGCGCCCAACATCGTCCGCCACACCGCTCGTCCCGGCGACCCGGACCGGGCCACCCCGCCCCCGGTTGAGGACGGCGACGGTGAGCCGGTGACGATCGGGGCCGATAACCCCCGCACCGCACCAGCCGCTCGGGTACCCGCATGGCACACCGACCTGGACGACGCCGACGCCGTTCGATCCGCTGCCAAGCAGGCGCAACTCGCGGCCGATCCGGACCAGATGCCCAAGCGGCAACGGTCGCGATGGTTGCTGATCGGGGCCGCGGCCTTGGCCGCGGTGGTCGTGCTGGCCGGTGGTTACCTCGTCGTCAACCGCTTGAGCGGCGCCGGCGGGCCGGACTATTCGAGCGATACGGGTACGGCCGACGTACTCGTCACGATTCCCAACAATTCGACGTTGACCGACTTCGGCCAGATCCTCCAGGAAGCGGGCGTAGTGCGCTCGGTCGACGCGTTCACCACCGCTGCTGACGAGAAGCCGCTCTCCGGCGGTGTCTACAAGCTGCGCAAAGGGATTTCCGGTACCGCCGCGGTGGCGATGATGTCCGATTCCACCCACCGGGTCGGGCGGCTCGTCGTACCCGAGGGTGTCCAGCTGGAGGACAAGAAGGGCGTTGACGGCAAGACCGTGCCCGGTGTGTTCAGCCTCATCGCCGACGCGACCGCCACGACGGTGAACGGCGAGACGATCGGGATCACCGTCGAGGAACTCGAAACGGCCGCAAAGTCGGCCTCGGCCACCGAACTGGGAGTGCCCACCTGGGCCACGGCAGCCGTCGCCAAACTGCCCGGTGATCCGCGCCGGATCGAGGGGCTGATCGCACCGGGAACCTGGGAGGCAATCGACCCGCAAGCCTCAGCCGTGGCGATCCTGCACAAGCTGATCACCGACAGCACCCAGCGCTTCGAAGCGTGGGGCCTGCTGACCGCGAACAAGAGCGGGCTGGGTCCGTACGAGTTGCTGGTCGCCGCCTCGGTCGCCGAGCGAGAGGTGCGCGATACCGACGATCTGCCCAAGGTCGCCCGGGTCATCCTCAACCGGCTCGACAAGAAGCAGCGCCTGGAGATGGACTCCACGGCGAACTACACCGCAGCCGAGACCAACATCGACGTCCACGGCGACAACTACAAGGCCGACACCCGATGGAACACGTATCGGGTGACAGGGCTGCCGCCGACGCCCATCGCGACGGTCGGCGAGAAGGCTTTGAAAGCAATGCTGGACCCGCCGAAGGGGAAGTGGCTGTACTTCGTCACCATCGACAAGAACGGCACGACAGAATTCTCCGAGACGTTCGAGGAACACCTGCGCAACCGCCGGAAAGCCTGTGACAACCAATTCCTCAAGACCGGCTGCTGACCCGGTCGGCGGTACCGCATGCAAGGCGGCCGTCCTCGGGTTCCCCATCGAGCACTCGCGCTCACCGGACCTGCACCGCGCCGCCTATCGGGCGCTGGGCTTGGACGGCTGGACCTACGAGCGAATCGAGTGCCCGGCGGGGGAGTTGGCCACCATCGTCGACAACCTCGACGAGGCCTACCTCGGGCTGTCGGTGACCATGCCCGGCAAGGGCGAGGCACTCGCCTATGCGGCCACGGTGACCGAGCGAGCCGCGCTCGTCGGCTCGGCCAACACCCTGG
>DLKD01000101.1 GCA_002477755.1 Gordonia sp. UBA7599
CGGCGAGCGCGTCGACGTCGAGGTCCCTGCACAGGAGGAGACCGCTGTCCGGATCACCAACGTCGAGCCGAATGTCGGCGGCGACCGCCCGGAGCTCACCGAGGCGTCGATCGTCGTCTCCGGTGGCCGCGGTGTGGGCAGCGCCGAGAAGTTCTCCGTCGTCGAGGCGCTGGCCGACTCGCTCGGTGCGGCCGTCGGTGCCTCGCGTGCCGCGGTCGACTCGGGCTACTACCCGGGCCAGTTCCAGGTCGGTCAGACCGGTAAGACGGTCTCGCCGCAGCTCTACATCGCCCTGGGCATCTCCGGTGCCATCCAGCACCGTGCGGGCATGCAGACGTCCAAGACGATCGTCGCCGTCAACAAGGACGAGGAAGCGCCGATCTTCGAGATCAGCGACTTCGGCGTCGTCGGCGACCTCTTCAACGTCGCACCGCAGCTGACCGAGGAGATCAACAAGCGCAAGTAAGAATCGCGCACTGTTCACCAACGCGACCCCCGGCCGACCACCACGGTTGTCCGGGGGTCCGTCTTTGTCCGATTGCATGGGCACCATGACAGTGATGAAAAGGCCCGTCCAGATCGACGGGTACGCACCGACGAGCCGTCGCCTCTTTGCAGGCGGCGGCTTTTCCGTTTCCCTCTCGACCGATCCCGACGACATCGTGGACGCCCAGCGGTTGCGCTTCGAGGTCTTCACCACCGCACCCGGCTTCTCCGAGCAGATCGGCGACGCCGCGACCCGGCGCGACGCCGACCGGTTCGACGCCTACTGCGACCACCTGCTGGTCCGGGACGAGGAGTCCGGCGAGCTGGTCGGCTGCGCCCGGCTGCTCCCGCCGTTGCGGGCCATCGAGGCGGGCGGGTGGTACAGCGCCGGTGAATTCGACTTGGCGGAGTTGGGCCCGATCGCGTCGCGGACCGTCGAGATGGGCCGCGCCGCGGTGGCGGTGGGGCAGCGCAACGGCACAGTCACCGCGCTGATGTGGGCGGGGGTGCTGCGCTATGTCGAAGAATCCTCCAACCGTTACCTAATGGGCTGCGTCTCGGTGCCCTTGTCGACACCCGGTGCACCCCGCGGTGCCGCACTGCGCGGGATCCGCGACGAACTGCGCAACCGGCACCGCGGCGACGCGCAGGTCTTCCCCCACGGCGGATCGGTCGTCGACGGTGTGCGGCTCGACGACATCGAACCGCCCGACAGGCTGGTCGTGCCGCCGCTGATGCGCGGGTATCTGCGATTGGGGGCCCGGGTGCACGGTGAGCCGGCGATCGACTCGGTCTTCGACTGCGGCGACTTCCTCACCCTGCTCGATGCGGAGGAGGCCGACAGTCGATACCGGGAGCGCCTGACCGACACGGTGCGGCGACTGAGCGTGGCGGCTGGCTGACGTGGTAGTGCAGGTGGAGGGGACCGCCCAGGTGGACACGACCGCCCAGGTGGGCACGGCGGTTCAACACGCCTGGTACCCGGTGGCGTCCTGCGGCCCGCAGTGCATCGGCCCCGCGCGGACCGCTGCCGGACAGGTACGGATGGCCCTCCGCGGCGCGCGTCTGCTTGTGCTGGTGCTGATGTTGGCGTGTGCTGCTCCGATCGTGTGGCGGTTCGCACCGCGGTACCGCGGCCGCCTGGCCCGCCGGTCGTCGCGCTCGGTCCTGGCCGCCCTCGGGGTCACCCTCCTTGTCGACGACCGCCGTCTCGTCGACGGCAGTGAGCCGGAGGCGATCAACGGTCTCATCGTCGCCAACCACGTCTCCTTCCTCGACGTGCTCGCCATCGCGGCGATCGCGCCGGCCCGCTTCGTGGCGAAGTCGGAGGTTCTCGCGGCACCCGCGCTCGGTGCCGTCGCGGACCGGCTCGGGGTGATCGGGATCGTGCGGGAGTCACTGCGCGAACTCCCCGGCACGATCGAGCGGGTCGCGGCGGCACTGAGACACGGCAGCGCGGTCGCTGTCTTTCCCGAGGGCACGACGTGGTGCGGTGGTGCCTCGGGGCGATTCGCGCCGGCGCTGTTCACCGCTGCGCGCGCCGCGGATGTGTCGATCACGCCGATGACGGTGGAGTACGTCGAAGACGGAATGCACCACTGTCCCGCAGCCGCTTACATCGGCGACGACTCGGGCCTCGACACGCTGCGCCGCGTCCTGGCGGTGCGGTCGATGACCGTCACGGTCACGGTGCACCCCGTCGTCGCGCCGACTCGAGATCGCCGCGCCGATGCGCGGACAGCGCAGGCCGTCGTGCTCGGTGGACGCCGTTGCGGGCATTGGGGCACCACCGGACCGATGACGGTGCCTCACGGTGTGCGGCGCACTGTTAGGGTCGATCCGTGTCGGCACGCTCATGCCGACAGCCCGAGCGAGGGGAGACGCATCCGATGAAGCGCACACTGGGCGCGGTCCTGGCTGCCGCGGCGATCACCGCGGTCGCCTCGGGCGCTCCCGCGCGGGCCGACTTCGCACCGCCCCTGGGCAATCTGGGCAAGCCCGCACCTCCTCCCGGCACGCTCTACAACCACAACGGCGTCGGTCGGATCGATGCCGCCCTGGCCAACTCGGCCGGTTCCGCCGCCATATTCATCCCGACGGTGAGCTGGTCGGCCCGCACGAAGGGCGGCACCCCGGTCTCCGGTGCCAAGTGCGGCATCGAGGTGACGTTCCCGGGCCAGCGGTGGCCGATGTACAAGTCGAAATCCTGTCAGGGCTCCGCACGCTTCTCGCACCGCTACACCGAGCCGGGTCGGTACGCGATCACGGTGGTCGACCGAGTTTCCGGCAGTTTCGACACCGTGGTTTTCGACGTCGTCGAGAAGTAACCTGCCCCGGTGACTCGGGACTACCTCGTATTGGGGCCGATCGAGGTCCGTCACGACGGGGCGGTCGTCGACATCGGTTCCCCCAAGCAGCGCGCCGTGCTCGGCGCGCTGCTCGTCGCACAGGGTTCGGTTGTCTCGATCGACCGGCTCGTCGACACCGTCTGGGCCGATGATCCGCCGGAGGCGGCGACGACGAGCCTGCAGGCCTACATCTCCAATCTGCGACGATTGCTGCGCGGCGGTGCGGGCGACCCGTCGCCGATCGAACGGGTCGCCGCCGGCTACCGGCTCAACGTCGGGGAGGACCGGCTCGACCTCAGCGAATTCGGGGACTCAGCCCGCCGGGCGCAGGCAGCGCGCGAGGACGGTCGCTGGGACGAGGCGCTGGCCGCGGCCGAAGAGGCGACGCAGCTGTGGCGCGGTGACCTGCTCGGTGGTGCGGTCGAGCAGGCTGGCTGGTTGGGCGCCCATGCGGTGGCGTTGGCCGAGACGGCGGGCGCAGTCGGCGACATCCGCATCAGCGCGCTGCTCGCCCGCGGCGATACCGGTGCCGCACTCGCCCAGATCGCTGCGGTGCGTGCAGCTGACCCGTTCGGTGAACGAGCCGCCTGGTTGCACATGGTGGCCCTCTACCAGGCCGGCCGGGCGGCAGAGGCGTTGGACGTCTACACCGCCCACCAGCGACGGATCGACGAGGAACTGGGCCTGGACCCGGGCGCTGAACTGGTCGCGCTACACAGCGCGGTCCTGCGTCACGACCCGGTGATCGCGGCGTGGCCGCGGACCCCGCACTGGTCGGGCGCGGTGGCCGTCTCCTCCCCGGTCGACGTCTCATCGTCGCTTGATGACGGGCCGTCCGGAGTGGCTGTCGATCGGGGAACAGCGCCCGCCGGGAGCGTGCCGCTGGTGGGGCGCGACGAGCAGCTGTCGCAGTTGGGTGCGCTGGTGACCGGCCCGGGCACGCGGTGGACGGTGCTGACCGGGCCCGCCGGGATCGGCAAGACCCGGTTGGCGCAGGCCGCCGCGGCGTTGGCCGCGCAGGATGGACAGACGGTGGTCTGGGTGCGCTGCCCCGACGCGGAGGGCACCCCCGCCTGGTGGCCGCTGCGCCAACTGTGCCGCGGCCTCGACGCCGATCCCGACGATGTGCTCGCCGTACCCGCCGGCACGAGTCCGGACACGGCCAGGTTCGTCGTCTACGAGCGTGTGCAGCACCTCCTTGCCGACCGGGCCGAGCGGCGGCCTCTCACGATCGTCGTCGACGATGCGCAGTGGGCCGACCCGATGACGCTGGGCCTGCTGTCCTACCTCGTCGCCGTCGAACACGAGGCGTCGATATGCGTCATCGCGACGATCCGCGACGGCGAGGGCGATCCCGAGGCTGACCGGTTCCGCGACGCGGTGTCGCGCGCCGACGGCGCGATGGCCGTGCCGCGGCTGAACCGCACCGACGTACTCCGCCTGGTCCGGGAGGTCGCCGACGACGACGTCGATCCGGACTCCCTCGAGACCCTGGTCGCCCGCACCGACGGCAACCCGCTGTTCATCTCCGAGTTCGCCCGGTTGCCCGCCGAACAGCGCCATGCGGCGATGGTGCCCGATGCGGTGGCATCGGTGCTCGACCGGCGCCTGGGTTCCCTCGACCCGACAGTGCTGGAAGTACTCGGACAGGCCGCGGTGCTAGGCGACGAGATCGACGTCGGGCTGCTGTGCGCAGTGTCGGGCCGAGACCTCGACGAGACGGTCGACTGCCTCGACGAGGCGCTCGACGAGCGGATCCTGCTCGCCGATCCGGAGAGTGGGCGCATGCGCTTCGCGCATGCGCTGCTGCGCGAACAGGCACTTGCCACCATCGGCACGCTGCGCCGCTGCCGGATCCACCTGCGGGTAGCCGCGGAGTTGGCGTCGCGCGACGGACCCGACGCCAAGGCCAGACGTGCGGCTCACCTGCTCGAGGCGTTGCCGGTTGCCCAGGCATCGGAGGTCGTCGTGGCCTGTTGCGCCGCCGCCGACGACGCGATCGCCCACTGGGATTCCGAGAGCGCGGCCCGCTGGCTCGACGCGGCGCTACGCACCGCCGAGGGCGCCGTGTTGGCCGATACCGACGACCTGCTGATCGACCTCCTGGCCGCCCGCGCCCGCGCCGGGCACCTGCAGCAGGTGCTGGCGACCGTGGAGCAACGGCTCACCCGGGCGATCACCTCAGGTGCGACCGTCACGGCAGGGCGCGTGGCCGGCGCGCTCATCCGCGCCGCCGGTGCGTGGCCGTGGATCGGCCCACACGTCGAGAACGAGAGCCTGCGGGCCGTTCTCGCCGACACCGCGGCGTTCGTCGCCGACGACCGGCCCGCCCTGGCGCGCGTCCTCGCGGCCTCGGCGATCGGGGAGAGCTACGCCCACGACGCCGCCGTGCCCGCACTGTTGCTGGACCGGGCCGATGAGATCGCGATGGCGCTGCACGACGATGCAATCACCGCCGATGTCACCCTGGCGCGACTCATCACCTATTCCGGGGTCGCACCGTTCGCGGAGCCGTCGCTTCAGTGGGCGCAGCAGATGAGGGAGTTGCACTACCCCGACCGCGACGTCGACGCGGTCATCGTCGACACGGTGCTGACCCAGGCGACCATGATGCGCGGCGAGATCGACAGCACCGAGCAGCTCACCCGTCGGGCCATCGCGGGCAGCGAACGGCTGCAGCTGCCGATCTTGCGCGCCCAGCTGCGGTGGATGGAAGCCTCGCTGGCCGTCTGGCACGGCGGATTCGACCTGGCGAAGGAGCATTTCCGCACCGCCGTGGCCGTGCACGAGGACACCCAGCTTTACGTCGCGGGCAGCGGTGCGCTGGCAATGATGGCTCTGGCCACCGAGCAGGGTGTGCTGGGCGAGTTCATCGACACCGGGGGCCTCCCGCCGACCGAGTGGGCCAGGCTCATCGTCGAGGAGTTCACCGACAACGGAGTCATGATCATGCTCGCGGCCGGTGTCGCGGCAATCGCGGGCGCACAAGGCGACCGGGAGCTGGCGGAGTCGATGGTCGCCGCCTGGCTCAACGACGGCCGGGCCATGGTGTGGACCTCGTTGGGCAACGCCGTCCTCCTCGCCGGGGTGGTGGCCGACCTGGGCCTGCTGGAGTACGCCTCGGCACTGCGCGAACGGCTCGATCCCTACCGCGACCGCATCGCCATCACCGGGCACGTCGGCTGCTTGGGTCCGGTGGCACTGCATCTGGCCGAACTGGACTTCCTCCTCGGCGACGGTGAGCAGGCCGACGAGTTGCTGGCTCACGCCCTCGAGATCGCACAGCGCGGCGACGGAAAACCGTCGATCCTGCGCTGTCGCCTGCTCGCCGCCCGGATGCACCCCGACGCACCGGGCCGCGACGAGGAGCTGGCGCAGATCGAGGTGCAGGCCAGCGAGCTCGGCGTGGAATCGGTCGCCCAGGCGGCACGCGACCTGCTCGGTCACTGAGCACCCTCTTCCAGGCGCTCCAAGTCGGCGCCAAGCTTTCCTCAAGCGGTGGCCGCGACTGTTGGTGCACGGGCCCGACCAGGGGTCCCCGGCCGCCGGTGGGGCGGTCGCAGATGAGCACTGAAGAGGGAGATCATGAGCCATGAATTCGACGCCTACGACATCGACGAGTTGCGCCGCCGCGTACGCGGTGAGGTGCACGGTCCCGGTGACCCGGGCTATCCCAGTGTTGGATTCAACCCCGCCGTCGACCGCAGTCCGGCCGCCGTCGTGGATGTTCTCGACGCTGACGACATCGCCGCCACCGTACGGTTTGCCGCTGCTCACGGCATGACCGTCGGGGTCTTTGCGACCGGCCACGGCGGCACCGGGCTGGGTGCCCGATCGATCCTTGTGCGGACCGCGGCGCTGGACACCTGCGTCGTCGACGCAGCGCAGCGCACCGCCCGGGTCGGGGCGGGGGTGGTGTGGCAGACCGTCATCGACGCCGCCGCACCGTTGGGCCTCGCACCGCTGTGCGGTTCCTCGCCAACGGTCGGCGTCATCGGCTATCTGTCCGGCGGGGGGATCGGGCCCCTGGTGTCGACATTCGGCAGTTCGGTCGACCACGTGCGGGCGCTGACCGTGGTGACTGGCGACGGGGCGGTGCGGACCGCCACGCCGCAGGAGAATCCGGAACTGTTCTGGGGCCTGCGCGGCGGAAAGGCCACGTTGGGCATCATCACCGAGGCCGTCATCGGCCTGCCCGCGATCAGCGACATCTACGGCGGCGCAGTCTATTTCGACGGTGCCGACGCCGCCGTGGTGATCCGTGCCTGGCGGGATTGGGCGGCGCTGCTGCCCGACGAGGCGTCGACGTCGGTCGCACTGCTGAACCTGCCCCAGCTGCCCACCGTGCCGCCGATGCTCGCCGGACGGCTCAGCGTCGCGGTGCGCTATGCCAGTGTCGCCGACGCGGAGGCCGCCGCCGCGGTGTTCGCGCCGATCCGCGCCGTCGCGACACCACTGCTCGACGCGGTGGGTGTGATGCCGTATGCCGCGATCGGTGCCATCCACGCCGACCCGCCCGGGCCGATGCCGGTACGCGAGCGCGGCGGGTTGCTCACCGCACTGTCCGACGCGGCCGTCGACATCCTCGTCGACGCGGTGACCCCGCCGGTGGGTCAGTTGCTGCCCGTCGTCGAGATCCGCGCCCTCGGCGGGGCGTATGCGAAGGAACCCGCCGTCCGGTCGGCGCTGTGTCATCGCGACGCCCCGTTCAACCTGAACATCGTGGGGCTCCTCGTCGATGAGGATGCGGCGCAGTCGGTGACCGCCGTCGTCGACGCCACACTGGGCGCGCTCGCCCCCTGGTCGGCCGGGGCGATGCTGCCCAACTTCGCGGCTTCCGACGATCCGGAGCTGATCCGTACCTGCTACGACGCGGACACCGCCGCCTGGCTGGCGGCGCTCGGTGATCAGTTCGACCCGCACGGCGTCTACCGCACCGGGCAGGTGGTGCGCAGCTGACGGCGCTGGAATTGGAGGCCCATCGCGGCGCGTCTATCCTGGTGACCACTATGTCCACGTCGCCCGCCGAGTCGGTCTACCTCGACAACGCCGCCTCCATGCGCATGCGCCCGGAGGCGGTTGCGTCGATGGTGCCGCTGCTGTCGCAGGCAGGGAATCCGTCGTCGTTGCACGCCGCCGGCCGCGCGGCCCGCCGGCACCTGGAGGAAGCGCGCGAGTCGATCGCCGCGGATTTGGGCGCACGGCCGTCGGAGGTCGTTTTCACCTCGGGCGGCACGGAGTCGGATAACCTCGCCCTCGCCGGGATCGTCGCCGCCCGCCGTGCCAGCGATCCGCGTCGCCGTCGCCTCGTCATCTCGGCCGTCGAGCACCACGCGGTCCTGGACCCGTCCGAGGCGCTGGTCGCGGCACAGGGCCTCGAGCTCGTCATCATCGGCGTCGACGAGCAGGGCTTCATCGACCTGGACGCGCTGCGCGCCGAGGTCGACGCCCATGCAGACGAGATCGCCGTCATCTCGGTGATGTGGGCCAACAACGAGGTCGGCACCGTACAACCGGTGGCGCAGGTCGCGGCCCTCGGGCGCGAGCACGGCATCCCGGTGCACTCCGACGCCATCGCCGCGGCAGGGCACATCCCCGTCGACTTCGGCGACAGCGGGCTGGCGGCGCTGTCCATCGCCGGTCACAAGTTCGGCGGTCCGCAGGGCATCGGCGCCCTCGTCCTGGGCCGCGACACCCCGTGTGCGGCCCTGCTGCGCGGCGGTGGGCACGAGCGCGATCTCCGCTCGGGCACGCAGAACGTCGCGGGCGCGGTCGGTATGGCTGCCGGTCTGGCGGTTGCCACCGCCAACCTCGAGCTCGAGGCGGCGACGGTCGGGGCCATGCGCGACCGGTTGTTCGACCACCTGCTGACTGTCGGGGGCACGCGCGTCAACGGTCCGCGCGACGCGTTGCGCCTGCCCGGCAACGCGCATGTGTCATTTGCGGGATGCGAGGGAGATTCGCTGCTCATGCTGCTCGATGCGCAGGGAATCGAGTGTTCGACCGGTTCGGCCTGTAGCGCCGGCGTCGCGCAGGCCAGCCACGTCTTGCTGGCCATGGGGCTGCCGACGGACACCGCCCGGGGATCGCTGCGGTTCAGCCTGGCGCACACGAGCACGGCTGATGACGTCGACCGCGTCGGTACCGCCATCGGTGGCGTCGTCGAGCGCGCCCGCGCGGCCGGTCTGGTCGCCTCCGGGGGCCGGGCATGAGGGTGTTGGCCGCGATGAGCGGCGGCGTCGA
>DLKD01000020.1 GCA_002477755.1 Gordonia sp. UBA7599
AACGCCCTCGCAGGGGCACGGGGGCGCCCGGCTCAGCCCGCAAGCACAGCAAGCAGCCCGAGCGCATAGCAGCCCTCCGCGCTGGCATCCTCGAACTCGGCCAGCTCGGCGCCAAGCGCAAGCTGCAGCCGGTAGCCCGCGGCCAGGCGCTCGAGGCGCAGCGGCGCGTCGGGCCCGATCGCGGCCGCGGCCAAGCCTGTCCACGCGGCGCAGGCACCCGCGCGCAGCGTCGCGCCGTCGGTCCCGGGCAACCAGATGATGATCGTCGTGTCACTCGCCCCGGTCGGCATGGCCGGACCCGCCGCCCCGACGCCGATCGTGCTCACCGCCAAGCCCGCCCCGAAGAAGGTCGCCGGTGGTCCCCGGTACGCCAATGAGGTGCAGTGGGGGATGCAGTACGCCGGTGACGGCGCATCGGCCGGCGTCGGTCTGGGTGCGGTGTACGGCGGTATCGCCGGCGCCGCTATCGGCGGCACCCTCGGTGGCATCGTCGCGGCCCTGGCCAGCGTCATCAGCGGTGGAACCCTGACCATCCCCATGGTGCTCGTCGGAGTCGGGATTGGTGCCGCCGCCGGCGGTTTGGCCGGCGTCGTGATCGGCGGCGTGATCGGCGCCGTCAGTGGCGCGGTCCGCGGCTACAACGAGGGCGTCGCCGACGCCCAGTACTACAACCGGATGCTGCGCGCTAACGCCCAGGGCGTCTCCGCGACCCGCACGATCACCGCGAGCAAGCCCGCCTCCAAGGCGGTTCCGGTTCAGCGCCTGGACCAGTCCGCCCTCACGCCGCCGCGGGAGATCCCCGACGTGAAGCTGCCCCCGGAGGCACACCGGTTCATCGACGAGGCCAAGCTCGCGTTCGCCCGCGCGTTCGGCATCCCGACCCCGAAGTGAGGCACAGCGCCTGACCGAGGGCTCGTCCCCGACCAAGGTCCCCCCGTCTGGAATCGAGTTCCGGGCGGGGGGACGTTTATCCTCGAAGGACGTGCCGTCCCCCGTGGACGGCCACAGCCCATCAGTTCGGAAGGCAAGCAAGTGCAGATCACCAGCGTCGGTCACGCGGGGTTCCACATCCAGACCAAGGCCGGTTCCATCCTGTGCGACCCGTGGGTCAACCCCGCCTACTTCGCGTCGTGGATCCCCTTCCCCGACAACACCGAACTCGACTGGCGCCAGCTCGGGCAGTGCGACTACCTCTACGTCAGCCACTTGCACCGCGATCACTTCGACGAGAAGAACCTGCGCGAGAACGTCTCCAAGGACGCGACGGTCCTGCTCCCCGACTACCCGGTGCCCGACCTCAAACGCGAACTCGAGGCGCTGGGCTTCACCAAGTTCATCGAGACCGTCGATTCGCAGAAGCACCGGGTGAGCGGTCCCAAGGGTGACCTCGACGTCATGATCATCGCGCTGCGCGCGCCCGCCGACGGCCCGATCGGCGACTCAGGCCTGATCGTCTCCGACGGTGAGACGACCTGCTTCAACATGAACGACGCCCGTCCCATCGACCTCGACGTCGTCGCGGAGGAGTTCGGCCACGTAGACATCCACCTGCTGCAGTACTCGGGCGCCATCTGGTACCCGATGGTCTACGACATCCCCCGCAAGTCGAAAGCCAACTTCGCCAAGCAGAAGCGCCAGCGCGGCATGGACCGGGCGCGGTCCTACATCGAGCAGGTCGGCGCCACGTGGGTGGTGCCGTCGGCCGGACCGCCGATGTTCCTCGACGACGACCTGTTCGTCCTCAACGACTTCAACACCGGCAGCGAATCCGACCAGGCGTCGATCTTCCCCGACCAGGCGGAGTTCCTGGAGCAGATGACGACCCACGGCACCGACGACGGTGTGAAGCACCGCGGCCTGATGATGGTGTCCGGGTCGACCGTCGAGCTGCGCGGCTCCGATCTCGTCGAGCTGAGCCACCCGTATCCACCCGACGAGGTCTTCGGCGAGAACAAACAGGGCTACCTGGAACGGATGAAGGCGAAGTTCGCGCCGATCATCGCCGCGGAGAAGGCGACGTGGGCACCCGCGCAGGGCGAGCCGCTACTCCCGCAGCTCAAGGAAACCTTCGAGCCGATCATGAAGGATTCCGACCTCATCTCCGACGGCATCGGCTACCCCGTCGGGCTCGTCGTCGGGGAAGAAACCTTTGTCCTCGACTTCCCCAATCGCACCGTGCGCATGCGCGAGGAGGGCGACGGCAAATACCGCTACGGCTTCCGCATCGCACCCGAACTGGTGCGCACCGTCCTGCGCGACGACGAGCCGGACTGGGTGAACACGATCTTCCTCTCGACGCGGTTTACGACGTGGCGCGTCGGCGGCTACAACGAGTTCCTCTACACCTTCTTCAAGTGCCTCACCGAGGAGCGCATCCATTACGCCGACGGCTGGTTCGCCGAGGCCCACGACGACTCCGCGTCGATCTGCAAGGACGGCTGGGAAATGCAGCGCCGCTGCCCGCACTTGAAGGCCGATCTGGAGAAGTTCGGCGTCATCGAGGGCGACAAGCTCACCTGCAACCTGCACGGTTGGCAGTGGGACCTGGCGTCGGGCCGCTGCCTGACGTCCAAGGGCCACGAGATCCGGGCGCAGAAGCTCGTCACCGAGAGCTGAGGCCATGACCGAGTCCGGGCCCGCCACCCTTCCCGTGGTCGATATGTCCCTACTCGACGGCGACGAGGCCGACCAGGCAGCGTTCCGCGATGCACTGCTGCAGGCCACCCACGAGGTCGGATTCTTCTACCTCGTCGGGCACGGCATCGGCCGCGACGTGCGTGAGGAGCTCTTTGCCACAGCGCGCGACTTCTTCGCGCTGCCCGACGACGACAAGTTTGCCGTCGAGATGCTGCGCAGCCCACACTTCCGCGGATATACCCGCTTCGGCGGCGAGTACACACAGGGTGCGATCGACTGGCGCGAACAGATCGATCTGGCCGCCGAGTACGAGGCGCTCGACGACGATGCACGGGCCACGGCGCCTGCCTACCTCCGCCTCGACGGCCCCAACCTGTGGCCGCCCGCCCAACCGGAGCTTCGTGATGTGCTCACCGATTGGCAGGACCGCTGCAGCGCATTGGGTTTGCGCCTCATGCGGCAGTGGGCGGTTTCCCTCGGATCACCCGAGGACGTGTTCGACGAGGCTTTCGCGCACCACCCGTCGACGCTGATCAAGCTGGTCCGCTATCCCGGCCGCGAGGAGTCCGCCGACCGCCAAGGTGTCGGCGCACACAAGGACCCGGGCGTCTTGACGCTGCTGCTCGTCGAACCCGGCAAGGGCGGCCTGCAGGTGCAGTTCGGCGACCGCTGGATCGATGCGCCACCGTTGGACGACGCCTTCGTCGTGAACATCGGCGAGGCGATGGAGTTCGCCACCGACGGGTACCTGAAGGCGACGATGCACCGCGTGCAGTCCCCGCCGCCCGGTACCGAGCGACTGTCCGTGCCGTTCTTCTTCAACCCGGCACTGGCGTCGACGATGCCGAAAATCGACCTCCCTCCGGCACTAGCCGCGCAGGCCCCCGGCGTGACCGAGGATCCGTCGAATCCGATCTCGGGCACCTTCGGCGAGAACATGCTCAAGGCCCGCCTGCGCGCCCATCCCGACGTCGCGGCCCGCCACCACGCCGATTTGGTCTAACCACGGGCTGGGGGCGGTGATCGCCCCTACCCGAGTTCGCCGACCTGGCCCAGCGCGATGGTGGCCGCACCGGCCACGGCCAGGATGAAGGCGAGCACCGCCACCGGCGCCCACCCTGCGCGGATCTGATCGCCAAGAAGGGTCAGGCCCACGGCCCCGGGAATCACGGTCTCGCCGACAACCAGCGCGGCGGCCGCTGCATTAACCGAACCCGCCTGTAGCGCCACGGTGAACAGGTAGAAGCCGCCGACCCCGGCGACGACGACCGCATAGGCGGCCGGGTCGGTCAGCAAGTGCGGCAACTCGAACGGATCAACCCCGTCGACGATGCGCACGGAAGTGGCCATCACCCCGAAGAGCGCGCCAGCCGTCAGGCCGGCCGCGGCCGCCACCATCGGCCCGGTCGAGGCCTTCAGCAGCACCAACCCGCCGACGATCAGCACACCGGCGGCCACGAGCACACCCCCGTGCATCACGGCGTGGTGCGCGCCGGCCCAGCCGGACCCCAGATCACCCTCCTGTCCGGCGACCGATGACAGCACGACCAGCGCGACGACGACGGTGATGATGGCCAGCTTGTCCCGTCGCGACAGCACGACGCGGAGGAAGACGCCCGCGGCCACCGCCGTCACGATCAAGCTGGCCGCGACGATCGGCTGGGCCAGGAACAGCGGCAATTCCCGATCGGCGATCAGGTTGCCGACGAAGCCAATCACGTCCAGGGCCATGCCCAGCAGGAACGGCAGGGCCAGCATCGTCGCGATGGTGGACCGCAGGGTGGGCTTACCGTCGGAGGGCCCCTCGTCGCCCGCGGCCCGGGCCTGCAGCACGGACGCGAGGCCGTAGGCCAGCGCCGCCACGATGGCGGCGGCGAGCCCTAGACCCATTCGGAACGCTCACTGTGACCGGCGGTCCGGAATCCGATTCCGGCTGCGACCGCGACGACGACCAGCCAGAACACAGCGCCCAGGATCGTCGGGAGGACCAGCACATCGCGGCCGCCGACCAAGTCGTCGACACCGGCGAAAGCGCCGAGGTCGGTGAACAGGTTGCCGTACACCATCGACGGGACGGCCACGGCGACGAGGAGCATCACGACGACTGCCGCCGCGAGCGCCGCCAGTCCGAAGAAGAACCAGCGGATCGCCGACTGCCACTGGCCGCCGGTGGCGAACAGTGCCAGGCCAAGCACGGACAGCGCCTCGAAGGCGACGACCACGACTGCCCAGCCCAACGGCACGATTGCGGGGATGGTGCCGATGTCGTCGCCGAGATAGAACCCCAGGCCCGACCAGCGCATCGGGACACCGCGGTCCTCGAGCGACACCCACGGCAGCAGCGCCATCGCCGCGGCGATCAACGCCGGTACGACGGCGAGCAAGGCGCAGGTGCGGATGCTCATCGCTTGGGCTCGAGGACTTCGCGGCCGACGCTTGCCGCCAACGCCGGAGGAAGGACCACCGAACCATCCGGCTGCTGGTGGTTCTCGAGGATCGCGACGATCCACCGGGTGGTCGCCAGCGTGCCGTTGAGAGTTGCGGCGGTCTGCGGCTTGCCGTTCTCGTCGCGGTAACGGATCGAGAGGCGGCGCGCCTGGAAGGTCGTGCAGTTCGACGTCGAGGTCAACTCGCGGTAGGTCTGCTGGGTGGGCACCCACGCCTCGCAGTCGAACTTGCGGGCAGCCGAGCTGCCCAGGTCTCCGCCGGCAATGTCGATGACCCGGTAGGGCACGTCGATGGCGTCGAGCATCTCGCGCTCCCACCCGAGCAGCCGCAGGTGCTCGGCCTGGGCCTCCTCCGGTCGGCAGTAGACGAAGCCCTCGACCTTGTCGAACTGGTGCACGCGGATGATGCCGCGGGTGTCCTTGCCGTAGCTGCCGGCCTCCCGGCGGAAGCAGCTCGACCAACCGGCATAGCGCTTCGGCCCGTCGGACAGGTCGATGATTTCGTTGCTGTGATAGCCGGCCAGCGGCACCTCTGACGTCCCGACGAGGTACAGGTCGTCGTCGGGCAGGTGGTAGACCTCGTCGGCGTGGGCGCCGAGGAAACCGGTGCCGCCCATGATCTCGGGGCGCACGAGCACCGGCGGGATCATCAGTTCGAAACCGTTGCGCACGGCCATCTGCGCGGCCAGATTCAACAGCCCAAGCTGTAGCAGCGCGCCGTTGCCGGTGAGGAAGTAGAACCGCGAGCCCGATACTTTGGCGCCGCGCTCCATGTCGATGAGGCCCAGTGACTCGCCGAGTTCGAGGTGGTCCTTCGGGTCGGCGATATCGCGCGGCTGCCCGACGGTCTCGAGGAGGACGAAGTCGTCCTCCCCGCCTGCCGGCGCGCCCGCCACGATGTTGGAAAGCGCGCGCTGGACGGTGTGCGCCTCCTCGTCGGCCTCGTTCTGGGCGGCGACGGCCGCCTTCACCTGCTCGGCGAGTTCCTTGCCGCGCGCCAGCAACTGCGCCTTCTCTTCACCGGCTGCCTTGCCGACGAGTTTGCCGAGGGACTTCTGCTCTGCGCGCAGATTGTCCGCCTCGGCGACCGCGGCGCGGCGTCGGGCATCGGCGTCGAGGGCGCGGTCCACGAGTGCGGGATCCTCACCTCGGATGCGCTGCGATTCGCGGACCGATTCGGGGTCGTCGCGAAGAGTCTTGAGGTCGATCACCTCCCAGAGCCTACTCATGGCACACCGGGCAGGCATGATGGAGGGGATGAGTTCCGACGATGAGGTCACGATGCCCGACGAGCAGCCCGCCGACGCGCCGTCCGCCGACACCAACAGCACCACCACGCCCGATACCGCCGCCCCGGGCGTGGTGCCCAGCGACGACGCACCGGCGGGCCGGGCGAGTCGGTGGCGCTCGGCCCTGGTCACCCATCCGCTGCGCGTAATCCTCGTCGCCGGTGTGGTCGGTTCGGTCGCACTGGCCACCACCGCTTACGCGAGTGGTTTCATCGAGGGTTCCGGTCGAGTCGGCGGCACAAAGATCGGCGTCGGCGAGCGCGTGGCGCAGGATGCCTTCACGCAATCCACTGCGGGCGACTGCCTGCAGTGGGAGCAGGGCAAGCCCGGTGCGCCGACCAAGGTCGAGTGCAGCGAACCCCATCGGTTCGAGGTGGCGGCTGCGGTCGACGGCCGGATCGTCCCCGGTGGCGAGTTCGCCCCGGATGCGAAGTGGCCCGGGCCGGAGAGGTTCTCCGTCATCCGCTCCGAGCAGTGCCCGGTCCTGGTCGCGGGTTATCTCGATGGCCGCTTCGACCCGCAGGGCCGCTTCGTGCCCAGCCTCATCTACCCGTCGGAGGCCCAGTGGAAACGGGGTCAGCGCGACATGCGCTGCGGTCTGATCGAGCAGGGGGTCGGCGGCACCGAGATGGAGGTCGTCGGCCGGGTCGCCGAGCTCGACCAGTCACAGCAATGGCAACCGGGAACGTGCATCGGCATCGACCCGGTGACGCACCAGCCGACGTTCCCGGTGAATTGCGCCGAGCCGCACGCGTTTCAGACGACGGGCCTCATCGACATGTCGGCACGCTTCGGCGCCCGAACGTCCGGCAAGCCGTGGCCCGGCATTGAGGAGCAGAACAAGTTCCTCACCCCGATCTGCCCGGTCCAGGCGCACCGCTTCATGGGCGGCAAGAACAAGTTCGACAAGACGACCCTGAACATCCAGTGGTCGACGGTGTCGGAGATCGGCTGGCTCGCCGGCAGCCGCAAGGCGGTCTGCTACATGGGCCTGCCTTTCAAGGGCGGCTTTGCGACGCTGGTCGGCGACGCCCGGGCGCAGCTGTTGATCAACGGCAAGATCCCGACCCCGCCGCCGGCCGCACCGCCGGGCCGCGCGCTCCCGACACCGGTGCCGATGCCCCCGGGTATCGCGCCAAACCCGGCCGAAGTGCCCGCGCCGGCCGGTTAAGGATGCGGATCGGCCACCGCGAGTTCGAGAACCTCGTGGGTGACGCCCTCGACGAGATCCCGTCCGAGCTCACCCGCGAGATGTCGAACGTCGTCATCCTCATCGAGCCCAGCCACCCGGAGGACCCGCACCTCCTCGGCCTGTATGAGGGCGTGGCGCTGACGGAACGCACGATCGACTACGGCGGTTTCCTCCCGGACACCATCACGATCTACCGAGACTCGCTCCTCGCCATCTGCGCGACCGAAGAGGAGGTGCGCGAGCAGGTGCGCATCACCGTGATCCACGAGGTCGCCCACCACTTCGGCATCGACGACGAGTGGCTCCACCGCAACGGCTGGGGATAACCGGGCGGCGATCGCGCGGGTCCTAGCCCATCGGATCGACGACGCTCTCGTCATCGTCGGCTGGGCCAGCACCATTGGCGGTGAACGGTGCCACGTGCTCACCCCAGCGGTGTGCGGTCCACGGCTGCTCGGCACCGGGGGTGAACCCGAGCTCGACGGAACCGGTGTTGAGCAGATAGTTGCGGGCGGCGAATTCCGGCTCGAGCTGCGCCAATCGAGCGGCGACCAGGCGAATCGCCGCGCCGTGGCTGACGACGTAGACGTCGCGGCCGTCAGGTCCGACGAGGTAGCGACTCACGATGTCGTCGATGGCCGGAACGTAGCGCGCCACCACGTCGTCGAGCGATTCACCACCGGGTATCGGGACCGCCGTCTCGCCGTGGTGCCAGCGCTGCACGACGGAGGCGAAGGTGTCGTAGGCCTCCTTGTCGAAGCGGTCCTCAAGATCGCCGGCCTGAACCTCGTGCAGCCCGTCGGCGACATCGGGGTCAATTCCCCACAGCCCACCGATGACTTCGGCAGTCTGCTGCGCGCGCACCGCGCGCGAGGAGATCAGTACCGGGGGTTGGACCGCCTCGACGCGGCGCTCCAGCGCGAATCGCGCGGCTTGCCGAACGCCGAAGTCGGTGAGTGCGGCACCCGGCATCGCCGTGTCGAGGCGCTTCATCACATTGGAGGTGGTCTCGCCGTGACGGACCAAGTACAGCCTCGCCATCAGGGTGCCTCGCCAGCGATACCGCCCCGCAACGCGGCGAACCAGGCCTCGCTCTCGCGGTGGTCGGGCGGCGGGGTGCCGCTTGCGCCATCGACCGGCCACGATCCGAGGAACACGACCCGCTCTACGTCGCGGTGCAGCGCGCGAAGCGCCTCGCCGATGGCGGCGTCGTCGAGGTGGCCGACGGCATCGATGTAGAAGCGGTACTGCACCCGGGGCCCAGAACCCCGACGCGGCCGCGACTCGATGCGGGTCAGGTCGATGCCGCGGGCGGCGAACTCGTCGAGTGCCGCGAGCAGGCTGCCGGGACGGTTGGGGAGGTCGACGATGACGCTGGTGCGGTCCTTGCCGGTGCGGGCCGGTACCGGACCCGGACGGGCGAGCAAGACAAAGCGGGTTGCTGCGTCGTCACTGTCGGCGACCCCCTCGGCCAGGACCGTCAGGCCGTTGGCTTCCGCGGCGACCGGGGTGGTGACCGCCGCGTCGGCGAGGCCGGCGGCAACGTCGGCTGCGGCCGCGGCGTTCGATGAGGCGAGGACGACCTCGGCGTTGGGGAACAGCGCCGCCAGGCTCGCGCGCACCTGACCGGCCGCGACGGGATAGGCGGCGATCGTCGCGACGTCAGCGGCGGCGACTGACTGCGCCGCGGCGATGGTGAAGGCGATGTCGAGGACCGTCTCAGCGAAGATCTGGACCCGATCGGC
Organism: Gordonia sp. UBA7599; assembly: GCA_002477755.1. Classification (GTDB taxonomy): domain Bacteria; phylum Actinomycetota; class Actinomycetes; order Mycobacteriales; family Mycobacteriaceae; genus Gordonia. The sequence goes on from DLKD01000020.1 coordinate 9,311, forward strand.
CTCGGTTTCCGGGACCAGCGCATCCATCGTCGCGGGGACCGAGCCCTCCAGCGAACTTTCGACGGGCACACAGCCGATGTCGGCGGCGCCGGAACGAACCGACTCGATGACCGCGACCGGGCTCCCCAGCGACAGCCACGAAACGTCACCGGCGGCGACGCCCGCCAACGGACCCGCCCCGGTTTCGACGAAGCGCTTGGCCGCCATTTCGGTAAAGGTTCCGGCGGGACCGAAGTAGGCGATCACGGGCACGGTCTCAGGTTAGCCGTATACTGGTCTCGGCGGTGCGCATGCGCCGCCGAGGTGATGGATCTCGCCGGGGCGCCCGACGCCCGACCCGCCGCTGCGGCTGATAGTTCCTGGTCAACGATCGATTCCGGCTGCCCGGAATCACCTGGCCACGAAAGGAACGCCGCACCGATGACACGCCTGCGCCCCGTCCTTCGCGACTCCCCCGGCTTGGTCCTGGTGCTTGTCGGCGGCGCCGCCGGTACTGCCGCGCGGTTACACCTCGAACAAGCCGTCCCCACCGAATCCGGGCGCTGGCCGCTGGCAACGTTCGCCATCAACTTCGTCGGCGCGTTTGTTCTCGGAGCGCTGCTGGAGTACCTCGCCTCGTCACGACTGCCCGACGAGACGGCCCGCCGGATCCGGCTGTTCGGCGGTACCGGACTGTGCGGCGGGTTCACGACATACAGCACATTCGCCGACGAGCAGGTGCTGCTGATCCGCGACGGTCATCTGCCGCTGGCGCTGGGCTACGGCGGGGCGACGCTGCTGGTCGGGGCAATCGGCACGGTTGCCGGGCTCGCCGTCGGCGCCCGGCTCGCGCCCCGGACCGAGCTGGCCGAACCGGCGATCGTCGACCCGGAGACACCGCAATGAACGCGTGGACGGTCGCGGCCTACGCGGCGGGCGGTGCGGGCTCGCTGCTGCGCTACCTCGTCGATGCGGCGACGAAAGCCCGGGTGACCGCGCAGCTGCCCCTGGCGACCATCGGGATCAACATCGTCGGCTCGGCGTTGCTGGGCCTCATCACCGGCCTGGTCCTGTTCGCCAGCGCACCGTCGACCCTGGCGCTGATCGTCGGCACCGGCTTTTGCGGTGGTTTCACCACCTTTTCGACGGCAAGCTTCGAGACCGTCGCATTGGCTCGGCGCGGCGAGAACCGGTTGGCTCTCGTCAACGTGCTCGGCACGTGGGTCGCGGCAACCCTGGCGTGCGGCGGGGGCATGTGGCTGGCCTGGTTGCTCCACGGACTGTGACTACGGCGCACTTTAGTGGTGCCGTTACTTCCGTAGCTCGCTGATTCCCAGCCGGTCCCCGATGAGAAGGAACCCAACGAAAGCGACGACGTCGATGACTGCGTGGGCGATCACGAGCGGCCACAGCCGTCCGGTGCGCTGATAGAAGCGCCCGAACACCAGCCCCATCACAACGTTCCCCAGTCCACCGCCGATGCCCTGGTAGAGGTGGTAGCTCCCCCGCAGCAGTGCGCTGGACGCGAGCGCGGAGGCATCGCGCAGTCCGAGCTGGCGCAGGCGGACGAGCAGATAGGCGACGACGACGACCTCCTCGGCCACCGCGTTCCCGATAGCAATGGCGATCAGCATCGGGATCTGCCACCACGGGCCGTCGGTGTCGCCGGGGACCAGGGCTGCGTTCATCCCCACCGCGTGCGCGAGGACCACCAGTCCGAGGCCGGGCAGTCCGATCAGGGCGGCCAGGCCCAGACCGTAGGGCACATCCCCGCGGGCGGGGCGTCGGGTCAAGCCGACCACCGTGAGGCGGATCCCGCTGCGCCACAACAGGTATCCCGCAAGCACTGCCATCCCAGCGAGGCGCACCACGGATATCGCCTGGCGAGCCGCATCGATCCAGGCGATATCCGAGCGCGACGGGTTGAGTGCGACGGTGGTCTGGTCGATCCCTCCCGTCAATTGGGCCTCGACGAGTGCCAGGATCGCCAGCAGCGCCGACGAGCCG
>DLKD01000147.1 GCA_002477755.1 Gordonia sp. UBA7599
CGTCGATCGTGATGCCCTGTTCCCGCTCACTGCGCAGCCCGTCCGAGAGCGCCGCCAGGTCGAGCTCGCCCTCGTCGTCGGTCACGCCTTCGATGTGGTCGGTCGGCAGGGAACCGGTGTCGTGCAGGATGCGCCCGATCAGCGTCGACTTCCCGTCGTCGACACTGCCGATGGTGGCCAGGCGCAGGAACTGGCGGTCGCCGTCGTGGCGGCCGGCCGCGGTGGCCTCGATGGTGGGTGCGGTCATCAGAAGTAGCCCTCCCGTTTGCGGTCCTCCATGGCAGCGCTCGACGTGCGGTCGTCGGCGCGGGTCTCCCCTCGCTCGGACACCGTCGCCTCTTCCACCTCGGCGATCACCTCGGGCAGCGTCGTCGCGGTGGACCGCACAGCCCCGGTGATGGTGAGGTCGCCGACGGTGCGGTAGCGCACCCATTCGGTGGTCACCGGCTCGTCGGGTCGCGGATGGGTGAACGGCGACACCGTCAGCAGGATCCCGTCGCGGGTGAACACGTCGCGCTGCGAGGCGAAGTAGATGGGCGGCAGCTCGATGTCCTCGAGTTCGATGTAGCGCCAGATGTCCAGCTCGGTCCAGTTCGACAGCGGGAAGACGCGCACCGACTCCCCGCGACGGATCCGGCCGTTGTACAGCGACCACGGCTCGGCGCGTTGCGCCCGCGGATCCCACTGCCCGAACTCGTCGCGGAAGCTGAACACCCGCTCCTTGGCCCGCGCCCGGTCCTCGTCGCGGCGGGCACCGCCGAACGCCGCGTCGAATTTGTAGCGTTCGAGTGCGTCGAGCAAGGTGCGCGTCTGCAACCGGTTGCGCGACCCCGACGGATCGGTCGTCTCCTCGACGCGGCCGGTATCGATGGACTCCTGTACCGATGCGACGATCAGCCGCACGCCGTCGGGGCGCTGCGCGGTCGGCGTGACCCGCTTGTCGCGGAAAGCGATGACCTCGCTGAAGTTGTGGCCGGTGTCGACATGCAGGATCGGGAACGGCAGCGGGTGCGGTCGGAATGCCTTCTCCGCAAGGTGCAGCAGGACGATCGAATCCTTGCCGCCGGAGAACAGCAGCACCGGGTTCTCCAGTTCAGCGACCACCTCGCGGATGATGTGGACGGCCTCGGATTCGAGGATCCGCAACGCGGGGATGTGGTCGATGTCGGTGGCGGGCGAGGTCGTCTGCGCGGTCATAGCGGGTATCCGTTCCGTTCGGCGTCGACGCGGTAGCGCTGCGCCCATTCCTTCGAGCGGGCGTTGGACTGGGGTTTGAGCGGGGGTGGCGGCGCGAGCGACGGGTCTTGGCCGAGTTCGGACAGCACGTGCGCCGTCGTGCCCGTCGGGTCTTTGACGAGGTCGCCGAACTCGACGCGGAACGGCTCGATCCCCTCCTCGGCGAACCATGCCCGCCATCGCTGTTCCTGGTCGGCGAGGATGCCGGCGAGGTGGGCGATGCCCTCGGCGCTGTAAAAAGCCTCCTCGTCGGGGACGCCCTCGTTGTGGAAACCCGACGGTTCGGGACTGTCCCGCCAGACGCGGGTCTGCACCGCGCGCCACATCGAGACGGCCTGCGCGACGAGGTCGTCGCGGTGCACGTGCACGAACAGCGGGTCGGTGCCGAGCAGCCAGCGCAGCGCGGTGCGCAACGAACCCGACGCGACGCGTGTGCGCGCGATCAACAGCGGTGTCTGGTTCCACATCAGCTTGCCGCCCCACACGCCGCTGGGGGTCAGGCCCTGCGCGAGGACGTCGGCACGCCACTGGTCGGCGGTGCGGGTGTCAACGGTTCCCGGGTCGGTGATGGCCAGCGCCCCGACGATCTTCTCGTCGTCGACCCCGGCGAACCACTCGCGCGGCTGCGGTGAGAGCGACGATGAGGCGAAGTACTGGAAGAACTCGCCGGGCCGGCCGGCGACGCCGGTGGCGGCCAGCGACTCCACCAGCAGTGTGCTCCCGCTGCGCTGGCTCGCGCAGACGAGATAGGGCCTCGGCTCACTCATGTCCGAAAACGATACGGAGCCCATGGGCCCCGGCACCGCGAAGAGAATTCCGATCAGGGTGAGCGCAACGTTCCCGGTCCGACGGTCCTATGGGTGCTCTTGCCGACCCCCTACCGCCAGGTTCACCCGTCCGTACCGACCGTCCCCGACGAAGACGGGATTCCGACGGTGAGCTCGCCGTCGAGCTCGCGTCGCGCACCCTGCGGCCGACGCGACGGCAATGGCTCTTCACCTGGGTCGATGACCTTGGAGCGGACCATCCACTCGCGCATGAAACGCTCGGCGACAGCGGTCCCCACCGCCTCCTCGGGCAACTCGTCACCGGTCTCGACGCGCCAGCGGGCCAACCGCCCGGCGAGATCGGCCGCAGTCTCGGTGTAGGCGGGGTCGCGGGCCAGATTGTTTTGCTCACGCGGATCGAAACGCAGGTCGTAGAGCTCGTGGCGGGCTCGCGGGACGATCGTGGATTGCGGATCAAGAGAGCGCGCCGACTCCGAGTCGGCGATGTCGAGCGGCAGCACCAGCTCCGGGCGGGGCGCGTAGTTCTCGATGTAGCTGAACTCCTTGGTGCGCACGGCGCGGATGGGGTCATAAGCGTCGTGGTAGGTCTTCTCGGTGAACAACTCGGTGCGGACCGGGTCCTCATCCGCACCTGTAAGCGCCGGCGCGTGCGAAACCCCGTCGACGTCGACGGGGATCGGCCGGTCGAGCAGGTCCAGCAGCGTCGGCGCCAGGTCGACGCCGGAGAACAGCCCGTCGTAGACGCGTCCACCGAGGGCCGATCGATCGCGCGGCGGCGCGATGATCATCGCGATCCCCGTGCCCGGCGCGTACAGCGTGGACTTCGCGCGCGGGAACGCGACACCGTGATCGGTGGCGAACACGATCCAGGTGTTGCGGTCCAATCCCAGGCGCGCCACAGCGTCGAGCAGTCGGCCCACCGCCGCATCGGCCTTGGTGATGGAGCCGTGCAGCCCGGCAAGGTCCGCGCGCACGTCAGGGGTGTCGGGGAGGAAGTCGGGAACACCGATCGCGTTGGGATCTGCGTGGTCGTATTCGTCGTCGGGATAGGGCCGATGCGTCTCGAAGAACCCGGCGGTCAGGAAGAACGGCTGGTCGGTCACGCCCTCGCGCTCGAGCCAGCCGATCGCCTCATCGGTGACGTAGTCACACCGCGACTCCGACACGTCGACGGTGTCGAAGCCCAGCGTCGTCGGATCGGTGCTCTCGTGCTGCATCCCGATCAACACCGTCCGGTACCCGCCGTCGGCCAGCAACGACGGCAGGGTCTGCACGCCGGGGTGGTAGGCGAAGCCGTGGTGGGCCAGGCCGATCAGGCCGTTGCGGTGTGGGTACTGCCCGGTGAACAAGGATCCGCGCGCCGGCGAGCACAGCGGCGCGGTGGCGTGCGCGTCGGTGAACAGGATCCCCTGCGCGGCCAGCCGGTCCAACGCCGGGCTCACCACCCCCTGTGCCCCGTAACACGGCAGGTGCCGACCGAGGTCGTGCCAGTGGATGAAGATGACGTTGGCCCCTGCGTCGCCCATGCGCCCATCATGCCCGACCCGATGAGTCGGGTCCGCGCACCGACCTGACCGGTCCGCTCCGCCGACGGTGATGCCCCGGTAGCCTGGGGCGACGATGATCCAGGAGGCTCGTGAGCGACGACGGCGGGGCCGCCCGCCCGGTCCCGGCGTCGACCCGCAGGAGCGACGGCGGCAGTTGCTCGACGCCGCCGAGTCGGCGATACGCGCGAGCGGGCCCGACGTCGGGCTGGCCGACGTGGCCGCGCAGGCCGGCCTGACCCGCTCGGCGGTGTACGCGGCCTTCACCGATCGCAACGCCCTGCTCGACGCGCTGGCCCATCGGCATGCGCGCCTCATCGTCGAGCAAGTCGTCACCATTGCCGGCGGGGTCGACGACCCGGCGGAGCAGACGCGCGCAGCGATCGGCACCCTCGCCACGTGGTTCGAGGACGAACCGGAGCTGGCACGGGCGCTGTCGGCCCACCTCCTGCCCGTGGCCCCGGCCGCCGACGGCATGGTCATCGGAACGCTCACCGGCATCCTCGTCGGCGGCTTCACGTCGCGCGGCCTGGATCCGGGCCCGGCGCAGACGTGGGCGCACGCCCTCGTCGGCGCCATCTCGTCGACGATCACATGGTGGTCGGCGACGCGCACCATCAGTCGCGACGAGGTCGTCGACCATCTGTTCCTGCTGATCTGGTCCGGTTTCTCCGGCATGGACACGCCAGCGGGCGACGCCCCGCTTCCTTGACGCCGACAGACACAAAAGACACACTGTCTTTATGGCTGGAAAGGTCAGTGCCGCAAGGGCTGCCGCGATAACCGGGGCCCAGAACTGGGACGCGGTTCGGGACCGCTACCCCGAGCATGTGGACGCGATGGCCGACGGGCTGCTCGTCGGCGATCCGCTGGCCGACGCCGTGATTGACGAGCTGTTCTCCGGCGCCGGGAACGGAGTGAGCGGGCCGAATGATGCCGGCGGCACCTACTCGTGGAACGACATCGTGTCGGCCCTCGACGATCCGCCCGAGATCGACGCAGAGCTGAAGGCCACCGCGCCCGCCTTCGCCGCTTTCCTCGAGCGGACCAGCACCCCGCCTCCATGGTTCGACGCGGCTCTTGCCCGCGCCGGCGCCGACGCGTGGTGGCGGTTCGGGTCGTTGCAGTCGAGCACCCTCTACCAGTCGCTGATCTACGGCTACCAGGCCCGCGGCTTCACCCGACCGCTCGCCGCGACGGGACGGCTCACCGAGGGGACGTTCGACCGCGTGCAGGCGACCGCCCGCTGGGTCACCCTGGCCACCGCCCCCGGGCTCATGGACGTCGGCGCCGGCGGCTGGGTCGAAACACTGCGCATCCGCCTGGTCCACGCGATGGTCCGCCACCACCTGCACGCCTCCGACGAGTGGGACGACGCGGTGTGGGGCGTGCCGATCAACCAGACGTACTCCCAACTCACCATCACCGCCGGTTTCCTGGCGCTGCCGCTGCGCATCGCCAAGGACTTCGGCATCCACTACTCGCGCGCCGACCTCGAGGCGATCACCCACCTCTGGCGCTGGGTCGGCTGGGTGATGGGCGTGGAGGACCGACTGCTGCCGACCAGCTACGACGACGCCGGCCGCACCTGGCGCATCTCCCAGGAGTTCGCGCTGCGGCCCCACGATGACGCCAAGACCCTGGTCCGCGCTCTTCTCGACGACGGTTTCCGTGCCGACCTCGGGCTGCCCGGACCGCTCAACGGTGCCGTGCAGACGGTTTCGCGCCCCTTCCTGCGCACGCTGTTCGCCGCGGTGTCCACCCGCTGGGTCGACCCCGACATCGCCTCGGCGATGGGGCTGCGCCCCTCTCCCCTTCACCACGTCGTCGACCTCGCACGTCCGGTCGTTCGGTCGCGGGAGCTGGCCCGCGCCATGGGGCTCCTCGGTTCGGAGCGCGACGTCGCCCGCCGCGAACTGCGGCTGGTCACCTGGCGCCTGGGCATCGACCTGGCCGACCCGAAGACCGTCGGGGCCCGCTACCGCGCTGCCGACGAGAACCGGATGGAAACCGTCGCATGACGGCGCGGTTCACGCTGACCCGCGTTCTCGACTGCCCTGCCGAGACCGCCTGGCGACTGCTCACCGACCCCGAGCAGATGAACAAGTGGTCCACCGCGCGCATCGATCTCGTCGACGGCGGTCCCGGCGACCGCCCGGACACCGCCGGTGCGCTGCGCATGGTGACGTTGCCCGACGGGAAGCGGAAGCTGCGCGAGGTCGTCGAGTATGCCGACGAGCCCCGGGAGTTCCGCTACCGCGTCTACGACGGCGGTCCGCTGCTGCTCGACCACCAGGGCGTCCAGTCGCTGACGCCGACCGGGGACGATCGCACCGAGGTCACCTGGCAGGTGTCGATGCGCCTGATCTCCGCGCCGCTGTCGCACCTGCTGTGCCGGGTGATCCGCAAGCAGGTCGGAGAGTCGATGGACCTGATGGTTGATCTGGCCGGCACCGGGATAGCCGCCGACTCCCCGTCGACGACGAGCGCGCCGACGGACCTGGCCACGCCCGGCTCCGCGGAGTTCGACGTGCTGCTCGCCGACGCCCAGGAATCGCTGCGGGCACAACGGGTGCTGGCCGACGAATTGGCCGCCGATGACGACCCCAAGCAGTGGTTCGCCCGCGTCTACCAGTACGTCACCGAAGAGATGATCTCCGCGGCGAGCGGCTCGGCCCACTCGTCGTCGACGAGCAGCGCGGAGGACTCCTCGTCGTCGGGGGCTATGGCACTGGACCACCCCGACTGGGTACTCGCCCTGATCCCCGTCTTCCACGACTACTACGAGCGCAACCTCACCGCCTACCGCACCGGCGGCGACGTGGAGCCGGCGTGGGCGAAAGCCTGGTCGACAGCGGAGTCGCGGGATCCCAAACGTCCCCACGTGCCGGTGATGAAGTGCCTGCTGTACGGGGTGTCCGCACACATCGACGCCGACCTGCCGCGCGCCCTGGCCGACGTGCACCGCGCACGCTACCCCGACGCCGACCTGCGCGCCTTCCGTCCCGACTACCTGCGATTGGCACCGGTGTTCACCACCGCGTCAGACCGGTTGCTTGCCGACCTGCCGCGCAGCCACAAGCCGTGGTGGACACCGCTGGCGTCCCGGGTGCACCCGCAGTTCCGCGACTCGATGCTCGCCCGCAACGGCTACGACGTCGGCCGGCACCGGGTGAAGACGTTCGCGCGGGCCGTCGACGCGGTCCACGCAGCCCTACCAGGGTCGCGGTAGCCTGCCGCGTTCGCGCTTCCAACCGGCGTGGCTGGCCAAGTGCCAGCGCCAGGGCACCGGCTGCAACGGCCACGTCAACGGGATGACCCGCTGCAGTCCGGCGTACGCCGCCTCGTCGACGCGGGTCCACCGGATCCCGAAGCGCTCGCGCACCTGTGGCGGCAGCCCGCCGTAGATGCTCAACCGCAGGCCGGGGGCCAGTGCAGCACGCACCGGCGCCTTGGGCAGCCACTTCCGTGCTCCCGGCGCCAGGGCAGGCGGTACCGGTAGGTGCGGCGATGCACTCATGTCCGGGATGGTCCAGCTCTCGATGACCTTCATCAGGTGGTCCGACGCCGGGTTCGGGGCGAGCACCTCGTCGCAGTACCTGTCCCACTCGCGACCGAACGCCGCCCGGTCCGGCGGCACCACACTCTCCGTCATCCCGTACCGGCGATACCACTGCACGCCCTCGGCATACAGCTGCTCGCGCTCGGCGTCAGTGAGCCGGTAATGCGAGTACCGGTCGACGAGTTGCTCCACCATCATCTGGAAGGTGGCATGGGCCCACCAGAAGGTCGTCGGGTTCAGCGCGTGGTAGCGCACGCCGTCGGGCTGCACGCCTTTGATGTCGCGGTGCAGGTCCCGGACCATCGTTCCGGTGCCTGTGGCCGGGTCGTCATAGACGGTGCCCAGGATCGGCGGCAACGAGCGGAAGACCCGGTCGACGGGATCGGCGAAGAAGTTGGAGTGCTCGATCAGCGCGTAGCCGATCGCGGGGTCCATCACCTGCAGCAGGCCCGCCGTGCCGCCGGTGAACGCGATCCGCATATCCCCGGCCCAGCGCCAGAGCAGCGAACTGGAATCCAACGGCGTCGACGTGACGGTGCCACTTCCTCCCATGCCGTCATCGTGGCACAGATCCATCGGCGTGCACCGAGACCCGGCCCGCATTCGGCGAAATGAGGCAGACTCAAGACCACACGACGCCAGGAGACGAGAATGCCCCGCAACCACGCCCACCACACCGCCTTCACCAACGGCTTCTACGTCGACGAGGGGCGCGACTTCGCGGTTCGGCTCCTGCTGGGGTACTGCGCATCGGGCGGCGCCGATGCCGGTGAGGTGCTCGCGACCATTGCCAACTGCCCCGAAGAACACGACCTCGACTGGTCCAACGCGTGGCTGGCCCTTGGCCGCCGCCTCGTCGAGGCCGGAGACGCCAGCAGCGCGGCGGGGCACCGCGTCAGCGCCGCGTCGGCCTACCTGCGCGCGTCGAACTACCTTTCCCAGGCCTTCGACGGGCTCGACGGCTTCGCCGACGACGAGCAGCGCATGCCGATCTTTGCCGAGCACCGCGCGGCCTTCGAGAAGTTCCTCGACCACGGCGACTTCACGGCGCAGCGCCTCGAAATCCCCTACGAGGACACAACCCTGCCCGGCTGGTACCTGACACCCAAAACGGGGCATACCGGTGCGACCCTGGTGACGATCAACGGGAGCGACGGCTCGGTGTCGGCACTGTGGTGCGCCGCGGCGTTCGGGGCGCTGCGCCGCGGCTACGGCGTCGTCCTCTACGACGGTCCCGGCCAGCAGTCCATGCTGTTCGAGCGCGGTATCGGATTCCGCCCCGACTGGGAGGCGGTGTTGCGGCCGGTCACCGACTACGTGCTGAAGCTGCCCGGCGTCGACGCTGCCAAGCTCGCGCTCTACGGCATCAGTCAGGCCGGCTATTGGGTCCCGCGCTCACTCGCCTTTGAGCACCGCTACGCCGCCGCGGTCGCCGATCCCGGTGTCGTCGAGGTGCGCACCTCGTGGTTGAAGTTCTTCCCCAAGCCGCTCATCGACGCACTCGACAAGGGCCGGGCGGAGTTGTTCAATCGGGAGATCAGTTTGGGGATGAAGTTCTCCCCCGCCACCAGGCGCATGTGGGACTGGCGGGCGCGGCCATATCCGCACGGGAGCTTCTACGACACGATGCAAGCGCTCGTCCCCTACACGATCACCCCCGCGATCGCCGAGCAGATCGTCACCCCGCTGCTGATCACCGACCCCGACCACGAGCAGTTCTGGCCCGGCCAGTCGCAAGCTCTAGCGGCGATGTGCCGCGACGGCATCGCCACCCTCGCCCGATTCACCACCGCAGAGGGGGCGGACTGGCATTGCCAACCGATGGCACGCGCGCTGACCGATGAGCGGATGTTCGACTGGCTCGACGAGAAGCTCGCGCGGTAGTCCCGCGGGTTCAGCCCAACGAGAAGGGCCGACCGTAGAAATTCATCATCTCAACGGCGTATTCAGTCTCGACCGCCACCACCAGCCTGGAACGGGCCTGGGCGTAGCCAACACAGCCTCGTAGGCCGATCTGGGAGTTGACGTAGCTCAGCCGGGCCGACTTGGTGTCGGTATACGACACGTACGAATCATGTCTCCCGACACGAAAGTCATCAGCGCCCTCCACATCGTTGATGTAGTACGCCTGCTGTTGCCCTGGGCCTATCGTCAGCGTGCCAGTGCCGCCCGCACCGAGATCACCCTCGTCACCGAAGCCGTCGCTGATCCCTAACGCACCCGCACTGCCGCCCATAGTGCCGCCCCGGAAATCGACCTGGCAGCCCACGACATACCCCGCCTGGATCGCGATCTCGCGGGGCATCTTAGAGACGTCGACGCGGTACTTGGCAGACACCCACACGTTGCGGTGCAACGGCGTGCCGCCCATGGACGGATTGATAGTGGCCCGTTCACCCGATCGCGCCACCGTGACCACTGTGCCATCGCCCATCTTCTTGACCTGCTTCAGCGCGGGAAGATTCACCTGTACATCCGCCATGGCTGCCGACGGCCTCAATACCAACGGCACAGCCACCACAGCACAGGCGACTGTGGCCATAATCGCAGCGCGTTTGATGCGCTCCGTCATAGCTGTCCCCAAATCCACTGATCACCGGTTCTCGTCTGACACCACCACAGCAGCTTCGACGGCGCGGCTTCACCAGCATCCCCGCGGCTTCCATGTGGCAGGCGACAGAACCGCGATTTGCCGAAACTCTTACATTCCATCAATGTTGTCGTCAATCTCAGTAACCGCCAATATCGGATACGCCGCAAATGGCCGATTAGCCCCAAACGTCAACGGCCGGGGACGAGCCAGCGCGTTCCAGATCACGCAATACTCCAAGGCTAGACCCAAATTCAGGCAATACCGACGAACTTCTGCACATCTCCATTTACGAATATTTTCTGACAAACGCTCTATGGACTAACGCCCACAATAGGGACCATAATCCACTGAGAGTGCGACCACTCATCATTAGCACCAACAAGGAGACCAACCCGCATGTACATCCGCCGCAACACCCAAGCCACCCTCACCAAGCCGACCGCACCCGGCCGCCCCACGCCGCGTGTGGCGCCGCTGGCATTTCTGGCCACCCCGCGTCGCGTGTGGCGCCGCTGGCGTTAATCTCGGCCCCCAGCGCCAGCGCCGCAACTGTGGTGCCGGCGCTGGGAAGAGGCCAAATCCGTTAGACCAGCCGCAAGACTTCATTTGCCGTCGACTCGACAAGGAAGGCCTGGTGTGTGGTGTGGTGACCCGACGCAAACCGAGAGAGCCCGGTGCAAGATCCGGACAATACCGTCGATATAGGCACCGGAACGTGCGGTAATTCGGACAATTCTACCAGTTTGGCAAAATAGTCACGACCCACATCGACCAAGTTTGATTGATTGACGCTCATGATTAGGTTCATAATCAAGCTTTGAGCGTGTGACTGCACTCACGAGCTCGGCACAAGGAGACCCCATGTACATCCGCCGCAACACCCAAGCCACCCTCACCAAACCCACCGCCACCGACCGGTCCCGCCGCACCAACCCGTTCGGCCCACTAGCGACCCCACGCCCCGTGTGGCGCCGCTACCGCTAGTAACCGCCCCACACCGTCATGGCGGCGATGGGGCCGCCAACCAAACAAGACCCGCAGGCCGGTTGTGAAAACTCACAACCGGCCTGCAAGCGCCTACCTCAGATCGAGCCCACCCCACACCCTCGGCCCCGCTGGTTCAGTGACCGCCGCGGATGAGTTCGGCGATCTCCACGCGATCGGCGACGTCGAGCTTGGCGCACGTCCGGTAGACATGTCCCTCGACCGTGCGCACGGACACGTACAGCCGGTCGGCGATCTCCTTGTTGCTCAACCCGGCGGCTACGAGGTTGGCGATCTCGCGCTCACGCGCCGTCAGCGGCAGCGGCTGGGCCGCGGTCACCAGCGCCGGAGTCCGCGCACCGCCGCACTGCGCGGCCAACCGGTTGGCCAGCGACGCCGCGGCGACCGACGCCGCGCGGGCGCCGTTCTCCGCGTGCACAACACTGGCCTGGGCTGACGCATCTGCGGCGGCAAGCTTGTAACCGAGCTGTTCGAACTCGTCGCACACCGCATCGAGGGCGCCAGCATCAGCGTCGGCAACCGCGCGCGCATGCCGTGCGTACACCCCGATGAGCGGGCCGTCGAGCTGCTCGGCTAGCTCGGCCAACCGCTCCACCGACGACGGGGAGGTGTACCCGAACCGAGCCGCAAGATGCCACGCCTCGCCCTCGATCGCTATTTGGCCACTCGCGGCGGCAGTACTCGCCGCCTCCACCGCCAAGTCCGCGGCACGGCTGAACATCCCCTCGCCCGCCGCCTGCAACGCGACGGCAATGGCGAGACTCGGACCGAACACCGCGACGTGCTCGTCATAGGTGGCGCGCGCCGTGTCCAACGCGACCCGGGCGTCCTCACCCCGCCCCAGAGCGGACAGTGCCATGACCCGCAGGATGAATGCGGGGTAGCTCCACGAAGCAGCCGCCCCACCCTCCCCGAGGGCGGCCAGCGTCTGATCCAAGCGCGCCACCGCGATGGGCAAGTCGCCCCGCATGACGGAGACCTCCGCGGCGTGGATCCCCGAGAGCGCCCACCCCAGATAGTGCCCGGCCGAGGAGAAGTCGAGATAGCGCTGCGCCGCCTTCTCCGCGTCGTCGAGGTGTCCTGGCAAGGTCAGTGCGAGGATCTCACCGAATCCGGCGGGAAACCGCAGCAAGCCGTCGGTGACCCGCTCGGCGTCGCGGGCCTTCGCGGCCAGTGCGGCGACCTCGTCACCCCGCCCGACCAACGCCCGCGACAGACTGCCGCCGAACACCGCCCATTCGACCGCCCACGGCGTGGCCGCCGGGTCGGCGAGCACCTCGTCGGATAGGGCGATCGCCTCATCGAGACGGTTGGTGAACAGCGCCATCGCCGAGGTGAGGCCCTTGACGATCAGCGCCAGCCAGGGCTCGGTCACGCGGCCGGCGACCAAGTCGAGCACGTCGGCCGCCCGCTGGGCGTCGCCCATCGCCCAGAACAGGTTGCCGATCCGCAACAGCCCCCAACGGACGAGCTCGATCTGGTCGAAATCATCCGGGTCGAACTCGGCGAGGGCCTTCTCCGCGTCGTCGGCCCGGCCTTGCCACATCAGCGCACGCGCCAGTGGCTCGACCGCACCGAGCCCGCCGCCCGCCTCGACCGCCGCCTGGGCGAAACGCTGCGCCATCGGGATATTCGCCAGGGTGAGCGCCTCGCGAGCGGCCGCAGCCAGGTCGTTGGCGGAGATCGTCACGTCGCTGTCGAGTCCCAGATCCGCGATGAGGATGCGGTCGGCGGCCGAATCGGCGCCTTGCGCCTGCAGGACCGAGACGAGCTTGCCGCGCAGCCGACGGGCCTTGAGCGAGCCGAGCCGGCGGCGGATGACCTCCCCGAACAACGGGTGGGTGTAGCGCACGCCCAGCACCGATCCCTGGCGTGCAATGCCGACCAGGTCGAGGGCCTCCGCGCGCTCCACGGCTGACTCGCCGGTCAACTCGACCAGTACGTCCAACGATGCGGGCTCGCACAGACTCAGGTACTCCAGCACCGCGAGCACCTCGTCGTCGAGCCGGTCGATGCGTCCCTCGAGCAAAGAGGCTAGTTCCGACGTGATGGCTGTGCGGCCGCGCAACTGCCAGACACCCTTCGACTCACGCAGGGTGCCCGCCTCGATCGCCCCGTCGACGAGGTGGCGCAGGAACAGCGCGTTGCCGCCCGACGCGTCCCACATCAGATCGGCTGACAAACCCTCCAGCCGACCGCCGAGGACGGACTCGACGAGTTCGACGCTCTGCTCCTTGGTGAACGGGGCCAGCGTCAGCCGCAACAGGTGGCGGTCTTTCCACAACGACGTCACCGCATCGGGCACGGTCTCACCGCTGCGAACCGTCGCAACGATATGCACAGCACGGTCGATCGCCAACTGATGCAGCAACGTGGCCGACAACTCGTCGAGCAGGTGCGCGTCATCAACTCCGATGATGGTCTGACCGTCGGAAAGCAGCGATTGGCGGGCCGCAGAGAGGTAGGCGACGGGATCGGAACTGGCCGACGGACCGACCAGGTGCGCGAACACTCCCAACGGGATCGATCGCGCCGATTCGGTACCGGCCACCCACCGCGCACCGCCGAGTTCGGCGGTGACCAGGCGGGCCAACGTCGTCTTGCCGACGCCGGCATCGCCGGTCAGGATGATGCCGCAGGCCTCGCCATTGCCGACCAACGCATCACGAATCATCTGGAACTCGTTGGCGCGCTCCACGATCGGCCAGTCGGCGGGCATGCATGAATGATAGGTCGCCCTGCCTGGCAGCGCGGGCCAACGGCCCAGTTGTTGGACGCTTGTCCAACCGTATTCGGGTCCTACTTCTCCCAGCCGATGTCCTCGACGGGGCCGACGTAGAACATGCCGGCACCGTAATTGGCCAGACGCTTCTTCACCGCAACCATCGTCGGGCCGTTGAATAGCGGCAAGTTGGAGAACTGCCGGAAGGCCTGGGCCTCAACGTCGTTGCCCACCCGGATCTGTTCGGCAGGGTCAGCGATCTGCTGAACCCGCCGAATCTGAGCGTCGAGTTCCGGGGTCCCCGCACCAGACCGGTTCAACTGAGAATTGGCGCACCAGATTTGGCACAGATATGCCATGCCGAAGGG
The DNA here is from genome assembly GCA_002477755.1 of Gordonia sp. UBA7599. Taxonomy (GTDB): domain Bacteria; phylum Actinomycetota; class Actinomycetes; order Mycobacteriales; family Mycobacteriaceae; genus Gordonia. The sequence goes on from DLKD01000147.1 coordinate 13,819, forward strand.
ATCCGACGACGAGTAGCTCATCGAGAACAGGTCGAACTCCCTGCCGATATACACCTTGGAGAAGTCGGCGGAGGCCCGCACCGTGATCGTCATGTCGACGCCGATCTCGCGAAGCATCGCCTGCATCGCCCGGGCCAGGTTGGTGGTCGTCGCATCGTCGCCCAGGATGGGCATGGTCAGCGACAACTGCTGGCCGGCGCGTCGCCGAACGCCCGACGAGTCGGCGCGCCACCCGGCTTCGTCGAGGAGTTGTCGTGCCCGGTTCTGGTCATAGGCCCCGACCCCGCCCAAGTTGTCTCGATACCTCGGCTGGAACGGGTACAACAGGAATGACCCCGGCGGATCCTCGCTGTAGCCCAGGCCGGTGAAGCGGATGCGCGCCAAGGTAGCGCGGTCGAGGCCGCGGAAAATCGCCTCGCGCACCCGGATGTCGCGCAGGATGGGTGTCGCGAGATTGAGGACCAGCAGGGTCGTCGAAGGGGTCGACGACACTCGGACGTCGATATCGGGCATCGTGGCAACCTGCGCCCGTGAATCCTTGCTACCCACGCCGGTCGCGTCGAGTTCGCCGTTGCGGAACGCGTTGAGCCCCGCCTGTGGCTCCATCTGGCGGAACACCCGGCGGTCCAGCTTGCCCCGCTTGCCCCACCACTTGGGGTTGCGCTCGAAGACGACGATCCCGGCGTTTCGGTCGTAGGACGCGAGCGTGTACGGCCCGGCTCCGAGTTCTGGACGCGGGTTCTGGATGTAGGAGCGGTTGAAGTCCTCGTGCGTCGCGATCTTCGGGTGCAGCAGTGTGTTGAACAGCCCGTCGGGCCACGCCCAGATCCCGCGGAACCGCACGACCGCCTGCTTGTCGTCGACACCGCGCGTCACCGATTCAATCTGGTCGTAGCCGTCGGTGCTACTCGCGATGTAGTTCGGATCGGTCCCTCGATTGAGCCGCCAGGTGTTCTCGAAGGCCCGCCAGTCGATGGGCGTGCCGTCGTTGTAGGTCGCGCGCGGGTTGATCGTGTAAGTGACCACCGTCTGACCGCCGTCGACCGCCTTGTGCACGTCGGTGAGGTAGTCGCGGTTGAAGGAGTACACGCCGTCGGGGGTGAAGAAGGCGAGCACGGGGTTGTACCAACGCCACATCATCAACGAGTAGCCCGTGCCGTCGGCCTGGAACGTGTTCCACTGCGGGGAGACCTCGGTCAGGGCCGTCGTCAGGGTGCCACCGTCGCGCAGGTTCTCCCGAGGCTGCGGGTTCAGTTGGGCCTGGCCCGGTTCGAAAGAGTTGCCGGCCGACATGTCGACGCCGCACCCGGTGACCAGTGCGACGACTGCGAGTGCGACGACGGCCAGGCGTGCGATGCGCATATCCCGCCCCTCACGTCCCACCCACCTCGTGTCCCCGACTCGAATCGAGTCGGGCGAGGGGTCGATCGCGACACCATGACGATGCAACCGCAATGGTCCTACTTCTCCCAGCCGATGTCTTCGACGGGTCCGACGTAGAACATGCCGGCACCGTAGTTGGCCAGTCCGCGCTTAGCCGCGACTATCGTCGGGCCGTCGAAGAGCGGCAGGTCGGAGAACTGCCCGAATGCCTTCGCCTCGACGTCGTTTGCCGCCACGATCTGCGCGGCCGGTTCGGGGATCTGCTGCACACCGTGGATCTGTGCATCGAGCGCAGGAGTTCCGGCTCCCGCCCCGTTCATCGGCGAGTTCGTGCACCAGAACTGGCACAGATAGGCGACGCCGAACGGATCGGTCCAACCGAAGCCCAAGGTGAAGATATCGAACTCCTTGTGGTTGACCACGGCTGCCAAGTCGGCGTCTGGCCGGACTTTGATCACCACATCGACGCCGATCTGGCGCAGCATCGACTGTATCGCCCGGGCGATGGTCTGCCTCATGGCATCCTCACCCACGACGGGCAGGTTCAACACCAACCGCTGGTCGGAGCGGTCGGCGCGGTGTCGGATGCCGTCACCGACCCAGCCCGCCTCATCGAGCAGGCGTCGCGCCCGACCCTGGTCGTAGGTGATCGTCGATCCGACGTTATCGCGGTAACCGGGCTGGAACGGGAGCAGCAGGAACGAGCCGGGCAGTTCCTCGGTGTAGCCCAGGCCGGTGAAGCGGATCCGCGCCAAGGTCTTCCGGTCGATCCCGGCCAGCAGGGCCTGCCGGACCCGCGGGTCGCGCAGCCCCGGGGCGTCGAGGTTGACCACCATGTACGTGGCCACGGGCCTTACCGACACGCGCAGGTCGATTCCCGGCCTCGAGCCCACTTGAGCCTTCAGGTCCTTCTTGTCCACGTCGACGGCGTCGAGTTCACCGTTGCGGAACGCATTGACCGCGGCCTGCGGCGCCATCTGCCGGAACACCCGGCGGTCGAGCTTGCCCGGTTTACCCCACCACTTGGGGTTGCGCTTGAAGACGACGGTCCCCGCGTTGCGGTCGTAAGACGCGACTGTGTACGGCCCGGCACCAAGCTCTGCACGCGGGTTCTGGATGTAGGAACGGTTGAAGTCCTCAGCGCTGGCGATTCTCGGGTGCATGAGCTGGTTGAACAACATGTCCGGCCAGGCCCAAATTCCGCGGAACCGCACCACCGCCTGCTTGTCGTCGGTACCGCGTGTCACCGATTCGATCTGGTCATAGCCATCGCTGCTGTTGACGATGAACGCCGGATCGGTACCACGATTGCACTTCCACGTGTTCTCGAAGGACCGCCAGTCGATGGGCGTGCCGTCGTTGTAAGTCGCCCGGGGATTGATCGAGTAGGTGACCACCGTCTTGCCGTCCTCGGTGGTCTTCTTGACATCTGTTAGATAGTCACGATTGAACGAGTACACGCCCTCGGGGGTGAAGAAGGCGAGCACCGGGTTGTACCAGCGCCACTGGTCCAACGTGTAGGTGGTGCCATCTGCGTGGAACGGGTTCCACTGCGGCGACACCAGCTCCGTCGACGTGGTCAGCGTTCCTCCGTCGCGCAGGTTCTCCCGCGGCTGAGGGTTCAGCTGCGCCTTGCCCGGCTCGAACGACGTTCCCGACGACGAGTCGTGGCCACAACCGGCAACCAAGGCGCAGGCTGTCAGCACGGCAACGCCAAAGCACACAACTCTCATGTCTCCACCTCTCATCGCAAACCTCATGTCCCCACCTCGACTCGGGCTCGACGCGGATCGAGCGGCGGGACAGCGGCGATCAGCGACCGGGTGTACGGGTGCTCCGGACGTTCGAAGATGTCGGCGACGGTGCCCATCTCGACGATCTCGCCGCTCTTCATGACCGCGACCCGATGGGCGATGCGGCGCACGACAGCCAGGTCGTGGGCGACGAGGAGATACGCGACACCGGTGTCCGCCTGCACCTGCATCAGGAGGTCGAGGATGTCGGCCTGGATGGAGACGTCAAGTGCCGACAGCGGCTCGTCGAGGGCGATCACTGCCGGCTCGGTGGCCAGGGCACGGGCGATCGCGAGGCGCTGGCGCTGCCCGCCGGAGAAGGCGCGTGGGAACCGTTGACCGTATTCGGAGTCGAGGCCGACCTGCTCGAAAAGCTCAGCGACGCGGGCATACGCCTCGTCGCGGGGGCGCCCCGCGACGCGCAACGGCTCGGCGACGACGTCACGGGCGGTCATCCGCGGGTCCAGCGCCCCCGCGGGGTCCTGGAAGACTATCGAAATCTGCTTCCGCAGGGCGCGCGCCGCTCGCCCCCGCAGGGTCGACGGATCCACGCCCGTCAACCGCACGACACCCGGCGGCTGACTAAAGCCCATGATCTCGTGCAACGTCGTCGACTTGCCGCTGCCGGATTCGCCGACGATGGCCAGCGTTTGCCCGGCTTCCACGTCGAAGGAGACACCCTTGACGGCCTGGACCTCGCCGGTCCGCCGCCGCAGGAAGCGCGACGTGACTGCGAACGTCTTGGTGAGGTCGGTGACCGACAGCACCGGCGAACCGGTGGTCGAGTGCTCCGCGACGGAGGAGGGGAGTGTATCGAGACCCCGCATCGGACCGTCGATCCGAGGAACCGCATCTAGCAGCCGCACCGTGTAGGGGTCTTGCGGGTGGTCGAACACCTCCTCCACCGGCGCATGCTCGACCGCCCGACCGCCGTGCATGACGACCACGTCGTCAGCGAGCCGGGCGACCACGCCGAAGTCGTGGGTGATCAGCACAAGCCCGGCGTCGGTCTCGTGCTGCAGCGTCGCCAGCAGGGTGAGGACCTGGGCGGCGACGGTCACGTCGAGGGCGGTCGTGGGCTCGTCGGCGATGATCAGGTCGGGTTCATTGGCGATCGCCATGGCGATCATCACGCGCTGGCGCTGCCCGCCTGACAGCTGATGCGGGTAGGAGTTCGCGCGGACATGCGGGTCGGGGATGCCGACCGCGTCGAGCAGTTCGACGGCCCTCGCACGCGCGGCCGCCTTGCCCATCGATCGGTGCACTTGCAGCGCCTCGACGATCTGCGCGCCGACGGTGAACACCGGCGTCAGCGAGGACAGCGGGTCCTGGAAGATCATCGCGATCTCGTTGCCGCGGATCTCGGAGAGGTCATCGTCGTCGACGCCGATCAGCTCACGGCCGTTCAACCGCGCCGAACCCGTGACGAGCGCCGACTCGGGCAACAGGCCCATGATCGCCAGCGCCGACGCAGATTTGCCCGACCCCGATTCACCGACGATCGCAACGGTCTCCCCACGTCCGACGGTGAACCCGAGTCCGCTGACCGCGTCGACCCGACCGGCCTCGGACCCGAATGCGACTCGGAGGTCGGCCACCTCCAGCAACGGTTCACTCATCGGCCACCACCGGGCTCGGCACCGGCGACCTCGACCGGTTCGGTCACGGTCGGGTTGGCGGCGTTCGGGTCCAGCGCGTCACGCAGACCGTCAGCCATCAGCGTCATCGACAAGGTGAGCAGGGTGAGTACCGCAGCGGGGAAGTAGAACAGCCACGGCGACGCGACGATCGTGCCGACGCCGGACTGCAGCAACGAGCCCAGCGACACGTCGGGGATCTTCACGCCCAACCCCAGGAACGAAAGCCCCGTCTCGGTGAGGACCGTGCCGACCACCGCGAGCGCGAAGTTGATGACCAGCAGCGACGACATGTTCGGGATGATGTGGCGGGCGATGATCGTCCACGGCCGCTCCCCCATGTAGCGGGCGGCGATGACGAACTCGCGCTCGCGTATCGACAGCGCCATGGAGTACACCACTCGGGCGAGCATCATCCAGCCGAACACGATGAGCGCCACGATGATCCACCGCCAGTCGCCGCCGGTGGCGTTGGCCGTCATCGCGAGGATGAGGAAGCTCGGCACCACTAGCAGCAGGTAGATCAGACCCATCGTCGCCTTCTCCACCCAGCCGCCGAAGAAGGCGGCCAGCGATCCGGCGATAGCCGCGATCATCGTCGTACCAACCGCCACCGCGAGCGCGATGATCAGCGACCGCTGCAGGCCGTGGACGACCTGCGCGTAGAGGTCGTTGCCGGCGTCGTTAGTGCCGAACCAGTGGCCGCTCCCGGGCGGAAAACCGATGGCCAGGAAGTCGGTGTCGGTGTAGCTGTAGCGGGTGAAGAGGCCGCCGAAGATCGCGAAGGCGACCAGTAGCAGGAACAGGACGAGTCCCACGACTGCGGATCGTCGTCGGGAGAAGCGCTGCCACATCAGCGATTTCATCGGCTGCTCCGGACTCTCGGGTCGAGAAGGACGACTGCGACATCGGCCAGGATTGCGCCAATCGCCGTCGCCAGGGCACCGAAGGCCGCGACGGCGACGGCGCCGTGGATGTCGTTGGTGCTGATCGACGTGACGAAGTAGCGGCCCATCCCCTCCCAACCAAAGATGGTCTCGGTGATCACCGCACCGGTGAAGATCGCGGGGATGGCGAAGGCGACGCCGACGGCGACCGGGATGATCGCGGTGCGCAACGCATGTTTGCGCACCGCCTGGCCGTGGGTGAGGCCTTTCGCGCGGGCGGTGCGCACGAAGTCCGCGTCGACGGTATCGAGGAGCAGCGAGCGCTGCAGGAAGTGCAGCTCGGCGTACTGGGCGAGTACGAGGGTGATCGTTGGGAGGATGAGGTGTTTGCCGCGGTCGACGATCGTCGGCCAGAAGCCCTCGACGTCGATGCTGCGCGCGCCCGACACCAGCACCACCGAGTGGCCGGTCTTCTGATTGATCGTGATGCCGATAAGCACGACGGCGAGCCCGATGACGGCGACGGGAAGGTTGATGAGAAAGATGGACACAGCCTGCAGGATCCGGTCGGGGACCTGGTACTGGCGCATCGCGGTGTAGACGCCGAGGCCGACGCCGAGCAGCGTCGCCAGAACGGTCGCACCGAAGACGAGTTGTGCCGACACCCCAGCGCGATAGGCGATCTGCCCGTTGACGCTGACACCGGTAGGGCTTGAGCCCCAGTCCCAGTGCAGCAGGATCCCGGTGAGCCAGGTCCACCAGCGCTCCAGGATCGGCGTCTTGTCATTGAGGTTGTAGCTGCTCAACGCGGCGTCGACAACGGCGGGCGGCAGGGGTGGTTTGCGTACGGCGTAGTTCGAGCGGGGATCCAGGAACGCCGTGGCGATGAAGTAGGTCAGGTTGACCGCGACGAAGACGAGCACCGCCCAGGTGCCGACGCGTCGCGCGACATACCCGATCAAGTCCGCCCCTCCGCCCCGGTCCGCTGCCGATCATTCTCACAGCCCGTGAATGCGATGGCCGTTCGGCCGACCTTACCGCTGAGTGGCCCTCGCCACCCGCCGACTGGGCCGTCCCCCGCCGCCGACTGGGCCGTCCGCCGTCGCCGACCGGGCCGTCCACCGTCGCCGACTGGGCCGTCCGCCGTCGCCGACTGGGCCCCACCGGACGTCAACCCATAGTTGACGCAATTCCAACGTCAACCTAGAGTTGACGCATGACCGACGCGCAGACACCCGCACAGCTATCGAACGTCCGCCTCGACGACTTGATCACCGCGGTTCGTCGTGCAACCGATGACCCACTCGACCAACTGTCAACCGCGATGACCGTCTCCGAGCATCTCGGCGACGTCGGCGACTCGTTGATCGGACACTTCGTCGACCAGGCCCGCCGCGCCGGCCAGCCCTGGAGTGCCATCGGCGCGAGCATGGGGGTCACCAAGCAGGCAGTACAGAAGCGCTTCACCGCGAAGGCCGACGGGGATCCGTTCGCACGCTTCACCCCGCGCGCCCGCAACGTGCTCGTCCACGCACACGACGACGCGGTGCGCAGCCAAGCCGAGAGCATCACGCCCATACTGCTCGCCCGCCACCTCGTGCCCGACGACCAGTCCCTCGCCGTCGTCGCACTCAAACAAACCGGCGCCGATATCGACGGGCTGCGCAAGGTTCTCGGTGATCCGAGTCCGACGGAAGCCACACTGTCGGCGGACGCACGCACCATGATCCCCTATTCGGACGGATCCAAGAAGGTCCTCGAAAATACCCTCGCCATCGCCCTCGACCGGGGCCACAACTACGTCGGAACCGAACATCTACTGCTGGCGCTTTTCGACGACGAGGAGACCGCCACGGTGTTGGCCTCGCACTATGCCGACCGTGACAAGATCGACGCGGCGATCACCGAGCTCCTCAAGAGCGCGACGCCTTAGGACCCACTCGGCGACCTCGGACGACCCACTCGGCGACCCGGGACGACCCACTCGGCGACCTCGGACGACCCACTCGGCGACGCGGGACGACCCACTCGCGGGATTTCTGGGCCCACTCGCGGGTCAGGGGCGGCGATGGGCCTCATAGGACCGGGGATCCTCGAGCGGCTCGATGTGGATAGTCACCACCAGATCCTCAACAGCCTCGTCCAGACGGCCCTCCACCGCCTCGGCCAGGTCGTGGCCCTCCTGCACTGACCACCGGCCGGGCACCAGCATGTGCATCTGGACGAAGCGCAGGTGACCGCTCTCGCGTGTGCGCACATCATGGAACTCGACGTCGTCGGATCGGAATCCGTCAAGCACACCGTCGATCTCCGCAACCTCCGCGGCGGGTAGCACCGCATCCATCAGCCCCGACGTCGACTCGACGACCAGCCGGTACCCGACGAACAAGATGTTGATGGCCACGGCAATGGCGATGACGGGGTCTAGCCGCTCCCACCCGGTCACGGCGACGACGATGATCCCCACGACGACGCCGACGGTGGTCACCAGATCCGTCAGCAGATGTTTCCCGTCGGCGGTCAGCGTGATCGACCGGTACTGCCGCCCGGCCCGGATCAGAATCAGCGCCACGGCCCCGTTGAGCGCTGCGGCCACCACCGAGATCAGTACGCCGACGCCGAGCGATTCCAACGGCCGCGGATGGAGCAACCGCTCGACCGCCGCGACCAGGATCACCGCCGCGGCGACGAAGATCATCGCCCCCTCGACGCCCGCGGAGAAGTACTCGGCCTTGGCGTGTCCGAAGTTGTGGTTGTCGTCGGCGGGCCGCGCCGCGACGCGCAGTGCGATGAGAGCGACGACCGCCGCAACGAGGTTGACGACCGACTCGGCCGCGTCTGAGAGCAGGCCCACCGAACCGGTGACCCACCACGCCCCGGTCTTGAGGGCGATGGTGGCGATCGCGGCGCCGATGCTCAACCACGCGAATCGCTGCAGGCGGGCGCGGTTCGTCACCCCCACATTGTGGCCCACCTCGGCGGTATGATGCAGATCACATATGGATCGGAGGCGGCGCATGCTCGATGAGATGCAGGCCGAGGCGAAGTCGCTCTACGTCGACGGGGAGTACCTCCGCGCGCTCGCGGAGTTCTCCGTGTTGGCCGAGATCCGCGCACGACGGGAAGGCCCGTACTCCCCCAGCTATCTGCGCAACCTCCACGACTGCATTCGTTGCGCATACGAGCTCGCCCGCTGGCCCGACTGCGTCGGCCTCTGCACCGAACTGCACGGGAAGTATGTGCGCACCCACGGGCGGGCGGAGTCAGACACCGTGGACGTCGCCAAGCGGTGGGCGTGGGCGCTGCTGAACTTGCGCGAGTATCGACGCGCCGTCGCGGTCTATCTGCAAACCGCGGACGCCCTGTGGGAGTCCGATCCGGTGGCCGCCCGACGACTTCTGGGCGCTCCGGCGACGTTGCGCGCTGAGGTCGACCCCGCAGAGTTCGCCCAGCCGCTGCGGCACGGCCTCGACCTGCTGACGACGATCGCCGAGCTCGAAAACGAAACCGACGCCAACCCGTCACTCACTGTGGACGGATTGGCGCCGGTTTCGTAGTTCTCGCGCCGGATCATTCCGGCGCAGTGATTAGGCCTTCTTCGGAAGGCTGAACAGCGACGCGACGCTGACGACGATCAGCAGGATGCCGGCGACCCACACGAAGGTCGCCAGACCCAGGGCCGGCCACACCAGCATGATGATGCCCGCGGCGATCGAGATCAGACCCGAGATGATCGCCCAGATCTTCGAAGCGTGGCGCGAGCCGGTGGTCGGGCCGAAGAAGTAACCGAAGCCCTGGAAGATCCAGCCGATGCCGATGAACACCGCGAGGAACCAGACGCGGTTGTCCGGGCTGAACAGCACGACGCCGCCGGCCCAGATGATCAGCAAGCCGAGGAGCGCCAGAGCGAACCGGTAGCCGCCGGAAAGGAAGGTGGCCGCAAACGACTCGTACAGCCGGAACAGGCCCGAGGCGATCAAGCCGAGACCGAGCAGGATGCCCGCGACGTCGATCGTGGCGGCCGGCCACACCAGCAGGATGATTCCGAGGACGATTCCAGCCAGGGCGGCGAAGATGTAGGTGTTCCTAACAGCACCAATCGCCTTGTCTGGAATTTGGCGTTCAATATCAGCAATTGTCATGTGAACAGGCTAGCCCACGTCCGGATGGCTCGGCGCGCAAAAGCCGGAGTTGTTCTCTCTCTGATTCCACCCCCCTCCGTGTAGTAAGTACTCATGGCGAATCTCGCGTTCTTCACCGAAGCCGACGGCTGGTTCCACCCCACCCCCGTCGCGCGCAGCATGTGGGCCAAGGCCACGTTGACCGGCCCGGCCACTTGCGCATTGGCCGCGCGCAGCGCCGAGCTCGCCGGCGGCCGGGATGGCTTTCGCCCGGTGCGGTTCACGATCGACCTCTTCCGCGCGGCCCGAGAGATCCCGACGACCACGACGACCACGATGCGCCGCGACGGCCAGCGGGTGCGCGTGGTCCAGGTCGACGTCGTGCAGCGCGCCGAACCCGACGACGAGCCGGTGACCGTCGCGTCGGCGACCACCGTGTTCCTCAAGGAGTCGGTCAAACCGCGCGGGGAGCGGTGGACGCGGGGGCCCTCGACGTTCAATCCACCCGATGCCCCCGATGACGACTATTACCCCCGATTCACCGCCGAGGCGTCGACGACCGCCGACGGTACGGAATCGCCTGCCGTCCCGTGGACCCGTGACATCGGCTCAGGGCAGGTCGCCGGCCGCAAGAGCTACTGGTGCAACGCGCTGCCCGCCGTCGCGGGCGAGACCCCGACACCGTTCCAGCGCGCTGTCGTCAGCGCCGAGTCGACCAGCCTGATGGGCAACTGGGGCACCGAGGGCATCGCGTTGATCAACTGCGACCTCACCGTCGCATTGGCACGACTGCCCCGTAGCCGCCGCGTCGGCGTCGACTCCGATTTCCACGTCGAGGACGCCGGGATCTCGGTGAGCGAGACCATCCTCTACGACGCCGAAGGTCCAATCGGGACTGCGATCTGCACCGCCGTCAACAATGCACAATCAGAGATCGACTTCACCGTCGTAAAGCCCTCAGACCGCCTGCGCCAGTTGTGATGGCGGCCTGCGGGGCCGTCCTCCGATCTGACTCCGACGGCCCTGGCCTGGTACCCTGCTCACCATGTTTTCGCTTCGACTCGGCGTGAAGGGGATTGCCCTCGGTGCAGCGGCGATCACCGCCGCCGCCCTCGCCACCGCGACCGCACCCGAGGCCGATGCGTATGTCGCCGGACGTGGCAGCATGGTGGCCCGACTCACCGGGCCCGGCGCCATGAACGACACGCTCGGGAAATACAACATCCTCGGAACCGACCTGGGCATCCTCTGGGACAACGGGCAGAACGAGGTCCTCGCCGCGTTCGGTGACACCCAGTCGTTCGACGGGTGGTCGATCCTGCACGGCCAGCTCTTCCACATCCGCTCCAACGTATTGCTGCGCAGCCGGGACCGCGACCTCTACAACGGCATGACCTTCACCGGCCACGCCGGTGGCATGGGCTACGCCAAGCGCCTGATCAAGCCGACGCACCGCGAGATCACCATCGTCCCGACAGGCGGCATCTCGGTCAACGGCAAGCAGTACATGGGAATCCAGGCAGTCAACCTGTGGGGCGACGCAGGCCGGTGGCAGACGCGCTACGGCGCGCTGGCCGTCTCGGGCAACAACGGCGAGACCTTCCCGCGCATCACCGCGTACCGCCCCAACTACAAGGGCAACCGCAAGTTCCAGCAAGTCGCCATGATGAAGGACCGCGGCTTCGTATACGTCTACGGTACGCCGAGCGGCCGCTACGGCGCGGTGTACCTCGCACGTGTGCCGGAGAAGAAGATCGAAGATCTCGGCGCGTACGAATACTGGTCGGTGACCCGCTGGGTGAAGAACGCACCGTCGGCCGCGACGCCGATCATGAGCGCGCCGACCGGCGAGCTGTCGGTCGCCTACAACCGGTATTTGGGCCGCTACGTCTCCCTCGCCACGCGCGACGGCGCGACGATGCGCACGTCCCCGAACCCCGAGGGGCCATGGACCGCCGGCCACAACATCGTGCCCGGCAACGACCCGATCGGCGGCTACGCACCGTTCATCCACCCGTGGTCGTTGGACGGCCCGACGATGTTCTTCACGTATTCGATCTGGCACGGTTACCAGGTCTATTTGATGCGGGTGAACCTCCGGCGTCCGTGAGTCGCCCCCGACTAACATGGTGATCCAAATCACCATGACTGTCGGAGGCCCCCATGCCGAATCGGTTCCTGCATTACGGCGGCGGTAAATACATCCTCAACCGCGAGGGCGAGGCACGTCTGCAGCGCGTGCTCGAGTCGGTGTACGGCAACGGGGCCGACCACCAGTGGTTCACGCTCTACCCCGACAGCCCGACGCCGTGCAGCCTGCTGATTGCGCCCGGTGTGCCGATGTCGGTGGAGACCGAGTTCGAGGTCGGCGAGAACGTCGACGCCAAGTGGTGAGCCGACCGTCGACGCCCGCGCCGCCGCGACGGCCCGGCCGAATAACCTAGAGCCATGAAAATCGGAGCCCACCTGCGCGAAGACGACGACCCGCTGGCCACGGCAGAGGACCTGGGGATCGACGTCTTCCAGATGTTCGTCACCGACCCGCAAGGGTGGAAGAAGCCCGAGCCCCGCGCCGATGCCGCCGCGATCGCCGCGTCGCCCATCGACGTCGTCGTCCACTCCAGCTATCAGATCAACGTCGCCAGCCTCAACAACCGGTTGCGGATGCCCTCGCGCAAAGCCGTCGAACAGCAGGCCGTCGCCGCCGCCGAGTTGGGTGCGATCGGCCTCGTCGTGCACGGCGGACACTTGCGCGACGGTGAGGATGCCGCGCTCGGCTTCGAGAACTGGCGCAAGCTCTTCGAGCGCCAAGAGGACAAGGGCGGGTTCGGCGTCCCGATCTTCATCGAGAACACCGCCGGGGGCGATCACGCGATGGCTCGCACGCTCGAGTCGATCGAGCGGCTGTGGGACGCGGTGGGCGATTTCGAGCAGGCCGGTTTCTGCCTGGACACCTGCCATGCCTGGGCGGGCGGCGAGGACCTGGTCGGGATCGTCGAGCGCATCCGGGCCATCACCGGACGCATCGACCTGGTGCACCTGAACAACTCGCGAGACGAGTTCGACTCCGGCCGCGACCGGCATGCGAACCTCGCCGACGGCCATATCGACCCCGCGGTTCTGGTTGCCGTCATCGACGCCGCCGACGCCCCGGTGGTGCTCGAGACCCCCGGCCCCGGCATCCCCGACGACCTCGCATATCTGAGGGAGAACCGATAGTTGGCTTCCAGTTGTCCGACCTGGGCGGAAGGAGTATTCTGATCTAGTTACCGGCGAGTAACTTAGCTCGACGGTACGGCCGCAACCCCCACGACGGCATCCTCCCGGATCCGCCGACAGTCCCCCTGGGCCGTGACGGACCACAGCCCGAGAAGAAATAAGGAATGCACCACCATGGGCCACTACAAGTCCAACCTGCGTGACCTCCAGTTCAACCTGTTCGAGCTCTTCGAGCTGGAGAAGGTCCTCGGCGAAGGCGAGTACGCCGACCTCGACCGCGACACCGTCAACGACATGCTCCGCGAGGTCAAGGCCCTGTCGGAGGGCCCGCTGGCCGAGCCGTTCGCCAACACCGACCGCAACCCGCCGGTCTTCGACCCCGAGACCCACTCGGTCTCGATCCCCGAGGGCTTCAAGAAGGCCGTGGCGGCCTTCCAGGAAGGCGGATGGCAGTTCACCGGCCAGCGTGAGGAGATCGGCGGCGTCCCCGTCCCCGCAGCACTGAAGTGGGCCATGTCGGAAATGCTCCTGGGCGCGCAGCCGGCCGCCTTCATGTACATGGCCGGCACCTCCTTCGCCGAGGTGTTCTACAACAACGGCACGGACGAGCAGAAGAAGTGGGCGGCGATCATCGCCGAGCGCGGGTGGGGCGCAACCATGGTGCTGACCGAGCCCGACGCCGGGTCCGACGTCGGCGCCGGCCGCACCAAGGCGATCCAGCAGGAAGACGGCACCTGGCACATCGAGGGCGTCAAGCGCTTCATCACCTCGGCCGATGCCGACGACATGTTCGAGAACATCATGCACCTGGTGCTCGCCCGCCCCGAGGGTGCTGGCCCGGGCACCAAGGGTCTGTCGCTGTTCTACCTCCCGAAGACGCACTTCGATTTCGAGACCCAGGAGTTCGGCGAGCGCAACGGCGTGTTCGTCACCAACGTCGAGCACAAGATGGGCCTGAAGGCGTCGACGACCTGTGAACTGTCCTTCGGCCAGCACGGCGTCCCCGCCAAGGGCTGGCTCGTCGGCGAGGTGCACAACGGCATTGCGCAGATGTTCGACGTCATCGAGCACGCTCGCATGATGGTGGGCACCAAGGCCATCTCGACGCTGTCGACCGGCTACCTCAACGCGCTGGAGTACGCGAAGTCGCGTGTGCAGGGCGCCGACCTGACGCAGATGACCGACAAGGCCGCCCCGCGCGTCACGATCACCCACCACCCCGACGTCCGGCGCTCGCTGATGACCCAGAAGGCTTACGCCGAAGGGCTGCGCGCGGTCTACCTGTTCACTGCCGCGCACCAGAACGATGTGACCGCCGCCGTGGTCTCCGGCGCCGATCATGACATGGCGTTCAAGGTGAACGACCTGATGCTGCCGATCGTCAAGGGTGTCGGCTCCGAGCGCGCCTACGGCACGCTCACCGAGTCGCTCCAGACCTTTGGCGGCTCCGGCTTCCTGCAGGACTACCCGATCGAGCAGTACATCCGCGACTCGAAGATCGACTCGCTGTACGAGGGCACGACGGCCATCCAGGCGCAGGACTTCTTCTTCCGCAAGATCATCCGCGACAAGGGCCAGGCCCTCGCGCACGTCGCCGGGCAGATTCAGGAGTTCATCACCACCGATACGGCCGACGGTCGTCTCAAGGGTGAGCGCGCGCTGCTGAACACTGCGCTGGAGGACGTGCAGGGCATGGCGGCCACCCTCACCGGCTACCTGATGGCGGCCCAGGAGGATCCCAAGCAGCTGTACAAGGTCGGCACCGGCTCGGTCCGCTTCCTGATGGCTGTCGGCGACCTGGTCATCGGCTGGCTGCTGCTGCGCCAGGCCGAGATCGCCCTCACCGCGCTCGACAACGGTGCTGAGGGTGCCGACAAGGCGTTCTACGAGGGCAAGGTAGGCGTCGCGACGTTCTTCGCGAAGAACATGCTGCCGCAGCTCACGTCGACCCGGGTCATCCTCGAGAACATCGACAACGACATCATGGAGCTCGACGAAGCGGCGTTCTGACCGTCGTAGTAGAAGTCCCAGACGATCAGGCCCGACGCCACCCACGGCGTCGGGCCTGATTCGTCTTCCGGCGCCGTTGCGCGCCGCAATCGTATCCGGCGAAACGCCCTCAGCGGCACACCATCCCAGGACACAATGACCCACCATGGGGACCTTCAACCGACGCTTCGCCACCTCCGTCCTCGCCCTGTGCCTGACCGTAGCCGGTGCGCTGTGGTCCACCGGGACAGCCGCCGCGGCACCGCGCACACCGCTGCACGTGCCCTACAACTTCCTCGTCGACGCGATTCCCGGCTCGTTCGCCGACACCCCACCGGGAACCAACAATTGGCGGTGCAAGCCCAGTAAGGCCCATCCCGAGCCGGTCATCCTGGTCCACGGCTTTGTCGCCAGCCGCGGTAACAACTGGCAGACCTACGGCCCACTGCTCTTCAACCACGGGTATTGCGTGTTCGCCATCAACTACGGCGGCCTCGGATTCACCGGCGGATGGGCTGCGATGGAGCACAGCGCTCGTGAACTCGGCGCCTTCGTCGACCGGGTGTTGCACGCTACGGGCGCGAAGAAGGTCGCCCTCCTCGGCCACTCCGAAGGCGCGACCATGCCCCTGGGCTACCTCAAGTTCGAGCAGGGCAACAAGAAGGTGTCGACCATGATCGGCCTCGCCGGCGTCGCCCACGGGTGGGGTGGATTCGACGGTGTAGCGTTCCCCCAGATCGGCGGCGGTTACGAACCGGCCATGTTCGAGCTGATGCCGACGTCGGCGTTCATCCAGCGACTCAACCGGGGCGGGATCACCCAGCCCGGGACGCGCTACACACAGATCGTCACCCGCTACGACGACGTGGTGGTGCCCTACACCTCGGGCATCATCAACGAGCCCGGCGCCGTGAACATCACCATCCAGGACCGCTGCAGCAACGACTTCTCCGACCACCTGTCGATCGTGTCGAACCCCAACGTGGCGCACTTCGTGTTGAAGGCGCTAGACCCGTCGTACGACCTGCCACTGCGGTGCACACCGGTCTACCCGGTGTTCGGCGTCATGCCCGGTACTCCGATCCCGCCCGGTATCAGCGCACCGCTGCCCAGTTGATCGAGGGCCGGAACAGCGCCGGCCCCACGCGCGTACCGTTGGAGAGTGTCGTCGTCGCCGCAGCAGCGGTGGGCATACGGTTACTTTCTCGTCATGCTCGCCTTGGCCCTGGGAATCTCCGGGTTGCCCTCGCCGCTGTATCCGCTGTACCAAGAGCAGTGGCACCTGAGCCCGTTGACGATCACCGTCGTATTCGCGGGCTATGCGATCGGCGCCCTGGTCTCGGCGCTGACCGTCGGACCCATCTCGGACGCAGTCGGCCGTAAACCGGTCCTCCTCGTCGCACTGTCAATCATCCTCGTCGGCCTTGCCGTGTTCCTGATCGCCGACCACGCCTGGCAGTTGGTTCTCGCACGACTCCTGCACGGCGTCGCAGTCGGCGCCCTCACCGTCGTCGCCGGCGCGGCCCTCCTCGACCTCCGACCGCACGACGGTGCGCGCAACGGCATGGCCGGCGGCGTCGCACTCAACACCGGGATGGCAGTCACGGTGCTCGCGGTCGCCGTAGCGGCACAGTGGGCGAAAGATCCGTTGCAGTTGCCCTACGTGATCTTCGCCGTCATCACCGCAGCGATGCTCGCAATCCTGATGCTGCTGTCCGAACCGCACGTCGAACGCACTGGCGGGCGTTTCCGGATCACCGCGCCGACAGTGCCCAGCGGGATCCGCACCGACTTCTGGTTCGCCGCAATGGGCATCGTGACGGCGTGGTCGGTGCTCGGGGTGTTCATGAGCCTGTACCCGCGGCTCACCCAGGAGGCCACCGGCCACCCGTCGATCGTCTTCGTCGGCGTCGTGATCTCGGTGATGGCCGCGGCGTCGGCGCTCGCGCAGTGGGCCAGCGGGCGGGGCGACCCACGGACGACGGCGATCATCGGCGACCTCGGCATGGCCGTGTCCCTGCTGTTGGCGATCTTGGCCCTGCACTCCGGTCTGACGTGGTTCGTGATCGTCGACGCCACCGTGCTCGGCATCGCGTTCGGTATGGCTTTCGGCGGCTCGCTGCGCTATCTCAGCGAGGTCGTACCGGGCGATGCCCGCGGCGCGGTGATGAGTGCCTACTACTTGCTCGGATACCTCGCGATGGCCGTCCCCACCGTCGCCGCGGGCGCCATGTCGTCCCGGTTCGGAACCCTCACGGTCTTCCCCTACTTCGTCGGCGCCGTCACCCTCGGCTGTCTCGCCGCGGCCTGGTTGGGCATCCGGGGCGCACAGGAGCCGCCCGTCGTCGTAACCGACGTCAAGCCCTAAAGGCCCGCGCCACACCAAGAATGGGACCGGCCCCGCACCTTTCGGTGCGGGGCCGGTCCGTCAGATCGACTGCGACGTCAGTGCGCGAACTGGTGCGTCGTCGCCGCGTCACGCGGCATCGGGCCGTCGAGCTTCTGCAAGAACGCCACGTCGTCCTTGATGTCGCCGAGGAGCTTGGTCGCCAGGTCGTGGCTGAGCCCGTTGCGGACGACGATGCGCTGGACGGTCAGATCGGCCAGGTCGTCGGGCATCGGGTAGGCCGGGATCAGCCAGCCCTTCAGGCGCAGGCGGTCGGCCAGGTCGTAGAGCGACCAGTTCTTGCTCGCGGAGTCCTTGAGGTACCACGCGAACACCGGGATGTCCGAGCCGTCGTTCCACAGCTCGAACGGCTCCATCTTGCCGATCTCCTCCGCGAGGTACATCGCCACGCTGCGCGAGTTCGACTGCACGCGCGTGTAGCCCTCGTAGCCCAGACGCAGGAACAAGTAGTACTGCAGCAGCACCTGCGAGCCCGGACGCGAGAAGTTCAGCGCCAGCGTCGCCTCGGACCCGCCGAGGTAGCTGACGTAGAAGATCAGATCGTCGGGGCAGGCCTCCTTGTCGCGCCACACGACCCAGCCCAGGCCCGGGTACACCAGGCCGTACTTGTGGCCGGAGGTGTTGATCGAAACGACGCGATCGACGCGGAAGTCCCACTCCAGGTCAGGCTGGCAGAACGGCGCGATGAACCCGCCCGACGCACCGTCGACGTGGATCGGGATGTCCAGGCCGGTGTCCTTCTGGATCTGGTCCAGCTTGGCCGACACCTCCTTCACCGGCTCGTACATGCCGGTGTAGGTGACGCCCATGATGCAGACGACGCCGATCGTGTTCTCGTCGACGTACTTCTCCAGCTCGTAGCCGTCGAGCACCTTGTGCTCCAGGCTGATCGGGACGAAGCGGGCCTCGACCTCGAAGTAGTTGCAGAACTTCTCCCAACAGACCTGCACGGCGCTGGAGAGGACGAGGTTCGGCTTCTCGGTGGACTTGCCGGCCGCCTTGCGGGCGTTGGACCACTTGCGCTTCATCGCCAGACCGCCGAGCATCGCCGCTTCCGACGAGCCGATGGTCGAGGTGCCGATGGTGTTGTCGGGGTCCTTGGCGTTCCACATGGCGGCGACCATCTTCACGCAGGTGGTCTCGACCGCGGCCGTGGCCGGGTACTCGTCCTTGTCGACCATGTTCTTGTCGGCGGCCTCGACGTAGAGCTTCGTGGCCTCGTCGTCCATCCAGGTGCCGACGAAGGTCGCGAGGTTCAGACGGGCGTTGCCGTCGAGCATCGACTGGTCATGGACGACCTGGTAGGCAGTCGACGGGAGGCTCTCGTTCTGCGGGATCCGGTTCGCCGGGTACGAAGTTGCCTCGCCCGGGCGGGTGAAGATCGGGTTGGCCTCGATATCGTCATTCACATTGGGCATTACTGGCTTCCTCCAAAGCTCGTTTCAGATGCGCTGTTTCGGCTGCTCAAGCCACTCTCCGAGCGTCTTTCAGCGGCAGACAGCGCTGTGTCAGCCGCCATCGGCAATTTAAATTAGCACGGTCACCGATATATGACTTGGTTGCTGCGGAAAGTTTTCAATCCAGGACCTTTACTGACGTCCTGCTACTTCGGTGGCATCCGGATGCCGCCGTCGACGCGGATGACCTCGGCGTTCATGTACGAGTTGGTGATCAGCTCCTCGACCATCGACGCGAGCTCGTCGGGCACGCCCAGACGCTTGGGGAAAAGCACGCTCTCGCCCAGCTTCGCCTTGAACGCCTCGGACTCAGGGCCCTCGCCGTAGATCGGGGTGTCGATCAGACCGGGGGCGATGCAGTTGACGCGCACGCCGACCGCCGAGAGGTCGCGCGCGACCGGCAGGGTCATGCCGACGACGCCGCCCTTCGACGACGAGTAGGCAGCCTGGCCGATCTGACCGTCGAATGCGGCGACGCTGGCGAGGTTCACGATTGCGCCGCGCTCGCCGTTCTCGTTGGGCTCGTTGCGGCTCATCGCGGTCGCGGCGAGGCGCACCACGTCGAAGGTGCCGACGAGGTTGATCGCGATGACCTTCTTGTAGAGGTCCAAGTTGTGGGCCGAGGCGAACTCGCCGTCCTTGCCGACGGTGCGCTGTGCCCAGCCGATGCCGGCGGAGTTCACGACCGCGCGCAGCGGGCCGAGCTCGGTGGCGGCGTTGACGGCGGCCTCAATCTGGCTGGTGTCGGTGACGTCGACGGCAACGAACTTGCCGCCGATCTCAGCGGCGATCTTCTCGCCGTCCTCAGCCTTCAGATCCGCGATGATGACCTTGGCGCCCTGCTTGGCGAGGCGACGGGCCGACGCTGCACCGATGCCGGAGGCACCGCCGGTGACGATTGCACTTGCTCCCTTGATATCCATACGGGCGAGGATACGAGGGTGTGTGACGACCGCCACGCTCGGGTGGGCTACTTGCAGGTAACTTTCGGCTCGGGGTCGTACTTCACCGTGCGCGTGTGCCGCGAGATGACTTTGCCTGTCTTGGCGTCGGTGATGATGCGCGTATTCGACGTCGTGAATCCGCGGCTTCCATTCGACGGAATACAGTCGTCACCCTTGGGCAGGACCAGCTTCGGCGGATCGGTGAAGGCGAAGCGATCGCCGGTGATCGATTGGACGTCGCGCGTCTTGGTACTCCAGAACCGGACCATGATCGATGACGGCGTCCACGACGTCTCGATGTAGATGCCGTACGGGGTGTCGTTGCGGAACACCAGGTCGATGGCGCCCTCGAAGACCGTCGCCTCGCGCGCCTCTGGGTAGCGCGAGATGTAATAGCTGTGCTCGGTGTGGGTGATGTCCTCGAGGCCAGCGAAGTAGGCCGCGTTGTACAGCGTGGTGGCGAACTGCGAGATCCCGCCGCCGACGGCCTTCGACGCGTGGCCGTGGTCGATGATCGTCGACGTCACATAGCCCTGCGCCGAGCCGCGCGGACCGGTGAAGCTGTTGAGCGAGAACTTGTGGCCCGGCTTGACGATCGCCCCGTCGACGGTGGCGGCGACCCGTCGGATGTTCTCCCCGGACAGTTCGGAGAAACCCCCGGTGGTGTAGTCGCTGACCACTTCCCGGATGCCGAGCTTCTTCGCCGCCTCCGTGGTCAGCCGCGGCTTGTTCTCGATGTAGGCGACGTCGGCGGTGCGGTTCTCCCCGACTGCACCGGCCACGGCCACCGCGGTGGCCGCCCAGTCGATGGTGTAGCCCGAGTGACCCGGCACGATCGTCGGCCGGCCACCCTGCATCTCGAACGTGGCACTCTTCGGCTTGGATTGGGTCGACGACAACTCAGTGAGCTGCTGCTTCAACTTCTCGTCGTCGACCTTCGGTACCAGCGCGCCCTTGCCGTCGGGGGCGAAGACCAACAACTCGGCCAACTCCTGCGGCTCGACGGTGACCGTCTTGCCGCGGCCCTTCAACGTCACCGGCGCTGCCACCGCTTGGCGGGCCTTGCCGTTGACCGTAGCCATGACCAACGCGGCCGAGACGGTCGGCTGGAACGGCTCCATCGGGAGAAGGATCTCATCGCCGTCGAGCCAGTACGCCGCAGTCCGCTGAGCGGCGAGGTCGCGGTTGATGCGCAGTCCACCCGAAGGCATGTCGGGCTTGGGCACGACGTGGTCGCCCTCGACTTCGAAGTGCACACCGCCTTCGACGGCGGCCTTCTCGAGGTTCTTGCGCTCGCCATCGA
Organism: Gordonia sp. UBA7599; assembly: GCA_002477755.1. Taxonomy (GTDB): domain Bacteria; phylum Actinomycetota; class Actinomycetes; order Mycobacteriales; family Mycobacteriaceae; genus Gordonia. The sequence goes on from DLKD01000147.1 coordinate 34,959, forward strand.
GGGCCTTGTCGAACTTCGCGCGGTCGACCGTGACGACGGGGCGCACGTGCCGTTTGATGCCGAAGACCGAGAGGAAGCGGCGCAGCGGGTTGCGCGGTTGCTCCATCGCGCGGGTGATCGTGCGCTTCTCGTCAAACGACAGTCCCAGCTGTTCCGCGCTGAACTCAGCGGCGCCCGAGGAGGTCCGGATCCGTACTGGAGCGTCGACGATGCGGTGCAGTTCGTCGAGGCCCTTGTCGACGTCGACCTCGACCTTGTTGCCCAACGGCACCGAGGCCACTGTCGTGCCGCGAGAGCTGCGCCCGTGCGTCGCCAGGGCGTCCCCCGCGGTGACCAGGCTGAACACCAGCAGGATCGCCGCCACCACCCGGCCGGTGATGGCCAGGGGCCGGCGGGTCCTGGTCGGAGCTGTCATTGAGACGAATGTACTGGTAAGTGGCTGTGCGCGCCGCATCGTCGCAGCCGCCGCGGCGGCGAAGGGAATGGTTCCGGCGAACTGCCGGGTCGGGGGGCTGGCAGTTCAGCCGGAACCATTGACCATATCGATGCAGGTCCGCGCGGTGTTACTCCACTCGCGCGGCCCGGCGCTGCGAGGCGGTCAGCCCTCGATGATCGCCGTCACGCCCTGCCCGCCGGCGGCGCAGATCGAGATCAGCGCGCGACCGCCGCCGTTCTCCTTGATCTGCTTGGCCGCCTGCGCGACGATGCGCCCGCCGGTGGCCGCGAACGGGTGGCCCGCCGCCAGCGAGGAGCCGTTGACGTTGAGCTTGCTGCGATCGATCGAGCCCAGGGCCTTCTTCAGGCCGAGGCGCTCGATGCAGTACTCGTCGGACTCCCACGCGGCCAGCGTCGCCAGCACCACCGAGGCGAAAGCCTCGTGGATCTCGTAGAAGTCGAAGTCCTGCAGGGTCAGACCGTTGCGCTCCAGGAGACGCGGAACCGCGTAGGTCGGGGCCATAAGCAGACCGTCGGGACCGTTGACATAGTCGACGGCAGCGGTCTCGCTGTCGACGAAGTACGCCAGGACCGGCAGGCCCTTCTCCTTGGCCCACTCGTCGGTGGACAGCAGCACCGCCGACGCACCGTCGGTCAGCGGCGTCGAGTTGCCCGCCGTCATCGTCGCGTCACCGAGCGAGACGCCGAACACCGGCTTGAGGGTGGCGAGCTTCTCCGTCGACGAGTTCGGGCGCAGGTTCTCGTCGCGGGTCAGGCCACGGTAAGGCGTGATGAGGTCGTCGAAGAAGCCGCGGTCGTAGGCCGCACCCATCTTCTGGTGGCTGGCCGCGGCCAGTGCGTCCTGGTCCTCGCGCTTGACGCCGAACTCCTTCGCGGTGATCGCGGCGTGCTCGCCCATCGACAGCCCGGTGCGGGGCTCGCCGTTGCGCGGGATCTCGATGCCCAGCTTGGTGGCCAGCGCCAGCGCGGCCTTGATGCGCTCGGGGGTGGACTTGGCGCGGTTGACCTCGAGCATCTGGCGGCGCATGGCCTCCGAGACGCCGATCGGGGCGTCGGAGGTGGTGTCGACACCGCCGCCGATCGCGACGTCATAGCGACCGGAGGCGATCCCGTCGGAGACGGCGGTGATGGCCTGCAGGCCGGTGCCGCACGCCTGCTGGATGTCGAATGCGGGGGTGTAGGGCGAGAGCTCCGAGCCCAGCACCGACTCGCGGATCAGGTTGAAGTCGCGCGAGTGCTTGAGGACTGCACCGCCGGCGACCATGCCGAGGCGCTCGCCCTGCAGGTTGAATCGGCTGACCAGGCCCGACAGGACCGCGGTGAACATCTCCTGGTTGCTGGCCGAGGCGTATGCCTTGTCCTGGCGGGCGAAGGGGATGCGGTTGCCGCCGAGGATGGCGACCTTGCGCTTGGGGGCGGTGGCAAAGGAGCTGATGCCCGACTTCGGTGCCGCACTCTTGGGAGCGGTCGTCGCGGGAGCCTTCGCCGCCGGGGCGGCCGCGGTCTTCGCCGCCGCCTTCTTGGCGGGAGCCTTCTTGGCCGCTGCCTTGGCAGGCGCCTTCTTGGCGGGGGCCTTCTTCGCGGCGGGCTTGTCGTCGGACGCCGTCGTCGTTGCCGGCGTGCTTGGGGTGGTGGCCATTGGCTTGCGAACTCCTGAAAGAGGGGACGTGTTTCTCGTAGAGTATTCTTACTCCCGAGTAAGTTGCTTGTCGACTCCGGTCGGGCCGACAGCAACCCAACGTCGCGAAAACTACACACTCTCGAAGGAGTTCTTTCCGTGTCCGGTAATGCCAACAAGGATCTCTACTCGACTTTCGTCACGTCGGGCCCCGGCTCGTTCATCGCCAGCCGCGTCGGACTGCCGCAGCCCCCGAACCTGCGCCGCTACTCGCCGACGCAGGCCCCGCTGGCCGGCCCGGTCGTCCTCGGTGGCGAAGGCCGCCTCGTCGAGCCGCTGCGCGAGATCCTCGCCGCTGCTGACGGCTACGACCTGATCAGCAACAACACCGGTGGCCGTGGTGCCGACAAGCTCGGTGCCGCCGTGTTCGACGCCACTGGGATCACCGCGCCGGCCCAGCTGTCGGCCCTGTTCGAGTTCTTCACGCCGCTGATGCGCTCCACCGGCAATTCGGCGCGCTTCGTCGTGTTGGGCACGCACCCCGAGCTGTGCCGCAAGCCCGACGAGCAGATCGCCCAGCGCGCCCTCGAAGGCTTCACCCGCTCGCTGGCCAAGGAGGCCCAGGGCGGTGCCACCGCACAGCTCGTCTACGTGCACCCCAAGGCCTCGACCGGCCTGAGCGGCGTCGAGTCGACGCTGCGGTTCCTCCTGTCGGGCAAGTCGGCCTACGTCGACGCCCAGGTGATCCGCATCGGTGAAGACGAGGCCAAGGCACCCGAGGACTGGGACAAGCCGCTGGCCGGCCGCGTCGCGCTGGTGACCGGTGCCGCCCGCGGCATCGGCGCCACCATCGCCGAGGTCCTGGCCCGCGACGGCGCCCACGTCATCGCCGCCGACATCCCGGCCGCCGGTGAGGCACTGAGCGAGACCGCGAACAAGGTGAAGGGCACCGCACTGCCCCTCGACGTCACCGCCGACGACGCCGGCAAGACCATCGCCGAGCATGTGCTCGAGCGCCACGGCGGCCTCGACATCATCGTCAACAACGCCGGCATCACGCGTGACAAGCTGCTCGCCAACATGGACGAGGGCCGCTGGAACTCGGTGATCGGCGTCAACCTGATCGCCCCGCAGCGCCTCGTCGACGACCTCGTCAAGGCCAAGGCCCTGCGCCCGGGTGGCGCGGTCATCGACGTCTCGTCGATCGCGGGCATCGCGGGCAACCGCGGCCAGACGAACTACGGCACGTCGAAGGCCGGCGTCATCGGCCTGGTCAACGCCTACGCGCCGATCCTGGCCAAGGAGAACATCACCATCAACGCGGTCGCGCCCGGTTTCATCGAGACCGCGATGACCGCCGCGATCCCGCTGGCCACCCGCGAGGTGGGCCGTCGCATCAACTCGCTGCAGCAGGGCGGGCAGACCGTCGACGTCGCCGAGACCGTCGCCTGGTACGCCAACCCGGCGTCGAGCTCGGTGACCGGCAACGTGGTCCGCGTCTGCGGCCAGAGCATGCTGGGCGCCTGACATGGGGCGGGTCATCACGATCGACGATCTGCCGTCGACGCTTGACACCTACTCACGCGCGGTGGCCGGGATGCTTCCGGTGATCGGCAAGTCCGGCCCGGTGCGCCCGGACGCCACCGTGCCCGACACGGTGTACCGGTACACCACGCCGGGCACTGACCTGAACCGGCTGCAGGAGTACTGCCGCACCACAGGCCTTCAACTGGGCAACAACCTTCCGCTAACCTACCCGTTCGTGCTGCAGTTCCCGCTGGTCATGAAGCTGATGACGAGCTCGGACTTCCCGTTCAGCGCAGTCGGGTCGGTGCACGTGGAGAACCGGATCCGGCGCTTCCGCCAGATCCCGGTGACCGAGCACCTCACGATCAGCACCCAGGCCGGGAACCTGCGCGAGCACCGCAAGGGGCTCCTGATCGACATCACGTCGCGGTTCGAAGTGGGCGGTGAGCTGGTGTGCGAGCAGGTCGGCACGTTCCTCTCCCAGCAGAAGACGAGCCTCTCCGACGCCGAGCGCGGCCCCGCGCCCAAGGAAGCGGCGCCGCCTCCGCCGGACGCGGTGCTGTCGGTCAACCTGGGTCAGATCCGCAACTATGCGGCCGCCTCGGGTGATCGCAACCCGATTCACATGGGCAACCTGCCTGCCAAGGCATTCGGCTTCCCGCGCGCCATCGCGCACGGGATGTGGAGCGCGGCGGCAGCCGTCGCCAACGTCAGCAACCAGCTGACCGAAGCGGTGGACTACCAGGTGCGCTTCGGCCGCCCGATCCTGCTGCCGGCGACGGTGAACCTGTACACCAAGGCCGCTGGCGGCCCCGGCGACTACGACATCTCGATCCTGGATCGCAAGAAGGGCTTCCCGCACCTGACCGCGACCACGCGGGCCATCAAGTAGTCCGCGGTGAGCGTCAAGTAGTCCGCGGTAGGCGGCATGTAGTCCGCAGTAAGCAAAGAACAGTCGAAGCCCGCACCGAAAGGTGCGGGCTTCGTCGTTTCTCTATCCGCCGACCGAGCCCAATCCCGCGCCGACCGAGCCCAGATCCGCGCCGAGCGAGCCGTCTCAGGCCTCGGCGGACTGACCGTCGTGGATACCGACGCCCTTCAGGCCGCGCCAGGTGATCCCGACGAGGAGGTCCGTCGCCGTCTCCAGCGAGATGTCGCCCTCGCTGATGCGGTCGCCGACGGCCTCACCCGCACCCACCAGTGCGACGGCGGTGATCTCGAAGTCGACGTCCGTCGCCCCCTCGACGGTCGTGCCCTGCTTGATCAGCTGCGCGACCATCTCGATAACGCGGCTGCGGCTCTGGCTGACCAGGTCGGAGAAGCTGGCGGTGCCCACCGCGACGCGGTAAAGCACCCGCCACGACTCCGCGTTCTCATGGACGAACCGCAGGAACTCCCGCACGACCGTGCGCGCCTGCTCGCGCTGGCTCAGCGCCGGGTTGAAACCGGTCGACATGGCGTCGATGAACTTCGCCGACTCGCGAGCGATGCACGCGCTGAACAGTTCTTCCTTGGAGCCGTAATAGAGGTACAGCATCGGCTTGCTGATCTGCGCCTCGGCGGCGATCGCATCCATCGACGCCTCACGGAAGCCGTTGGCGGCGAACACCGTCACCGCGGCGTCGAGCATCTGCTGCTCGCGCACCGCGCGCGGTAACCGCTTCGTCCCACCGGCCAACGTCGTACTCCCGTCGAATGTCTTTGTCCTCGACTCTACCGCACTACTTACCGGTGAGTAAGTTCTGGGCTCGGTCGGCGCGGGATTGGGCTCGCTCGGCGCGGATTTGGGCTCGCTCGGCGAATCTTGACTAGCAGCGAGGCATCTTCTTCGCGCGCAGAATCCTCGTGACCGAAGCGTCGACGTGTTCCATCGACAACTTGCCGTTCGCGACCGCCTTCTCCAGCGCATCCAAGACCGCACTCACCTTGTCGGTGGTCAGCCATAGGGCGATGTCGGAGCCGGCGGCCAGCGCCATCGGAGCGGCCTGCTCAATCGGGTACTTCTCGGTGATCGCCGCCATCCCCGAAAGGTCGTCGGAGAAGATCACGCCGTGGAATGCCGGTCCGTTGTAGCCGCGGCCGGTGCGCAGCATCGAGATCGCCGCGGGGTTGACGCTGGCGGGCAGCTCATCACCGGTCAGCCCGGGCACGATGAGGTGCCCCACCATCGCGGCCACACCGGGCATGCGCGCCAGCGTGCGCCACGGCACCAGGTCGCTGGTCATCAGTTCGGACAGCGGCGGCGTCCGCACGGTTCCGGTGTGCGAATCGCCCGATCCGTGGCCGTGGCCCGGGAAGTGTTTGAGCACCGGCAGGATCCCCGCGTCGCGCAGTCCCGAGGCGAATGCCCGGCCGTACTTGGTGACGACCACTGGGTCGTTGGAGAAGGACCGGTCACCGATCACCGTGTCCGCATCCTGGTCGCTGACGTCGATGACCGGCGCAAAGTCGACGGTGACCCCCAGTGCCGCCAACTGCTTGCCGATCCCGAACGCCAAGTCGTGCACCTGCTTGGGCGTCTTCGTCGTCGCCAGTTCGCGCGGTGCCGGCGAGTCGATGCCGATCGCCTTCAGCCGCGAGACCCGACCGCCCTCCTGATCGACGGACACCATCACCGGAATCCGCCCCGCCGACAGCCCCTTCACCGCACCCGACGTCAAGATCGCCTTGTCGGTCCAACTGCCGACGAAGATCCCGCCGATCCGCTCCTTCGCGACGATCGCCTTGGCGTCGGCGGTGTCCTTCACGCCCACCATCAGCATCTGCGCCAGCTTGCGGCGCGTGCTCAGCTTGTCGACGACCGTGCTGATGCATCCCGGCCCGGCGGCGACGACTGCCGACGAGGACGCCGACGACGAGGACTGATACGCCGGCGCAGACGAGTACGCCGGTTCAGGCTCTCCCGACGTCGTACACCCTCCGACGACGAGGGTCGCCGACGCGAGTACCGCGCCGAAAATCATGGTGGTCCTGGTGTGCATGCCGTCGAGTCTGGCACGTCGGATGGTAGTTTCAACGCCATGCTCACCAACCGCCTGGCCGACAACCGCCTCGTCGCCGGCGCAATTGCCGCGGTCGTCGGCATCCTCGTCGGAATCGTCGGGATCTTCGCAGCCGCCTGGATCGCCACCAGTTCCAGCCCCGCCACCGACGCCAACAACTTCAACCCCACCGACGGTTTTGTCCCCGGCAGCGTCGATTACGGATCGCGCGGGAGCAGCGGGGACACCAACTGACTGCCGCTGGGCATCTGACCCGACGCGGCATCGCAGCGATCTTCGCCGCGTCTCTAGTCCTCGCATTCGCCCAGTCGCCGGGCCGGATCGCTGCGGACACCAAGCTCGATCTGACAGCCAACCCGTGGGGCTTCCTCTCCCGCGCTGCGCACCTGTGGACCCCGACCGCCCCCTTGGGTCAGGTTCAGAACCAGGCGTACGGCTACTTCTTTCCACACGGCTCCTTCTTCGCCCTCGGCCATCTCTTGCACATCCCGCCGTGGATCACCCAGCGCCTGTGGTGGGCCCTACTGCTCACCGTCGGCGTCGTCGGCATCGTGAAACTGGCCCAGGCGCTGGGGATCGGCTCACCTGGTTCACGCCTGCTGGCCGGCGCGATCTTCGCGTTGAGCCCGCGCGTGTTGACGACGATCGGCTCCATCTCATCGGAGACGCTCCCGATGATGCTGGCCCCGTGGGTCGTTCTCGGCGTCGTCACGGGTCTCTCCTCGACGACGACACCGCTGTGGCGACTCGGTCTGCGCGCCGCGGTTCCGATCGCCCTGATGGGCGCGGTGAACGCGGTGGCCACGATCGCGGCAACGGCCGTCGGCGTGCTGTGGTGGGCGCTGGCTTACCGTGACACCGATCGTCGACGGTGGGCCCGCTTCGGCGCGTGGTGGGCACTCGGCGCTGCGCTCGTCTGCGCGTGGTGGATCATCCCGCTTGTCTTGCTGTCGCGGGTGAGCCCGCCGTTCCTCGACTTCATCGAATCCTCGCGTGTGACGACGCAGTGGTCGTCGCTGACAGAGGTCCTTCGCGGCACCAGTTCGTGGACGCCGTTCGTCTCCCCGGAGCGTGTGGCCGGCGCAATCCTCGTGACCCAACCCGCCGCGGTGCTCGCGACCGGCGTCCTCGCGGCCGCGGGACTGGCCGGACTGACTATGGCGTCGCTGCCCTACCGGCGCACGCTCGTGGCCATCCTGGGCGTGGGTCTGCTGCTGATGTGCCTCGGGTACGCCGGTCAATGGGGTTCGCCGATCGCCGAGCCCGTACGCGTCTTCCTCGACGGTCCTGGCGCGCCGCTACGCAACCTGCACAAGTTCGACCCGTTCCTGCGCATCCCGCTGGTCTTGGGCATCGCGCACCTCGTCGCGCGGGTGCCGCTGCCCCCGGAGGTCCCCGTCCGCGAGGCTCTCGCCGGCTTCGCCCACCCGCAGCGCTCTCGGCCGGTCGCGGCGACCATCGTGCTGCTCGTCGCGCTACTCGGCGCGGGCACTCTCGCCTGGACCGGTGGCCTCGCCGGCGACGCCACCTACCGGTCCCTGCCCAGCCACTGGCGCGACGCCGCGCGGTGGCTCGATGAACGAACCGGCCCCGCTACCGACGGTCCGAGTCAACCGACCCGCACCCTCATCGTCCCCGGCTCCCCCTTTGCCCAACAGCTGTGGGGCACCACGCGCGACGAGCCGATGCAGGCCCTCGCACAGACTCCGTGGGCCGTGCGCGATGCCATCCCACTGGTCCCTCCGACGGCGATCCGCGCACTCGACGCGGTGCAACGCGACATCGCTGACGGCCGCGGCTCCCCCGAGCTCGCTCCGATGCTCGCCCAACTCGGCGTCGGCTACGTCGTACTGCGCGCCGACCTCGATCCGCGCGAATCCCGGTCGGCCCGACCGTTGTTGGCGCAGCAGGCGCTGCTCGCTTCCCCGGGGATCGCCAAGGTCGCCCAGTTCGGCGCCGACGTCGCGCCGGCGGTTGTGCGCGGCGTCGTCGTCGACGACGGTCTTCGCCCGCCGATGCCCGCAATCCAGATCTTCGCCGTCGACACCCAGGTCTTCCCCGGCACCGGCCCGGTGCTCGCTGACCTCGCCTCCATGCCCCGCGTCGTCGGAGGCCCCGAGGCACTGCCCCCCGGGCTGTTGTCGGTCCTGGACTCCGACGCTCGCGCCGCGGGCCTCTCGTCGGACGGGCCTCGCTGGATCACCGACGCTCCCGCCGACCGCGAAACCGACTTCGGCCGCGTCGACCACAACCGGTCGGCCATCCGCGCGCCGGGCGATCCCCGTCGCACCAAGAACGCCGTCGCCGACTACCCGGCCGGTCCACGCCGCGACGAGCACCCCGTCGTCGGGCAATGGCTCCTCGACGACCAGCCCGGTGCGGTGGAGGTCCGCGCCTCGTCGTCGGCGTCGGATGCCACGCAGCCGGGCCAGACCTCACCCGCGAATTCGACGGCCGCGGCCTTCGACGGCGACGGGTCGACGGCCTGGCTGAGCTCGGGTCTCGACCACGCCATTGGGCAGTGGTTGGAGCTGACGTTCCCCCAGCCGCGATCGAACCTGGCGGTCACCGTGACGACGGCAAAGGCCCTCGGCCCCGACGTCACCTCCATCCTGGTCACCACCGACCAGGGGACCGCCGTCGTGAACGGGGTGAAGCCCGGCGAGCCGGTGACGGTCACCCTCCCGCCCGGGGAGACGAAGCGCGTGCAGATCCGCGCCACGGCCACCAAGAACGCGACGGTGGGCAACCAGTTCGCCCTCGCCGACGTCACGCTCACCGACCTCGCCACGGGCAACCCCCTGTCGATCCGGCAGCGGGTCGTCCTGCCCGCCCAGCAGAAGAATTCAGCTGTCGCACAGTGGGTGCTGACACAGGAGCTCACCGGGCGGTCCGCGTGCGTGCGCGACACCTCCTCCGACGACGAACTGTTCAGGTGCGCTTCCGGTTTGGGGTTGACCCCGGAGACACCCGGGGTGTTCACCCGCGCACTGTCGGTGCCGTCGGCAACCTCGGTGTCGCCTACCGTCACCCTCGTCCCCATGCCCGGTGACGGTCTGCGGGCGCTGTTGCACGTACCCGGATCGGTTGTCGCGGACGGTCCGTCGGATGTGACCGATCCACGGGGTGCGGCGCAGGCCGCCGTCGACGGCGATCCGGCGACCGTGTGGACCGCACCGGCGGACGGTGCCCGCGACGACGATGAGGACCCCGCCGACGATGACGGGACGACGTCGGACCGCGAGAGCGGCGACGAGGCGACGTCCGACGGAAAGGCCGGCAACACCGGCGGATACGGTGACCCGGACAGCAAGAAACAGAACGGGGATGACGCCCAGAAGGATTCTGGGCAGAAGGATTCTGGCCACAAGGATCCCGCCAAGGAGGATCCCGCCCAGAAGGATTCGGGCCGAGAGGATTCCAGGGCCGGCGACTCCGGGGAGACAGACTCGGGTGAGGAGGAGCCTGGCAAACAGGAGTCCGGGCAGAAAGACTCTGGGAGAGAGAGCGATTCCGGGCCGACGCTGACCATCCGCCTCCCCGAGGTGCAACGCGTGGACAAGCTGCGCATCGTCGCGCCGGAGACGTATCCGGCGGCACCCACTGAGGTGTCGGTGAACCTGGGCGAGCGCTGGCTCACCCGCACGGTGACGCGGGACGGGACGGTCACCCTGACCGGTGCCCGCACCGACCGGATCCGGTTGCGGGTCAACAAATCCGCCGACGTCATCGACGTGAACTCGCTTGGATTCGCCACCAGGGCACCCGCCGGGATCGCGGAGATCAAGATCTCTCCGGCACCCGACGCACGGCCGTTCGACCCCGACCGGGTGGTCACCGTC
>DLKD01000138.1:0-6846 GCA_002477755.1 Gordonia sp. UBA7599
GCGAGGCCCGCGCCGCCGCCGATCGCATGGTCGACGACGCGTCGAGCCACAGCCGCGTACTGATCTCCGACGCCACCGAGGAGGCGCACCGCCTCACTACCGGCGCCGCCCGCGAGCACGAGGCGGTCACCGGCCGGGCCCGTGCCGAGGCAGCGCGCATCGTCGAGAACGCCAACGCCCACTACGAGCGCTCGGTGGCCGACGGCATCGCCGAGCAGCAGCGCCTGGTCGCCCAGGATGAAGTGGTCGTCGCAGCCAAGTCCGAGGCAGGGCGCATCGTCGACGCGGCACACGCCGAGGCCGACCGTCTGCGCGGGGACTGCGACATCTACGTCGACCAGAAGCTCGCCGACTTCGAGCAGATCCTCACCGGGACGATTCGGTCGGTCGGCCGCGGTCGCCAGCAGCTGCGCACCGGTGCGGGTATGCACGACTACGTCGAGTACCCGCGGGCCGTCGACGAGAAGGACAAGCACGAGAAGCGCGACCGCGAAACCCCGCTCGCGGGATAGGTCCGCTTCGGCTGTCTCACCTCCGGCGTATCGTGTCGGTGTGACAGACGCACCCTTTGTAGTCGACCTCCGCTCGTTGGGCCGTCGTCCCGGCAGCATGATCGAGTCGCACCGCACCGTCCGAACTCCCATCCGCATCGGGTCGGAGATGATCGCCATCGAGCCCGATACCGAGGTCGACCTCGACCTGCGCATGGAGTCGGTTTCGGAAGGCGTGTTGGTCACCGGCACCGCGTCCGGCGAGACCGCCGGCCAGTGCTCGCGCTGCCTCGAACCGGTGGAGGACACCGTCACGGTATTCCTCACCGAGCTGTTCGCGTACCCCGACAGTGAGACCGACAAGACGACCTCCGACGAGGAGGTGCACCGGGTCGACGGCGACCAGATCGACCTCGAACAGAGCCTCATCGACGCGGTCGGGCTGGAACTGCCGATGTCGCCGCTGTGTCGCGAGGATTGCCCCGGACTATGCCCCGACTGCGGTGTTGCGCTCGCCGTCGCCGAACCCGGGCACTCACACGAGAAAATCGACCCACGTTGGGCGGGTCTCGCCGATAAGCTCGGGCAGATGGGCGACCAAACCACCGACAATGGCTGACTCCGGGCGCGATTCCGCGACCTTGCTGGACGCCTTGGGAGTCACCCTCGACGATGACCTGTTGACCCTGGCGCTGACGCACCGTTCCTACGCCTACGAGAACGGCGGGCTGCCGACCAACGAGCGCCTGGAGTTCCTCGGCGACTCTGTTCTGGGCGTCGTGATCACCGAAAAGCTGTACTGCGACTATCCCGACCGACCAGAAGGTGCACTGGCCAAAATCCGAGCCAGCGTGGTGAACGGGCAAGCGCTGGCGCGACTGGCCCGCACGTTGGGGCCGGGAGGCCTCGGCCGCCATCTGTACTTGGGCCGCGGTGAGGAGATGACCGGCGGGCGCGACAAGGACAGCATCCTCGCCGACGGTACGGAGGCACTGCTGGGTGCCATCTATTTGTCGCACGGATTCGACCGCACGCGCGAGGTGATCCTCGCGCTGTTCAGCGATGCCGTCGCCGAGGCCGGCAGCCTGGGAGCCGGGCTGGACTGGAAGACCTCGCTGCAGGAGTTGGCGGCCGCGCGATCCTTGGGACCGCCAAGCTACAACATCACCTCCACCGGCCCCGACCACGACAAGGAGTTCACCGCCACGGCTGTCGTCGGCGGTGAGGAACTCGGCAGCGGTGTCGGCCGATCGAAGAAGGAGGCCGAGCAGGTCGCCGCGCAGGAGGCGTGGCGCATGCTCGACGAGCGCGGTGCCTGAACTCCCCGAGGTCGAGACCGTTCGCCTCGGTGTCGACAAGCACGTCGTCGGTCGCTCCTTTTCCGAGGTCCGCGTGCACCACGACCGCGCCGTTCGCAGGCAGGCCGGGGGAGCCGCGGAACTGGTCGGCCGCCTGACCGGCACGACCGCGCATGCGACGCGGCGTCGCGGCAAGTATCTGTGGCTTGAGCTGGCCGACGAGGCCGGCATCGTCGACGAGGCCCTGGTCATCCACCTGGGGATGAGCGGGCAGCTGCGCATCATCGACGACGTCGCAGCCACTGAGCCCTCACCCCATCTGCGGATCTCGACGAGCCTGGGTGATCGCGACTTCTGGTTCGTCGACCAGCGCACCTTTGGTGGCTGGCAGGTCGACGAGCTGGTGCCCGACGTCTACACCGTCGGTGCATCGGTGCCGTCGGTCGTCGCGCACATCGCACCCGACCCGTTCGACCCCGCCTTCGACGCCGTGGTTGTCGCGTCGGCGATGCGCCGCAAGCACACCGAGGTCAAGCGCGCCCTGCTCGACCAGACGCTGGTGTCGGGGATCGGCAACATCTACGCCGACGAAGCGCTGTGGCGTGCCCGGCTGCGCGGGACGCGGCTCACCGACTCGATCTCGCGGGCCAAGCTCGTCGAACTCCTCGGCCACGCCCGCGATGTCATGGCGGAGGCGCTGGCCGTCGGGGGCACGTCCTTTGACGAGCTGTATGTGAACGTCAACGGTGAGTCGGGCTATTTCGCGCGGTCTCTGAACGCCTACGGGCGGGAAGGGGAGCCGTGCTATCGCTGTGGCTCGACGATGCGCCGTGAACAGTTCATGAACCGGAGTTCTTTCTACTGCGCGCACTGCCAGCGTTCTGCGCGCGGCCGCTGACAGACCGTCGTCTGGCTGAGTCATAGGATCGTCCGGTGCCAGAGTCTGCCCGACCACCGCTGACGCCCGCGCTGCCCGCCGCAGAGTTCACCCGTTGGTACTGGCGCAAGGACGAATTAGTTGCCTTCGCGCGCACACTGGGGATCGCGACTAGCGGCGCCAAGGAGCTTCTGGCGCAACGGATCGCGGTGACCCTCGACGGAAGTGAGTTCATTGAGCCGGCACCGGCGCGACGGACCGGTGGCCGCCAACTCGGCGGCGACCTGACCGAATCCACCGTCATCCCGCCGGGGCAGCGGTGCAGCCAGGTGCTGCGCGCGTGGTTCGTCGACCAGGTCGGCCAGCAGTTCCACTTCGACGCCGCGATGCGCGAATTCATCGGCTCGGCCGACGGTACGACGACGTTGGGTGATGCCTTAGTGCACTGGCGGGCCACCCGGAACGGCGGGCCGTGTGAGATCGACGCACAGTTCGAGTACAACCGGTTCACCCGCGATTGGCACCGCGCCAATCCCGCCGGCTCGCGCGAGCAACTACTGGCCGAGTGGGCCGCCTACCGGGGCCTGCCGATCGACGAGCGGTAGAGCGGGGCGTCGATCGGTCGTGAGACATCATGAAAATACCAAATATTGGTATCATCGCGGGATGGTGCAGAACACCTCAATCAGCCTCGACGAGCACTTCGCAGATTTCCTGTCGAAGGAGGTCGCTTCGGGTCGGTACCGGTCTGCCAGTGAGGTCGTGCGCGCTGGGCTGCGCCTCCTTGAGGATCAGGAGACGCAGATGGCGGCACTCCGCGCCGCACTTGCAGCAGGTGAGGCGAGTGGCGCTCCGGAACCCTTCGACTTCGACGCCTTCATCGCGGCGAAGAAGTCGTGACGGCATACCGACTAACACCTGCGGCGCAGTCCGACCTTTCCGAGATCTGGGACTACATAGCTGAACACTGGGATCTCCAGCAGGCCGAGATCTACATCAACGAGATCAGGGCAGCCTTCGAGCGCATCGCCGACGATCCCGATCGGGGACGCGCCTGCGACGGCATCCGCGAGGGATACCGCCGCTACAGCATCGGAAGCCATGTTCTCTTCTATATCGCGCGGCCTGATGGTGTCGACGTGATCCGGCTCCTACATCAGCGGATGGACCCGGCACGCCACCTCTGATCTGCAACCAGGTCCAACGGGCCCAACGGCGTTGACTCCCAACGGTGTTGAATAGAGCCATGACTGAACTCTGGGTGCAGCGCACCGGTCCGCGCCGCTACGTCGGCGAGAGCTCGCGCGGGGCGACCGTGCAGATCGGGTCCGAGGACGTCGACGGTGTTTTCACGCCCGGCGAACTGTTGAAGATCGCGCTCGCCGCGTGCAGCGGCATGGCCTCGGACGTGACCCTGGCACGCCGACTCGGCGACGACTATGACGCCACCGTCCGCGTCAGCGGCACCGCCGACCGTGAGTCGGAGACCTATCCCGTCCTCGACGAGGTCTTCGAACTCGACCTGTCTGAACTCGACGCAGATGCCGCGCAGCGCCTTCTCGTCGTCGCGCAGCGCGCCATCGACCGGACCTGCACGGTGGGGCGCACGCTGAAGGCGGGCACGCAGGTCAATCTCACCATCGCGACGGACTGACGACGAGGATGTCGCACGCGCATCAGCGGCTCAGCGCCTTCGTCCACGGCCACGTGCAGGGCGTCGGGTTTCGCTGGTCGACGCGCTCGCGGGCACTGCAACTGGGCCTCGTCGGGTACGCGGCGAACCTTGCCGACGGGCGCGTCCACGTCGTCGCCGAAGGACCCCGCACCGACCTCGACCAACTGCTGGCCTACCTGCGCGGACCAGACACGCCCGGGCGCGTCGACACCGTGGTCGAGCGATTCGAATCGGCACGCGGTGAACTGACCGGGTTCGTCGAGCGGTGAATGGGTAGTCTGTACCGTCGTGCATCTGAAATCGCTGACCCTGAAGGGGTTCAAGTCGTTTGCGTCGGCCACGACGCTGCGCTTTGAACCCGGGATCACCTGTGTGGTGGGTCCCAACGGGTCGGGGAAGAGCAACGTCGTGGACGCCCTCGCGTGGGTGATGGGGGAGCAGGGTGCCAAGACCCTGCGCGGCGGAAAGATGGAAGACGTCATCTTCGCGGGGACGTCGGGCCGGCCGCCGCTGGGTCGCGCCGAGGTCACGCTGACGATCGACAACTCCGACGGTGCGCTGCCCATCGACTACTCCGAGGTGTCCATCACGCGGCGCATGTTCCGCGACGGAGCCGGCGAGTACGAGATCAACGGCCAGTCCTGCCGCCTGATGGACGTGCAGGAACTGCTGAGTGACTCCGGTATCGGGCGCGAGATGCACGTCATCGTCGGGCAGGGCCGCCTTGCCGCGATCCTCGAGTCCCGCCCGGAGGACCGTCGTGCCTTTATCGAGGAGGCCGCCGGCGTCCTCAAGCATCGAAAGCGCAAAGAGAAGGCCGTCCGCAAACTCGACTCCATGCAGGCTAACCTCGCCCGGCTGACCGACCTCACCGGTGAACTGCGGCGCCAGCTCAAGCCCCTCGGACGCCAGGCCGAGGTAGCCCGCCGCGCCGCCACCGTCCAGGCGGACCTGCGTGACGCCCGACTGCGTCTGGCGGCCGACGACCTCGTCGTACGCCGCGCCGACATGGCCGAGCAGTCGGCGCTCGAGGACACCATCCGCGCCCAGCAGACCCAGGTCGCTACGGCCCTGGACGCCGCGTCGGCCGAACTGGCGCGGCGCGAGGAGGCGCTGGCCCAGATCGAGCCGGCCGCCCATACCGCCGGCCAGGGATGGTTCCGGCTGTCGGCCCTGGCCGAGCGCGTCGATGCGACGATCCGCGTCGCCTCCGAGCGCGGCAAGCACCTGGCGACGCCGACGACGGTCGCGAGCGGTCCCGACCCCGACGAGCTCGAGGAACAGGCGGTCCGCGCGGCCGAACTGGAAGCCCAGCTCGCCGCGGCAGTCGAGCAGGCCGGTGCTGCATTGGAAGAGGTCAAGGCTCGCCTGGCCACCGCCGAGGAACACGCCACCGCGGTTGAGCGCGCCCATGCGGCCGCCGTCGCCGCCGTCGCCGACCGCCGTGAGGGACTGGCACGGCTCGAGGGCGAGGTCGCGAACCTGAGGACGCGCGCCGATTCCGTCGACGCCGAAACCGCGCGTCTGACGACGGCGATCGAGGCCGCGGTCGAGCGGGCGGAGAAGGCCCAGGCCGGGATGGATGCGGTAGCCGCGTCGGTCGCCGAGATGGAGTCGGCCGAGCAGGGGCTCGACGAGCACCACGAGCGGTGCACGGCAGCAGCGGCCGCGGCCGACGAGCGGGTCGAAACCCTGCGCACCGCCGAGCGTGAAGCCGAACAGAAGATCGCCTCCCTGACCGCGCGCATCGAGGCGCTGGCCGTCGGCCTGGAGCGCAACGACGGCGGGGCCTGGCTGCTGGAGCACGCCGCCGACGGACTGCTCGCTCCGGTATCGGACCTGCTGACCGTCGAGGCGGGGTTCGAACCGGCCGTCGCCGGTGCGCTCGGTCCGACCGTCGACGCCATCGCCACCGTCGACGCACTGGCCGCTGCACGTGCCGTCGCCGCCCTGAAAGCCGGCGACGGTGGTCGTGCCGCGCTGTTGGTCGGTGGGCTGCGCGCACTGCCCGCGCCGGGTGGGGCGTCGCTGCCTGCAGGAGCGCGGTGGGCGCGTGCGGTCGTCACCTGCCCGCCGTCGATCCGCGGGGCCGTCGACACCCTTCTGCACGACGTCGTCGTCCTGGGCACCGATGTGGCCGACGCCGCCGCGGTCGGCAGTGCCCTAGTAGCGCAGCATCCGGACCTGACCGTTGTGACCGCCGACGGTGATCGGATCGCCGCCGCCGCCGTCGAGGGCGGCTCGGCTCGGCGCACCTCCAGCCTGGAGGTGCAGTCGGCGATCGATGCGGCGACCACCGAACTCGCCCACGCCAACCGCACCGCCGAGGAAGTCGGCGCGGCCCTGGCCGGTGCGCTCACCGAGCAGGACGACCGCAGCGAGGCAGCCGACGAGGCGCTCGCCGCGCTGCACGAGTCGGATTCGTCACTGGGCGCCGCCTACGAGCACCTGGCCCGCCTCGGCCAGGACATCCGCGCGGCGCACGACGAGAGCGACCGCCTGACC
>DLKD01000138.1:6952-7239 GCA_002477755.1 Gordonia sp. UBA7599
CGACGAGAGCGACCGCCTGACCCGCCAGCGTCAGCTCGCCGAGGAGGGCCACGCCGACACCGTCGCGAAGCTCGCGGCATTGGCCGAACGACTGCGCCTGGCCCGTGAGGAGCCCACGACCGACGGCACGGCCACGGCGGTCGACGACGGTACTCGCGAGGAGGCCGGCCGGGCCGTCGCGGCGGTTCGTACCGAGGAGGTGGAGGCTCGGTTGGCGCTGCGCACCGCCGAGGAGCGGCTCGCATCGTCGCGCGGGCGCGCCGATTCGCTGCGCCGCACCGCCCGGG
>DLKD01000021.1 GCA_002477755.1 Gordonia sp. UBA7599
CCTTGTCCTCCTTGGTGAGGACCAGCGCCTCGACCTCATCGCCGACGTTGACGACCTCGCTGGGGTCGACGTCGTGCTTGATGGAGAGTTCGCGGGACGGAATGACGCCTTCGGTCTTGTAACCGATGTCAAGCAGAACCTCGTCGCGGTCGACCTTGACGATCGTCCCCTCAACGATGTCGCCATCGTTGAAGTACTTGATCGTGGAATCGATGGCGGCGAGAAAATCCTCGGCCGAGCCGATGTCGTTGACGGCTACTTGCGGCGAGGTGATAGTGGGGGACGACATGTGTTGGGTTGCTCCGGACAGGTATCTAGTGGGACGGTTTGTTTTTTGCGGTCATCCAGCAGAAAAGTGCTGGTCAACAATGTGAACACGACAAATCGGATTTGCCCTTGCCACACGCGCTTCCAACACTACGCCAGGGGCCCTGTCCTGCACAAATGGGCCTTCGAGCCTTTCGGAGGTCACTGTGGTGCAGTCGCTTGAACTGATCTTCGACGTCGATGGCGACGCATCCGTCATCGCCGAGGTGAACCGTCTAGCCGCGGCCGGCTTGCGCAACCCCCACCGCGACCAACGCCCGCACATCACTCTGGTCGCCGCAACGGCCATCGACCCCGCCGCGCTGAGCGCACTCACCCCGGTCGCGCAGCGGCTGCCGATCACTGTGCGCCTGGGCGCCCCGATTGTCTTCTCCCACGGCGCGGCCGGCGCGCATGGCGGGTTCGTGCTGGCGCGGTCGGTGCTCCCGTCGACCGAGTTGCTCGGCGTCCACGCGACCGTCCTGCGCCTGGCCGACGACCACCTCGACGGCGAGACCGACCACTGCCGACCCGGGCAATGGGCACCGCACGTCACATTGGCCCGACGACTGTCTGCAGAGCAACTGGCAACGGCGCTCGGGCTGGTCTCCGACGGCGAGGACCGTTCCGTCGTCGTCGCCGGGATCCGACGGTGGGACGGCGAGGCGAAGACCGAGTCCGTCCTACCTGGAAGGTCGTGCTGATCCATGGCTGATGATTCCCGACCACCAGCCGCTGACACTCCCCGGCCTCCGGCAGTCTTGGGCCCGGTCGATTCGACGACCAGTGACCGCGCCAACCGCGGCTGGTGGGACTCGGACGCCGACGCCTATCACGATGAACACGGCGGCTTCCTCGGCGTCGACCGCCCCGGCGGTGACTTCATGTGGTGCCCGGAGAACTTGCGTGAAGAGGACATCGGCCTGCTCGGCGACGTCGGCGGGAAGGTGGTCCTCGAGATCGGCTGCGGGTCAGCACCCTGTTCGCGGTGGCTCGCCGGGCAAGGCGCGCACGCCGTGGGGATCGACCTCAGCCGGGCCATGTTGGCTCACGGTGTCGCGGCCATGGCCGCCGACGAGGCGCGGGTGCCGCTCGTGCAGGCCACCGCCGAGCACCTGCCGTTTGCCGATGAGTCCTTCGACCTCGCCTGCTCGGCGTTCGGCGCGGTGCCCTTCGTCGCTGATTCCGCCGGGGTGATGGCCGAGATCGCACGAGTCCTGCGGCCGGGAGGGCGGTGGGTGTTCGCCGTCAACCACCCGATGCGCTGGATGTTCCCCGACGACCCCGGCCCGGCCGGTCTCACCGTCGCCATCCCCTACTTCAACCGGACGCCCTACGCCGAGCGCGACGCCGACGGGGAGATCACCTATGTCGAGCACCACCGCACGATGGGCGACCGTGTGCGCGAGATCCGCGGTGCCGGGTTGATCCTCGACGACGTCGTCGAACCCGAATGGCCCGAGGATTTCGAGCAGGAATGGGGCCAGTGGTCACCGCTGCGCGGCGCCTACTTCCCCGGCACCGCTATCTTCTGCTGCCACAAGCCCGACTGACCGGACCTTCTTCAGCCCAGCTGATCCTCTGAATCCTGCTCAGCCGATCCGCTCCTGGACCGCCACGCCGAACGCGGTGGTCCCAAGGTTGCCGCCGAGATCGGGTGTCGACGCCCCCGCCTGCAGCGTCTCGCCGAGCGCGCTGCGCATCAGAGCCGCCGCCCGCGAGCCGCGCTCATCGTCGAAACGCTGTGTCCACCAGTCGAACAGCATCGCGGTGGATTCGATGATGGCAACCGGATTGGCCCGGTCCTGTCCGGCGATGTCGGGGGCCGCGCCGTGGGCGGCCTGGGCCATCGCCTTGTCGGTCGACGCGTTGATCGACGCCGCGAGGCCCAGTGATCCGGCGAGCTCAGCGGCGAGGTCGGAGAGGATGTCGCCGAACAGGTTCTCCGTCACGACCACGTCGAAATCTCCTGCGCGGCGCACCAGCAGGGCTGCCATCGCATCAACGTGCTGTTCGTCGACGACGACGTCGGGATAGTCGCGCGCCACATCGAAACAGGCTTCGCGGAACAATCCGGTCGTCATGGTCAGGACGTTGGCCTTGTGGACGACGGTGACGTGTTTGCGACGACGACGGGCCTGCTCAAACGCGACTTTGGCGATCCGCTCCGACGCTGCGCGGGTGATGAGGCCGACGGCGAGCGCCACGTCCTGGGTCGGCATGAACTCGCCGGAGCCGAGTGCCATGTTGCGGTCGGCGTAGAGGCCTTCGCTGTTCTCACGGACGATGAGCACGTCGATGTCATCGGCGACGGCGGGCACGCCCGGGTACGCCCAGGCCGGACGGAGGTTGGCGAAGAGTCCGTAGCGCTTGCGGATGATCGCGCCCGGGGTGAGGCCGGAGCGGAACTCTGCAGGATAACCGGCGGAGTCGTGCGGGCCGAGGATCCAGCAGTCCAGCTCATCAAGTGCATCGATCGTCTTCTGCGGCAACGGATCTCCGTCGGCGGCGATCGCTGACTGCCCCATCGCGAGCCGCACCCATTCGACGGTGAGGCCGGCCCGTTGTGCCGCGGCCGAGGCGATCTCGACAGCCACCGGAACGATCTCCGGTCCGATGCCGTCACCATCGACGACGCCGATGCGCACCACGTCGGAGTTGGGGTTCGTCACTGCGCCAGTTTGGCCTTCACATAGCCGACGATTGCATTCGCATGACCGTGTCCGAGGCCGTGTTCGGACTTGAGCCACCCGACGACAGCCATGTGGGTGTCGGAATCCAGACGATCGGCGGCGAGATCGAGCCACTCCTGAATAGGGCGGCCGTACTTCTTCTCGATGCTGGGGAAGTACGACGCCGGGCCCTGGACCTTCTGCCCGGGTTCAATCACGGGGGCGAGGACGCGGTGGTCAGCCATGTCGCGAAACGTAGCACGACGACCGGTCACCGACCAGGAAGCCCGGCAACCGATCGCCGTCCGGGCGGCGAACCGCGCCGCCGAGCCTCCGATCAGGCTGCTGATCGGAGGGCTGTGGCGAGGGCGGCTTCTACCGGCGAGCCGCGCCGCCGGTCGGGCGAGCCCCCTCGCCGGTGGGGTCTGGTGTCGACGTCGTCGGGCCGCACCCGCAGCATCGTGGGACCGGAATTGGGCTTGTCCGCAGCAGCCGCAGCATCTCCCGACGGCTCGGTTCGGATCGGCTTCACCTGAGTCGAGTTGAACGGGTGCCCGCGCAGGAACTTTTGTGGGTGGTGCACCGGGTTGGTGCGATAGGGCCCATCAGATCCGACCAGGCGCCATCCGATGCGCCCGGTATCGGGCCCGGCGGTGATGATCGCGGTCTCCCATTGGCCCGGCTTGTCACCGACGTTGCGGTTGTCCGTGCCACAGGCACAGGTCAACTCGCCGATATCGGTGTTGCCGCCCTTGGCGAAGTCCAATGCCCCGTGATGGATCTGGGAGCGGCTGTGCGGTTCGGTGCACCCCGGTCGGGTGCATCCCAGATCCGCGGCGAACACCGCCAACCGCTGCGCCC
>DLKD01000079.1 GCA_002477755.1 Gordonia sp. UBA7599
CCGATCGACGGCACCAAGAACTTCGTGCGCGGCGTCCCGGTATGGGCGACGCTCATCGCGCTGATCGACGACGGGGTGCCCGTCGTCGGCGTGGTTTCCGCCCCCGCCCTGGGCCGGCGCTGGTGGGCGTCGGCCGGCGAGGGCGCCTTCACCGTCGGCCCCGAGTCGGCGCAGCCGCGTCGGATCGGAGTGTCGTCGGTCGCCGGGTTGACCGATGCCAGCCTGGCGTTCTCGAGTCTGTCCGGCTGGGGCGAGCTCGGACTGCGCGGACAGTTCGTCGCCCTGACAGACGAGGTCTGGCGGGTCCGCGGGTTCGGCGACTTCTGGAACTACTGTCTGGTCGCCGAGGGCGCCGTGGACATCGCCGCCGAACCGGAGGTGTCACTGTGGGACCTCGCCGCGGTGGATGTGCTCGTGCGAGAGGCGGGCGGGCGGTTCACCAACCTCGACGGTGAGCCGGGACCGCGTGGCGGCAGCGCTGTCGCAACCAACGGACTCCTGCACGACGAGGTGCTGTCGGCGCTGCGCTGACGCCGCCCTGTCCGATATGTGATTCCGCTCACACCGACTGGGTGCCGGTGCCACGATGACGCTATGAGGTGGCTCGCAGTCCTGTCGGTGTTCGTCGTGTCTGCCGCATTGGCAGCCCTGGGTTGGTTCGCCGGGGGCTGGCTGTGGTGGGTCCTGGCCGTCGTCGTCGCCGCGCTGGGCGGTGTCGGGGTCTACGACCTGATCCAGACGAAACACTCGGTGACGCGCAATTACCCGATCATCGGGCACGCACGGTTCCTTATGGAAGAGATCCGGCCCGAGATCCGCCAGTACTTCATCGAGTCCAACACCGAGGGCCGGCCGTTCGACCGCGAGCTGCGCGACCTGGTGTACGACCGCGCCAAGGGAAACCACGGCGAGGAGCCGTTCGGCACCCAGCGCGACGTCAATGCCGTCGGCTACGAGTTCGTCGCGCACTCGCTGCGCGCCAAGCCCAAGCCCGACGGTCCGCAGCCGCGTGTGCGCCTGGGCGGCCCGCGGTGCACCAAGCCCTACGACATCGCGCTGTTGAACGTGTCGGCGATGAGCTTCGGGTCGATGTCGGCGAATGCGATCGAGGCGTTGAACGGCGGTGCGGCACTGGGTGGTTTCGCCCACGACACCGGTGAGGGCTCGATCAGCAAGTACCACCGCAAGCGCGGCGGCGACCTGATCATGGAGGTGGCCTCGGGCTACTTCGGGTGCCGCACCGAGGACGGTCACTTCGATCCGGAGAAGTTCGCCGAGCGAGCCCAGAGCGACCAGGTCAAAGCCATCAACATCAAGCTCTCCCAGGGCGCGAAGCCGGGTCTGGGCGGATTGCTGCCCGGCGCCAAGGTCAATGCCGAGGTCGCCGCGGCGCGCGGCGTCGCGGTGGGGACGACGGTGGTCTCGCCCCCCGCGCACAACGCATTCCACACCCCGGTCGAGCTCATGGAGTTCATCGAGCAGTTGCGGGTGCTGTCCGGCGGCAAGCCAGTTGGATTCAAGCTGTGCATCGGTTCGAAGCGGGAGTTCCTCGCCATCTGCAAGGGCATGCTCGCCACCGACATCACCCCCGACTTCATCATCGTCGACGGTTCGGAGGGCGGGACGGGCGCCGGTCCGGTCGAATTCGAGGACCACGTCGGCATGCCGCTGACCGAGGGCCTGATGTTCGTCCACAACGCCCTCGTCGGCGTCGGGTTGCGCGACCAGATCAAGCTCGGGGCGAGCGGCAAGGTCGCGACCGGCATCGACATCGTCAAGCGCATCTGTCAGGGCGCCGATTTCACGCTCGCCGCGCGCGCGATGATGTTCGCGATCGGCTGCATCCAGGCGCAGAAGTGCCACACCAACACCTGCCCGGTCGGCGTCGCGACCCAGGACCCGGCGCGGGCCCGCGCGCTGGTCGTCGACGACAAGATCCAGCGCGTCTACCAGTACCAGGACAAGACGGTGAACTCGGCGCGGCAGATCATCTCGTCGATGGGGTTGGACTCCTTCGACCAATTGACACCGCGCAAGCTGTTCCGCCGCGTCGACCCCCAGGTCACCATGACCTACCACGACCTGTTCGAGTGGCTCGAGCACCGCCAACTGCTCACCGATCCACCCGAGGCCTGGCACCGCGACTGGGTGACCGCCTCGGCCGAGACACTCGACCCGGTGGAAGTCGCCGAGGTCATGGAACCGATCGGGGTTATCGACGACCTCGAGTAACCCTCAGCCCGGACCTGTGTCGGTCCCCGTGCGTACGGTCCCCGGACATGGAGAACGTAGAGCTGCGGGGTCATCGGTTGGCGGCGCCGCTCACCGTCGAGATCGCGTGTTCGGCGGGGTCGCATCCGGTCACGATCGAGACCGATTGGTCGGTGACCCTCCCCTTTGATCTGGAGTCCGAGCGCATAGCGTCCGCCCTGGCCGGCGTCTCGCACTCGTGTGAGCATCTGGCAGTTCAGGGCGGATCGGTCGCGCTGGCTGTCCTCCTCCGCTTGCGCATCAAGCCATACCCGATCCGGTTCGTCGGTCCCGGAAAGTGGACGATCGACCCGTGGACGGGTCTGCGAACGCGGTTTGTCAGCGCGGTCACTGCCGCGCACAAGCTGCGCGAGCCATCCGACATCGGGCACTTCCAAGAACTCATGCAGGCCCTTCTGCCGGAAGGACCGGGTGGGCCGCCCGAGCGCTGGGCCGAACAGGCACGATCCATCGTGGCCGAATCCGACGGAATAGACATCGCCTGGGCTGCGGGCGTGCACCCGAGACGCCTCGTCGCCGCGTGGGCGGCTCTCGGATGGCCGTCCGCACCACCCTCGGTCTATACATATCTCAAGTTCGTCTACGCCACCCCCGAGCAGCGATCGGCAATACGTAAGGGCCTACCGCCCGTCGGCGCCCTGTCCGCTGCCGGACGC
Source organism: Gordonia sp. UBA7599 (assembly GCA_002477755.1). Classification (GTDB taxonomy): domain Bacteria; phylum Actinomycetota; class Actinomycetes; order Mycobacteriales; family Mycobacteriaceae; genus Gordonia. The sequence goes on from DLKD01000079.1 coordinate 2,928, forward strand.
GAGAACCGCAGGGCACTCATGCTCGTCAACATGCTCAGCCGGGATCCCGATTTCCGGGAGCTTCTCGCCACCACTGCCACAGAGAACCCGCAGCCCGCGCAGTGTCTGCTCCACCGCGCGCTCGAACAGATCTTCTCGCCGGACAACAGCGATTGCTCGTCCACCGCCCGCCCCACCGACCGGAACATTCACGTCGTAATCCGTCGCGGAAGCCGCCACATGCACCATTCCGGCGCCAACGACCGAGCGCTTTCCATGCTCCTCGACCTCCCGTTCAAGGACCCGATCTGGGACAACGTCACCGAGGATGTCTTCGCGACGCTGTACGCGATCGAGCACGACACCCACATGGGCGGCACGCTCCGGCCCGGCCGGATGACGAAGCTGACCCACACCTGGATGCACCACTATCCGGAGTCATGGAGCACCAACGGCGTGGGATGACATCCTTCGCTGACACAATCGCGAGACTCGATGTCGGTCCCCGCGCGTACGTTCCCCGACCATGGAGAACGTACGACTGCGGGGCCATCGGTTGGCAGAGCCGCTCACCTTTGAGATCGCCTGTTCTGCGGGGCCGCATCCCGCCACGATCGAAACCGATTGGTCGGTGACCTTCCCCTTCGATTGGGAGTCCGAGCGCGTTGTCTGTGCCTTGGCCGGCGTGTCGCACTCGTGTGAGCACCTGGAGGTTCAGGTCGGATCGGTCGCACAAACTGCACTCCTCCGCCTGCATGCCAAGCCGTACCCGATCCGGTTCGTCGGCCCCGGTGAGTGGACGATCGGCCCACGGATAGGTCTGCGAACCCGGTTCGTCAGCGCGGTAACTGCCGCGCACAAGCTGCGCAAGCTATCCAACATCGGGCACTTCCACGAACTCATGCAGGCGCTTCTCCCGCAGGGACCGGGTGGGCCGTCTGAGCCCTGGGCCGAACAGGCACGATCCATCGTGGCCGAATCCGACGGGGTGGACATCGCCTGGGCGGCGGGGGTGCACCCGAGACGGCTCGTGGACGCGTGGGCCGCCCTCGGACGACCTATGGAACGGCCGTCGGTCTACACCTGCCTCAAGGTCGTCTATGGCACGCTCGAACCGCAATCGGCGACGCCCTCGTGGCCCCTGACGCCCGTCGACTCACTGCCCACCTCACTACCGGTTTCACCTGACCTCGACACCGACGGCCTCATCGTCCCCGTCGTGGTCGACATGCTGTACCAGGATCCCGACTTCCACGATCGCCTCACCGCGACCATGGGGGCGAATCCTGCAGTCGAGCAGAACCTCCTCCACCGCGCAATCGAGCAGGTCCTCTCCACCGAGTTCCGCTTTCCCTGGTCGACGGACCGCCCGCTGTACGACGACCTCTGCGCGTTGCACCTGGCCGGGGCGAACCACTCCGTTTTTTCCCACTTGCTCGACCTGTCACCCCGGCACTGGCTCTGGAGCGTCGATGAGGACGTCTTCGCGACGCTCTATGCCGTCGAAGCCGCCTCACATGCCGTCAACCGCACGGGCATTGACCGGCTGCAACGGTTGTCCACAGTGTGGAGGCATCACTATCCGGAAAGCTTCGCCGTCTCTCCGACGATGTCCGACCCCGCCGATACGTTGCCGGCATGACTGAGAACTACCGCCACACCCTCGACGCGCTCGGCCTGTGCGTTTCCGCCGGCATCCCCGCGATCCTGTGGGGCAACCCGGGCGAGGGCAAGACGTCGATGATCGAATCGGCGGCGCAGAACGCCGGTTGGATGGTCGAGACGGTGATCCTCTCGCAGAGCGAGCCGTCGGACCTGGCCGGACTCCCTATTGTCTCCGGTGACGGGAACGTCGTCCTCGCCCCGCCCGCGTGGGCGCAGCGGCTGGCCGAGCACGACGGGCCGGCGATCTGCTTCTTCGATGAGTTCTCCACGGCCGCCCCGTCGCTGCAGGCTGCGGCACTGCGGATCCTGACGCACCGCCAGGTCGGCCGACTTCAGCTGCCTGAGTCGGTAACGTTTGTCGCCGCTGCCAACCCGGTCGACGTCGCGGCGGCCGGTTGGGAGCTGGCTGCACCGACCGCGTCGCGCTTCGTCCACGTCGACTACGCGATGGCGCTGGACGTCTTTGCCCAGGGATCCGTCACCGGTCGGTGGCCGTCGCTACCGACGTGGGATCTGCCCGACGATTTCGCGGCCCGGGTGAAGCGGGAGTTGGCAGGCGTCACGGGCTTCCTGCGCGCCCGACAGAACCAGCTCAGTGTCATCCCCCGCGATCACGCCTCACGGTCGCGGTCCTTCCCCACTCCCCGGACTTGGGAGTTCGCGGCACGGCTGGGTGCGCTCGGTCAGGTCGTCGGCGTCGGTGAGGATGCGATCCGGATCGCCGTCGCCGGCGCGATCGGCGACGCCACCGCCCACGAGTTCCTGGCGTGGAAGGCAAACCTGGATCTGCCCGATCCGCACCGCCTCCTCGACGGTGCGGAGACGATCGACTTCAGCACGCTGCGCCCCGACCGCATCTATGTCGTCCTGCAGTCGCTGGTGGCGGTGACGGCATCCGACGACGGCACCGACGACCGGTGGACGACAGCGGTGACACTCTGCTGCCAGGCCGCCGACGAGGCTGGGATCGATCCCGCCGTGCCCGCCATCCGCGCCCTCGTCGCGCCCGAGCAACGCCCGTACGGTGTTGCCGTTCCCCGCGAGATCGCCGTCTTCGGCCCAGCGCTGGCCATGGCGGGCCTGCTGTGACATCTTTCGACACGACCCGGCTCACCGCGGCCCGGCTATGGGTGGTCAGTTCGCCGACGCACTCCTCGCCTCCCGGATGTGACGCGCCACGCGGACTCGCCTATCTCGCGCGTGGGCTGTACGCGCTGATCCCTGTCGCAACGCCGGCCGTGGCCCAGATGAGCATCGACGAGCAGTGGCGTCTCTACATCAACCCAGACTGGTTGGCCGATGCCGACATCCCGGTGATCGGGCGCGAGCTCGTACACCTGTTGTGGCACCTGTTGAACCAGCACGCCGTGCGCGCCCGCGCGGTCGGCGTGACGACACAGACGCGCGAGGCATGGCACTTCGCGGCAGACACCGCTATCCGCGAGTTGTGCGAAGACTCCGCGTCCGGGCCCGAGGATCTCCCGATCTGGGAGGGTGACCCGAAGCTGACTGTCGAAGCGCGTTTCGCCCAGCTGTCGACGGCACGCCCCGACGACACTGATCCCGCCGAGGACAGCCCCGATGCCGACGACGACTCCCACGACCACCGCGACTGCGGCAGCGGCGCGGACGGGTTCGTGCGCGACCATGAGGCTCAGCACCTTCCTGACCTCCCCAAAGTGACCAAAGTCGAGTCCGACGCGCTGCGCCGCGAGATCGCTGCGGCCGCGGGCCCCTCGGCGGGGCGGGTCGGGCGTTGGGTGGAGGACGTTTCTTCGGGACCGCAGGTGCCATGGCAGCAGGTGCTCGCGGGCGCGGTCCGCCGCGCCGTTTCGCACACGGCCGGGCGGGGCGATTACAACTATCGGCGGCCGTCGCGACGCGCCGCAGTCAGCCCCCGAGTGGTGTTGCCCAGCCCGCACCGCCCGGTGCCCGGCGTGGCCATCGTCATCGATACGTCGGGAAGTATGAGCGCTGCGGCGTTGGCCCACGTGCTGGCCGAGTTCGACACGATCCTCGACGCACTGCAGCTCGGCGAGCACGGCGTCATCGGGATCGCCGTCGACACCGCAGCCACCGCTACCCCCGCTCGGCGTGCGGCTGACGTGCTGCTCGTCGGCGGGGGCGGCACGGACATGACGCTCGGCATTTCGGTCGCCGAGGAGCTGCGCCCGAAGCCCGAGCTGTGCGTCGTGTTCACCGACGGCTACACCCCGTGGCCGGACGAGCCGGTCGGCGGGATGACCGTCGTCGCAGCGCTTGTCGCCGACGGCCGCGACTACCTGCCACCAACGCCGGAGTGGATGGTCCGCGTCGAATGCGACGACGTCGCGGCGACCGTGCGGTAAACGACATGCCACCCACGCAACGATCGGGCAGACTTCACGCCATGTCCGAGTCCGCAACCCCCATCCCCGACGAGGTCGTCGAGCTGGTCCGCAACGCCCGCGCCATCACCGTGTTCACCGGCGCCGGGATGTCGGCCGAGAGCGGGATCGCCACCTTCCGCGGCAGCGGCGACGACAGCCTGTGGGGCCGCTTCGACCCGATGATGCTGGCCTCGGTCGACGGCTGGGAAGCCGACCGCGCCCTGGTGTGGGGTTGGTATGCCTGGCGCATGGGCCAGCTCAGCGGCGTCGAGCCCAACGCCGGTCATCATGCACTAGCTGAGCTCGCCAACGACCGGTCCGTCGAAGTGGTCACCCAGAACGTCGATGACCTGCACGAGCGTGCGGGCAGCACCGTCGTGAGCCATCTACACGGCAACCTCGTCGCCACCCGCTGCTCGGTGTGCCGCGCCCCCTACGACGGGCCGGTGACCCGACCGGAGATCTCCGACGACGCCGACCTCGACGCACTGCGCGTCGAACCTCCCGTGTGCGCGAGCTGCGGCGGCGCCGTGCGCCCGGGCGTCGTGTGGTTCGGCGAGATGCTGCCCGAGCGCGACTGGGACAACGCCGTCGAATCATTCGCCCATACCGACCTGGTACTGGTCATCGGGACCAGCGGGATCGTCTACCCCGCGGCCGGACTCCCCGAGAGGGCCGCCGCCCGCGGCGTGCCGATCATCGAAATCAACCCGGATCCGTCAGGAGTTGGCACGGTGACCATCAAGTCGACCGCCGCGACTGCCCTGCCCGCTCTGGTCGCCGCGCTAGGCCCCAGATCAGAAGCCTGATCTGACCCGCGACTCAGCGCCCTTTCGCCTCTCGCCTCTCCGCCATCCGTTCCCGATTGCGCACCGCGCGCTTCGGCCAGAACGAGTAGCCGAACCAGGTCATGAGGAAGGTCACCAGTACGGCAGAGACCGCGACCCCAGCGACCGCCCCCGCCCCGACATCATCCATGTCGTCGCTGCTCGCCACGAGCACGAGCACCACGATGACGACGATCACCGACCAGACCATCGTGACCCCGAAGGACACCCCGACCAGCCACCATTTCTCCGACTTGTCGGGAACGCGTCCACGGTCGGCAACGAAGTGGTCCAAAGCGAAGTACGCGCCGATGAATGGTGCGACTATGCCCGCCACACCCGTCCCGCTCCGGCCGATGATCAGGTCGATCAGCAGCCAGATCACGGTCATCAGCACACAGCCGACGACGAACCACCCCACGTACTTCCACAGCGGTCCCGCCGACTTGCCGGCATCGCCCACTTCGTCAGTGTCGGTCATACCGCCCACGCTACAGATTCAGCTGGGCCACAGATCTGCGATTCCGCGCTTGAGCAGCAGAAACGATCGTTGCGCTACCTTCACGGCTTCGCCAATCCCACCGCGATCGACGCTGGATTGACGAAACCGTGCTGGATTCAGAACTCGGCAGTCGCGCCGAGCTCGACGACGGTGAACTCGGTCGTCGGCTTGCGCATCTCCGCCAGCCGGGCGTTGTGCACGGCGGCGCCGGAAGGCGAGAGCACAGCCTGGTGGATCGGGAAGGCCTTGGCCGGTTCGACGCCGCGCAGGTAGTCGACCGATTCCGACAGCTTCATCCACGGCGCGGCCGCCGGCAGCGCCAGGACCTCGACCGTGACGAACGGGATGTAGAAGGAATCGCCGGGGTGCAGCAGCATTCCGGGCCGCTCGTCGGTACCGACGAGGTAGGCGATGTTGTCGATCACCGGCAGCTCGGGGTGGATGACGGCGTGGCGCCCACCGGTGGCGCGCACGGTCAGAGGTCCGATCGTGAACCGTTGCCCGACGTGGGCGTCACGCCAGACCCCGTTCGACGACGAGTCGGCGTTGAGCTGCTGCGCGGTCTGCGGGTCGCACCAGAGTTGGGCACCGGGGTTGGCTGCGACGAGTGCGGGCAGCCGGGCGGGATCAGCGTGGTCGGGGTGCTGGTGGGTGATCAGGATGGCATCCAGACCGGCCAGCGACTCGAAGCCCGACGAGAAGGTGCCGGGGTCGAAAAGGATCCGCGTGCCGTCGATCTCGGTGAGAAAGCAGGAGTGGCCGAAACTGGTGATCCGCATGTACCCATCATGCGCCGATGTCGGACCCGGGTGGGAAAGTAGACGCGACATCGACCGACCCGGAGGACTCCCCATGCCACCGCGCGCTCGCGCAGCCGATTCACTGAGCCCTGCGAACCTCGAGGCCTTGGCTACATCGCTAGCCGCGGGCAAACGGACGACCGTTTTCCTGCGCGAAGCAATCCCCAGCCTCGGATTGGCGGCGGGCACATCGGCAAAGGTCGTGTCGATCGACGGCTCGACGGTGACGATCCGCCCCACCGGTGTCGACGATGAGCTCCCCTATGAAGCCGATGAACTCCGGATGACCAAGCAGGCGCCGTCGAATCCGCCGAAATCGCCGGTCAGGTCGCAAAAGCCGCCCATCGTCGAGAAGGCAACGACGAGAACGCGAGCGCAGGCGCCAGTGCCGAAGCCGGTGGAGCCGATGAAGCCGAGGGCAACACGGGCCAGGCTCGCGAAGCCACGATCGGTCACCGTTACGATCTTCGGCTCCAGTGACAACGAGTGGTCGGTGGCCGTCACCGCCGGTGGGCGCAAACCGAATCAGTCGCGCAGTGTGAAACCCGCATCGGTCGAGGCCGCCCTGCGCGGCCTCGGGGACGGCGCCGCCCTGGAAGCGGCCGAATCGGTGCTTGCCGCAGCACGCGAGGAGGCCGCGCGCAAGGTGGCGATGCTGAGTCGTGAGCTCGAGGCGGCGAAAGAGACACTGGCCGCCCTGGAGGCACACCGGGACGCTAAGTGATGACCGGGAACCAGCCCAGATCGGCACCGGCGGAAATCATGCGCACGACGGCGTAGACGAGCCACGCGCCGATGACCACGAGCGCGGTCTTGCTGAACACCATCGAACTCCAGCGGGACAGTGTTGCGCTGCGCCCGGACACGAGTACCCAGACCCCGATCGCGACCGACACCGCCAGCACGGCGAACAGCACCGGGCCCATGAGGTTGTACCCGAATGCGGAGGCGACGTCGCCGTGGGCGAGCATCACGAAGCTGCGGGTCAGCCCGCACCCCGGGCACGGCAGTCCGGTGAAGTGCCGGAAGATGCAGGTCCCCGGCCCGCTGGTCACACTCGACGTCGACCAGATTGCCGCCACACCGAGAACCGCCGCTCCCCCGATCACCACCCCGAGCGCGGGCAGTCGGCGCCGGAGAGGGCCCTGCGGCGGGCCGGAGCGAGCACCCGCCGGCGGCATGCCGGGGGCGAAGACTGGGGCGGTCATGAGACTCAGGGTACCGCCGCTGTCGACAACACTCCTTACTGTGGAGTAAGGTAAGTTCTTACCAGCGAGTAAGATGCTCGCTCAGCGGTCATCGTCGACCTCGGTTCGGTCGACGGAGCAGGGCCGTCCCACAGTTCGATCGAGACAGGTAGCAGCGTTTCATGACCATCACCGAGCCCAACGACACCTCCGCCGTCGGCAAGACCAAGACCAAGCGCTCCCCGATCGGTACCGCGATGCGCGTGCTGACCGCGGTGACCGGCTCCGAGTTCGCCCGCAAGTACGGCCTCGCCGATCCGATCAACCGGGTCGCTTACCAGGGCACCAAGACCGGCTTCCAGACCCTGGGTGCCGCGAACCGCGCGTTCGCCAAGGCCACCGGCGACGGCACGCCCAAGCGCCCCGCGACGTCGAGCAAGGGCCTGTTCAACCTGAACCCCGACGACGAGCAGCAGATGATCACCGAGACGGTGAAGGACTTCGCCACCGAGATCCTGCGTCCCGCCGCCTACGAGGCCGACGCCAAGGCGGAGGCCCCCGCCGAGATCCTCGAGCGCTCCGCCGAGCTCGGCATCACCATGATCAACGTCCCCGAGGAGTACGACGGTGCCGCCGCCGAGCGCGGCGTCGTCACCAACGCGCTGGTTGCCGAGGCGATGGCCTACGGCGACATGGGCCTGGCCATCCCGCTGCTGGCCCCCAGCGGCGTCGCGACCACGCTCACCAACTTCGGCTCCGACGAGCAGCAGGCCACCTACCTGCCCGACTTCGCCGGTGAGAACGTCCCGCAGTCCGCGGTCGTCATTGCCGAGCCCAAGCCGCTCTTCGACGCCTTCAACCTCGCCACCAAGGCCACCCGCGTGCCCAGCGGCTACCGCCTGTCCGGTGTGAAGTCCTTCGTCCCGGCCGCCGGGTCGTCGGAGCTGTTCATCGTCGGCGCCGAGCTCGACGGCCGTCCGGCACTGTTCATCGTCGAGTCCGACACCAAGGGACTCATCGTCGAGGCCGACCCCGGCATGGGCGTGCGCGCCGCCGGCATGGGCCGCCTGCGGCTGCAGGATGTCGCCGTCCCGTCGAGCGCCATCATCGGCGGTGTCGAGGGCGACGAGGCGTTCGCCGCCTACCGTGACGTCGTTCGCCTCTCGCGCCTGGGCTGGTCGGCGCTGGCCATCGGCACCGCCAAGGCGATGCTCGACTACGTCATCCCCTACGTCAACGAGCGCGAGGCGTTCGGCGAGCCGATCTCCAACCGCCAGGCGGTCGCCTTCATGGTCGCCACCATGGCCACCGAGATCGACGGCCTGCGCCTGGTCACCCTCCGCGGCGCCTCCCGGGCCGAGCAGGGCCTGTCCTTCGCCCGTGAGACCGCACTGGCGCGCAAGCTGACCATCGACAAGGGCCTGCAGATCGGCCTGGACGGCGTGCAGCTGCTCGGCGGCCACGGCTTCACCAAGGAGCACCCGGTGGAGCGCTGGTACCGCGACCTGCGCGGCGCAGGCATCGGCGAGGGGATCGTCGTCCTCTAAGGGCGGCGATTCCACAAGGAGAGTCTGATCATGGCTATCAGTCTGGAACTTCCCAAGAAGTTCGCCATGAACATCGACCAGGCGCGCCAAGCCGCCCTGGAGGTGTTCCGTCCCATCTCGCGCAAGTACGACCTCGCCGAGCACGCGTACCCGGTCGAGCTGGACACGCTCGCCGCGCTGTACGACGGCCTGTCGGCAGCCGGCCAGGCCGGTGCCGGTGCGGCTGGCGGTCGTGCCGACGCGGAGAAGAAGCGTCCTGAGGGCGTCGTCGTCAACGGCGGCAACATGCAGTCGATCATCAACTCGCTGGAGGCCTCCTACGGCGACGTCGGCCTGATGCTGTCGCTGCCCTTCCAGGGCCTGGGCAACGCGGCCATCGCCGCCGTCGCCACCGACGAGCAGCTCGAGCGCCTGGGCAAGGTGTGGGCGTCGATGGCGATCACCGAGCCGAGCTTCGGCTCCGACTCGGCCGCCGTCACCGCGACCGCCACCCTCGACGGCGACGAGTACGTCATCAACGGCGAGAAGATCTTCGTCACCGCAGGTTCGCGTGCCGACCACATCGTCGTGTGGGCGTCGGTGGACCGTAGCCTCGGCCGCGCGGCGATCAAGTCGTTCGTCGTGCCGCGCGAGCACCCCGGCGTCACCGTCGTGCGCCTCGAGGAGAAGCTGGGTATCCGGGCGTCGGACACCGCGGTCATCCGCTTCGAGGACTGCCGCATCCCGGCGGGCAACCTCCTGGGCTCCCCCGAGGTCGACGTCAAGAAGGGCTTCGGCGGGGTCATGCAGACCTTCGACAACACCCGCCCGATGGTGGCCGCGATGGCCGTCGGCGTCGGCCGGGCCGCGTTGGAGGAGCTGCGCAGGATCCTCGAGGAGAACGGCATCGAGATCGACTACGACCGTCCCGCGATCGACCAGCACGCCGCCGCCGCGGAGTTCATCCGCTTGGAGTCGGACTGGGAGGCCAGCTACCTGCTGACCATGCGCGCCGCGTGGATGGCCGACAACAAGCAGCCGAACTCGCTGGAAGCGTCGATGTCGAAGGCCAAGGCCGGCCGCACCGTCAACGACGTGACCAACAAGGCCGTCGAGCTCGCCTCGACCGTCGGCTACTCCGAGCGCATCCTGCTGGAGAAGTGGGCGCGCG
>DLKD01000129.1 GCA_002477755.1 Gordonia sp. UBA7599
GTGCGCCCCGTCGGCGACCCGGACGGCCAGTGCGACCGCGTCGGAGTCGGCGACGCCGGGGCGGCCCGAGAACGCCGCGGTCAACGGCGACAAGCCCAGCGAATGGGTGGTCGCGACGGTCGGCGCCGCTTCTTGGGGCGCAGCAGGCGCCTGCTCGAGCACACGCAAGAACGCCTCGGCCGCGGCGACGTCGGCCCCGACGTCGAGCGTCACCGGCAACAGGTCGAGGTAGACGCCGGCCAGTGCAGCGCCGAGCCCGTCAGCGTCGATCCCCTCTCCGACCCGCAACCACAGCCCGCTCGTACCGTTGGCGCACGCGTCAAGGATCTGTTCGTTGACCGCCGACGCTGCGGTGTCATCGTCGGCGAATCGCTCGGTCACCCGCCAGCCGAGGACCACGTCGCGGGCCCGGTCGGCACCGCGCACGAAGGGGAATTCGCCGGGCAGTCCGGGCTCGGGCGTCTCGTCGAGGCGCGTGTAGAGCGGGCGGACCGTCAAACCGCCGGGGATCGGCGTGGATAGTAGTTCGGTCGGGGTCCCGGGCAGGTCGGCGACGTCGACGCGTCGGGACTTCGCCAGCACCGCCGCTGCCGATTCAGACCACTGCCCGTATGTCTCTGAGAGCGACATCACGCTGCCTTTCGTCCTGTTCTTTGGACCATAGCCGATCAAACGCTCGGGGCTGCCGTCACCTCCCGCGTTCGCCGCACGCAGTAGAGTCGCGCTGGTGAGCGAGCACCCCGACCACGAGCACCCGCACGTGGGTGACGAGCTGCTCGAAGCCGACATCCGCGGCACGGTCATCCGTCGCCTCATCGTCGTGGGCGTCGTCATCGCCGCCATCATGGTCACGTCCTACCTGGTGCCCACGCGCGGGATCGTCGACGGAATCGAGTCGTGGCGCGCCGGACTGGGCCCGACCTTCCCGATCATCTTCTTCACCTGCTACGCCCTGATCACCATGTTCCCGGTTCCGCGGTCGGCGTTCACCTTCTCGTCGGGGATCCTGTTCACCGCCTGGGTCGGCCTGGTCGGGGCGATGGCAGCGACGATGTTCGCGGCGGTGGCCTCGTTCATCGCAATCCGGCTGATCGGCCGCGAGAAGGTGCAGCCCTACTTGAAGCAACCGGTGGTCCGTGCCATCGAGGCGCGCCTGGCCCGACGCGGCTGGCTGGCGGTCGGGTCGCTGCGATTCATCGCGGCCTGTCCGTTCTCACTGGCCAACTACTGCTCGGCGCTCTCATCGGTGCGGTTCTGGCCGTACACCCTGGCGACGTTGTTCGGCGTCTTCCCCGGCACTGCCGCGGTCGTCCTTCTGGGCCATTCTTTGACGACCGGCCCCAACCCGTGGTTGATCGCGTCGACGGCGTTCTTCTTCGCCCTGGGCATCTTCGGCCTCGTCTTCGACGCCAAACTCCCCGTCGACGAGCCGTCGACCGACGACTAACCCCTCACCGTTTCGTCAACCCAGCCTCGACTGACGCTGGATCCCCGAAACCGTGAGGGTTTGGCGGGTCTATTCGACCGCGGTGACGAAGTCGATGAGCTCCTCGACGGACCTCAGCAACGGCACTTCGATGTCGCGGAAGTCGCGTACGCCGCCAAGAACCCGACGCCACCCGTCCTGCGGGGTCCCCCAGCCCAGCTCGGCACACACGCCGGTCTTCCAGTCGGTGCCCCGCGGAATCGTCGGCCAGGCCTTGATCCGCACCGACGCGGGCTTCACCGCCTCCCACACGTCGATGTAGGGGTGGCCGCACACCAGCACGTGCTCGCCGAGCGACGTGGTCAGCCGCTGCTCCTTCGATCCCGCGACGAGGTGGTCGACGAGGATCCCGGCCCGCCGACTCGGCCCGGGCTCGAAGCCGGCCAGCGCCTCGCCGAGGTTGTCGAGACCGTCGAGGCTCTCCACCACGACGCCCTCGGCGCGCAGGTCGTCGCCCCAGACGCGTTCGACCAGCGTCGCATCGTGCACGCCCTCGACGAACAGTCGGCTGGCGCGTGCCACCCGGGCCCGCGATTGCGGTGCCGCACGCGATCCCGACGCGGTGCGGGCGGCCGCGGCGGGTTGCGCCGCCTTCGGACGTTCGAGCGTGACCGGCTTGCCGTCAATCAAGAAGGCCTTCGGTCGCATCGCGAAAATCCGCGTTGCACCGCGGCGGTCCTCGAGCCGCACGAACAGCCCGTCGTAGGACTTCTCGAATCCCACGACCGCCCCGCAATAGCCGCTGGCCGCGTCTTCGACGACGAGCCCGCGCTCGGCCACGACCACCGGGACCTGCGGTCCGCGACGACGAGGCTGGGCGAGAACGTCGCGGCCGTACGGATCCCCATTCACGATCGATCAGGGTAGGCCACCACACGCCGCGAAACGAGCATGACGCGCGCGGAGCGCCTGAGGCGACACGGGCACTAGTCTGGGCTGGTCATGACTTCGATACCGCCCACCCGCCCGCACGCACGTCCATCGACGGCGCCCGCCTACGTGTTGACCACGGTTGGCCCGTGGGCGGCGGCACTGGCTGCGGGCCGCTGCGCGGGCGACGACCTGCTCGACGAGCTGCTTGCCCTGGAAATGCCGACGACGGTGCTCGATGCGCAGACGGGCGCGACTATCGGATGGCTCGAACTCGCCCGGCGTGCGCAATCGTTCTCCGTGCGCCTGCCCGCACCGGGTGACCCGGCCGGACTGCCGCCCGGACCGGCGAGCGCGGCAGCATTCACCGTCGGCGAGGCGCTGGTTGTGGAAACCGATGCCGACGTGGCGCTCATCGTCCCCGAGCGCGACCCAGACCGAGCCCCCGCCTGGATGTCACACGCACTCCCGACGACAACCGCGGCACCGCCGATCGGCCCCGGCGAAGCGCGGGCCGCCCTGCTCGACGCGATCGGTGAGGCGACCTCCGTATTGGCGGCGCTGCCCGGCGTCCGTGACACGACGCCGACGACGCTGCGCACCGAACTGGCCGCCCAGGTCACGCGTTTCACGCCGCTGCTACCCCCGGGCGCCGATGCGCGGGCGGTGGACGTCGCGGGTCTGGCCGCCCAGGTCCTCGGCACGATCGCCCTCGCCGATGCCCGCCTCGTGAAATTCGGCATCGCAAGCAGCCACGCACAAGACTCCGCCGATCAGCTGCGCGGCCTCACCACGGTGGCGCGCGGCACGCTGGCCGCGGCGGTCAACCGGGTGATCGTCGAATATCAGCGCTGAAGCGGGGCCGTCAGCCGCAACAACCGCTACGACAACCTGCCCCGTTGTCGCCGCATCCCGGCGCATCGAGATCGCCCTCACCGTCGGCGTAGCGGACAACCATATCGGCGATCAGCGCGGTGAAGCGCGGGTCGGTTCCGACGGTGTCGGCCCGGGCGTATCCCAGGCCCAGTTCACCCGCCAATTCGGCAAGTTCGTTGTCGAGGTCCCACACCACTTCGAGGTGGTCGGAGACGAATCCGATGGGCGCGACGACGACCTGGCCCACTCCGCGGGCCGCCAATGCCCGCAGGTGATCGGCGACGTCGGGTTCGAGCCACGGCACCTCCGGCGGACCCGAGCGCGACTGCCACACCTGGTCGTAGTCGACGCCGACGGCGGAGCCCGCGACGATCCCGTCCGCCACCAAGCGGGCGGCGACCTCCGCCGAGGCCTGCGCGACCTGGCGCGAGTACAGCCCGTCGCCGACCGCCGCGTCGGCCCGCAACGGGATGGAGTGGGCGGTGAAGACGAGCCGGACGTCGCCGTCGGGATCGGGCAGGGCGGCAACCGCGCGACGCACAGCGCCGGCCTGCGCGTCGAGGAAGGCAGCCTGCGACCAGTACTGCGGCAGCTTCCGCAACAGGACCGGATCGTCGTTACTGGCGGGCTCGCGCTCGCGCAGTGCGGCGATCGCGCCGGCGATGTCCTCGTGGTACTGCTTGCACCCCGAATACCCGCCCCATGCCGACGTCGTGAAGACAAGGATTCGACGATGACCGTCGCGGTAGCACTGCTCCAGAGCATCTGCTGCGTACGGATCCCAGTTCCGGTTGCCGAAGTAGATCGGAAGGTCCTCACCGCGCATCGACAGGTCCGCCTGCAGCGCGGCGATCATGTCCCGGTTGAGCGCGTTGATCGGTGAGGCCCCACCGAAGTGGTGGTAGTGCTGAGCGACCTCTTCGAGCCGCTCGCGTGGCACGCCACGGCCCCGAGTCACGTTCTCCAGGAACGGCATGACCTCCTCGGGCCGCTCGGGCCCGCCGAAGGAGAGGAACAGCACCGCGGTGAACGGCGCGCCCGTCGACTCATCCATCGTGCGACGGGACCTACTTGATCATGTCCTCCGGGAACCACGTGTTGTGGCTGGCACCGCCGTCGACGTAAATGATCGAGCCGGTGGTCCCGGGCAGGAAGTCTGACAGGAGTGCGCAGACGCTGGTCCCGACGACGCCCGGGTCGTCGACGTTCCAGCCGATCGGCGACGCGCCGTTCCAGTACTCGTTGAGCATCGTCAGCTTCTTGGCGTCGTCGGTGGCCGTACCCGAGATCGCCTTGGCGGCCAGCGTCTTGATCGGCCCGGCGGCCACCAGGTTGGAGCGGATCCGCTTGGCGTAGCCGACCTCGCGTGCCACGTAGCGGTTCACCGACTCCAGGGCGGCCTTGGCCACGCCCATCCAGTTGTAGTCCGGCATCGCGGTGCGGGGGTCGAAGTCCATGCCGACGATGGAACCGCCCTCGTTCATCACCGGCAGCGCCGCACGCGCCAGCGACGCGTAGCTCCACGCCGAGATCTCGAAGGACTTCGCAACGTCGGGTCCGGGACCCTCGAGGAACGGCAGCGCGTCGGGGCCCATGAGGGTCCGCGGTGCGAACGCGATGGAGTGGACCAGCCCGTCGATGCCCTGCGGTGCCAGCTCGCGCACCTTGTCGGCGAGCGCGCCGAGGGACTCCTCGTCGGTGACGTCGAGTGGAATCGCCGGCGGCACCTCCTGCGGCAGGCGCTTGGCAATGCGGTCGATCAGCCGCAGCCGCTCCGGGATACCGGTGATGATCACCGTCGCACCCTGCTCCTGGGCCACCTTGGCGGTGGAGAACGCGATGGAGGCGTCGGTGATGATGCCGGTGACGAGGATGGTCTTGCCGTCGAGAATGCCCATGGCTGACTCCTGGTGGTGTGGTGGGGTGGCTGGCGGAACGCGGGGGCTAGTGGCCCATGCCCAGGCCGCCGTCGACGTTGATCACGTTGCCGGTGACGTAGGACGAGTCGTCGGAGGCGAGGAACGACACCACGGCGGCGACATCCTCGGGCTGGCCCATGCGCTTGGCCGGGATGGCTTGGTCGACGGCGGTCTTGGTGTATTCCTCGGGCAGCGCGCGCGTCATCTCGGTGTCGATCAGACCGGGGGCGACGACGTTGGCGGTGATGTTGCGGCTACCGAGCTCGCGGGTCACCGACCGGGCCAACCCGATGACGCCGGCCTTACTCGACGCGTAGTTCGCCTGTCCCGGCGTGCCCATGAGGCCCACGACCGAGCCGAGGTAGATGAAGCGCCCCCACCGGTTCTTGAGCATGTCGCGGGTCGCAGCCTTGGTCACGCGGAAGGCACCCGTCAGGTTCGCGTTGATGACGCGCTCGAACTGGTCGACGTCCATCCGCATGAGCAGCGTGTCCTCGGTGATCCCGGCGTTGGCGACCACAACCTCGACCGGCCCCTGGTGCGCGGCGACCTCGGCGACCGCGCGGTTCACCGACTCGGTGTCGGTCACGTCGCACTGCACGCCGAACAGACCCTCGGGGACGCCGGACCCGCGATGCGTGACGGCGACCTTGTGACCATCAGCGGCCAAGCGCTGGGCGATCGCCAGGCCGATGCCGCGATTGCCGCCGGTGACAAGAACAGAGCGGGAGGTAGTCATGGGTAATGAACCTATCGTGTCGCGGGTCGTAAGAGGAAAAGTGGGTCGAATCGGGTGTTGCGTCCGGTCAGGGCAGGCGCTGGTTGAGCAGGAGGGCCCCCGCAGCGCTCAGCAGGGCCAGAATCGTGCCCGCCAGTACCCACGGGTGGGAGTCGTCGCCGCGCGTCGTCTCGTACCCGATCTGCTCCTGCAGCGAGCTGTATACCGCGTTGAGCTCCTCAAGGCTCGAGGCGGTGAAGAACCGCCCGCCTGGCGCGCCGAGCTGCGAGATCTTCTTCAGTGACGCGTCGTCGACGGGCACCGGGATGCGCTCGCCCTCGATCTCCACGACGCCCGAGCGGGTACCGAAGGAGATGGTCGAGATCGGAACGCGGCGCTCCCGCGCTTTGCGCGCGGCCGAGAACGCCCCCCGCGGCGCATCTTGGCTCTCCGGCACGGTCTGTTTGCCGTCGGAGAGCAGGACGATGTGCGCCGGTGGCGCCTCCTTCTCACCGCCAAGCAATGAGTTGAGGGTCCGGATCTGGTCCAGCGCGGCGAAGATGCCCTCGCCGGTCGCCGTCTTATCGTCGAGCTGCAGCTTGTCGACGGCGGCTTTCGTCGCATTGTGGTCGGGCGTCGGACTGACCAGCGTGGTCGCCGTCCCCGCAAACGACACCAACCCCAGGTTGATGCCCTTGGTCAGCTCCGTGGCGAACTTCTTCGCCGCTTCCTGCGCCGCTTTGATCCGGCTCGGCGCGACATCGGTCGCGTTCATCGAGCGCGAGACGTCCATGACCAGCATGACCGTGGCCTTGTTGCGCGGCACTTTGCGGTCGGACTGGGGCCCGGCCAGGGCGATCGTCAGCAACACCAGCGCGACGGCGAGCACCGCGAAGGGCACGTGGCGGAATCGATCGGTCCGCTTGGGCGTGACCGACTTGAGGATCTCGAGGTTGGCGAACTTCATCGCCCGCGAGGTGCGCCGGCGCTGGATGTAGACGTACAGCCCGACCAGCGCGGCCACCACGAACAGTCCCAGCAGCCACCAGGGGTTCGCCAGCATCAGCCCACCCCCGCCGCAAGACCGCGGCGGCGCCCGCCGATGAACCGCACCGTGTCGGCGACCCAGTCCCGGTCGGTGCGCAGGGTCATCACCGGCCCCCCGCAGGCCCGGATCGTCCGGTGCACCTGCTGCTGGTGTGCCGCGGCAGCCGCGGCGAAGTCGATGCGGACCTGCTCGGTGATCACCACGTCGTGGATCTCCCCCGATTCGGCGTCGGCGAGTCGCACGTCGCCGATGGCGGGCAGTTCGAGGTCGCGCGGATCGAGCACCTCAATCGCGAGCAGCTCATGGTGGGCACCGATGGCGCGCAGCGGCCGATCCCAATCGATCGGGCCGAGGAAATCGCTGATCACGACGGCCAGGCCGCGACGGCGTTCCGGACGACGCAGCGCCTCGATGCCGTCGCGGAGGTCGCCGCGCACCGTCGGCGAGCTGCGATGGGTGGTGGCGATCTTCTTCAATAGGTTCTGCGCATGCGCGCGCCCACCCCGGGCCGGGATCCGCACGATCTCGTCGCCGGTGACGATGACGGCACCGATCCGGTTCCCGCCGCCCGCGGTGAGGTGCACGATGATCGCGGCCGCGGCGACCGCCAGGTCGCGCTTGCTGTGGCCGACGGTGCCGAAGTCGAGACTGCCGGAGACGTCGACGACCAGCCAGGTCTCCAGCTCGCGATCGGCAATCATCTGCCGGACATGCGGCACGGTCGTGCGGGCGGTGACCGCCCATTCCATCCGTCGGATGTCATCACCCGGCTGGTAGGCGCGCGCCTCCCCCGGCTCGGAGCCCGGCCCGGGGATCAGCCCGAGGTGGGCGCCCTGCAGGACCCCGTCGAGCTTGCGCCGGACGGTGAGTTCGAGGTTGCGCAGGGCCGCCGTCAGCGCCGGGTCCTTCAGGAGCCCGTCGTCGAAGGACGGCAGCGGGGTGTTACTGCCCGGCATGCCGGACATTGTTCGGCGGTGCGGCTTGGCCCGCCGGCGGGTTCGGGATCGCCGGGATCTGGCCCGGCGCGCCAGGCGGCGGGCCGCCGTTCGGAGCGGCAGGCGCGGCGACGACCTGCGGGAGGCCGACGGTCTGCAGGACGCGCACGATGACGTCGTCGGCGTCGACGGAGTCGGCCAGCGCGTCGTAGGTCAGGACCAGTCGGTGGCGCAGGACGTCAGGCGCGATCTCCACGATGTCGTTGGGTACGACGTAATCGCGGCCACGGACCAGGGCCAGTGCTCGCGCGGCGGCAATGATCCCCAAGGTGGCGCGCGGCGATGCGCCGTAAGCGAGCCACGAGGCCACCTCGGTCATCCCCAGGTCGCCAGGGCGGCGGGTCGCGTTGATCAACCGCACGACGTAGTCGACGAGTGCGTGGTGGACGAACACATTGGCGGCCGCATCCTGCAGACGGATCATCGCCTCGGGATCGAGGACCTGCGAGGCCGTCGGCGGGACGTTGCCCATCCGGTACACGATCTCGCGCTCCTCCTCGACCGACGGGTAGTCGACGAGGACTTTGAACAGGAAGCGGTCGCGCTGCGCCTCGGGCAGCGGGTAGACGCCCTCGTTCTCGATCGGGTTCTGCGTCGCCATCACCAGGAACGGCTTGGGCATTGGGTAGGTCACGCCGCCGATCGACACCTGACGCTCGGCCATGACCTCCAGCAGCGCCGACTGCACCTTTGCGGGCGCGCGGTTGATCTCATCGGCGAGCAGGAAGTTCGCCACCACCGGGCCGAGTTCAGTGTCGAACTCCTCACGGCCCTGCCGGTAGATGCGGGTGCCGATGAGGTCGGTGGGCACGAGGTCGGGGGTGAACTGCACGCGCGAGAAGGAGCCGCCGACGACCGTCGCGAAAGTCTCGACGGCCAGCGTCTTCGCGACGCCGGGAACACCCTCAAGCAGGATGTGGCCGCGGGCGAGGAGTCCGACCAGGATGCGCTCGACGAGCTGGTCCTGGCCGACGATCACCCGCTTGACCTCGTAGATGGCCTTCTCGATCAGCTTCGAGTCGGCTTCGCTGACCGCTGCGGAGGACTGTTGGCCGTTGCCGGGCTGCGACGTCAAAGCCCAACTCCTGTCGTCGGTGTCCGCGCCTGACCGCACGGCCGGACGGAAAGTGGTTGATGAAACGTTCCGTCCCAGCCTAGCGGCGAGGTCGTGGTTAGGCGATAACGCGACGGCCGGGCGCGTCCGCCGGGGTGCGCGCTCGATCAGCGGTGCCGGACTACCAGAGCCGCACGACCATGGGCATCGTGCCGCCCATGCGCACCGGCGAGACCTTCACGACGTCGCCGGACTGCGGGGCCTCCAGCATCTTGTTGTCGCCCAGGTAGAGCGCGACATGCTGGCTGGCGTTGGCGCCCCAGAAGATCATGTCGCCGCGCTGCATCATGGCGATCGGCACGCGGGGGCCCGACGTGTACTGGTAGCCGGTGTAGTGCGGCAGGTCGTAGCCGATACCGGCGAACGCGTAGATCATCAGGCCGGAGCAGTCGAACCCGATCTTGTTGTAGTCGCCGTGCGCGTCGGCCACACCGCCGTCGCGAATACCCTTCGTCGGGCCGTTGGCATCGCCGCCGCCCCATGCATAGGGCTTGTTCAGTTGCGACATCCCACGGTTGATGACCAGCTCGACGGCTTGCGAACCGCGAAGACCGGGTCGGACCGCACCGCCGCCGCCGAAGCTGCCCGCGCTACCGAACAGGGCGCCCAGGGATCCGCTGGAGAGTCGTGATAGCGAGCCGTTGTCGCCGCTGCTGCTCGTCACGTCGCTACCGCTGAGGCCCAGCTCGTCGAACAGCTTGGACTGCGGGATCTGCTGCGAGCCGATCACGGCGGCGAGGGTCTTCTGCGCGATGTCGACGGCGATCTTCGCCGCCGCGGCCGCAGCAGCCATCGCGGCGTCGGTGACGTCTGGCCCATCGGTGAAAGCACTCAATCCCGGGATCACCGGTGCGGCGACCTGCGTGTTCACCCCACGCAGCTTGTTGAGCTTGTTCTGCGACTGGGCCCGCTTGGTGAGCAGCGCGGCCTTCTGCCGCTGCTGGTCGGCCATGGCCTGTTGGGCGGTCTTCACCGCGGAGATCGCCTCGCCGCGCCGGCTGGCAGCGCTGCGGACGGCTGAGGAGGCCTGCAGGCGCGAAGCCTCGGCGGCCGCAGCGCGGTTCGCCTTTTGGTTGCGGGCGATTTTGAGCTGCTCGATGGTCCGACGCTGCTGCGCGCTGACGCGGTCGAGAACGCCGACCTGGTCGAGCACCTTCTGCGGGTCGTCGGAGGAGATGTAGTCGCGCATCGTGCCGGCCGGTCCCCGGCGGTACGCGCTGGCGGCGTATGCGTCGAACGACTTCTGCGCCTTTGCCAGACGACGGTCGGCGGCCACGAGAGAGGTGCGGGCGCCCTGGGCTGCGACGGCAGCGAGCCGCTCGGCGACAATGGAGTTCTGGAAATCGACAAGCGCGCGGTTCACCGCTTCCCGCTTGACGGCCAGTGTGTTGTCAAGGTCGGTCAGATTTTGGTCGACGGTCGCGATCTGGTTGACCAGTCGCGAGACCTTCGCCGCCTTCTGGTCGGTCGGCGCAGCTCCCGCAGCGCCGGCGACCAGCGTCGACAGGGCGACCGCGGTCACCAGCACCCCGCCGCGAAGCATCGCGGTCAGCCCGCTGCCCGTCCGGGTGGCCCTGTTCTCCTGGGTTCGCCTCAACGCCCTTGCTCCTCAATTTCGCGAGGTGTACATCACACGTCACAGCAGACTCGCCTGTGACAACTGCACCGTACGTCACATCAGTAAGCGTGGGAAACACCCGAAACACGAATTACAAATGTGTGATTACCTGCGGCGATGCTGTGATCAGCGCAAAAGCGGACAAATGTTGCGATGTATCACTTTGGCAACATCCGTACCAGGTCCCACTCAGCCGTCGGACGAGGCCCGATCACCGGCATCGGCGAGATCGTCAGAAGTCCCGGCCGCCACATCGGATTCGGCCACCGACGACGGCTCCGTCCCCTCCGTGACCGGGGCCTGCCCGGCCACTGCATGGGCACCGCGGCGTCGGCTGAATAGGCGCGCGCCGACGGCAGCGGCAAGCACGAACAGCGTGAGCACGATGGTCAGCAGGGTCCAATCGGTCTGCGGCGCGGTCAGCTGATCGACCATTTGTCGTGCCGCACCCGGCGGATCGGACAGTGTGAGATTCTGCGACGCGGACTCCTGGACGACCCGGGGGAACTCCGGGCCCGCGCTGCCGAGGGAGTCCGGGCCCAGTACGATCACCGTGCCGCCGGTCTGCTGCTGGACGGTCAGTGCGATGTCGCGGTAGTAGGTGAACTTCGGCTGGTACCCGGTCAGCACGACGATCTTGATGTCGTGGCCTTTCCCCGCCGCATCCGCGGCCACCGCCTTGAGTGCCGGCACCTGCTCGGCCGGGCCGTAGACGCCCTGACTCTTCACTGCGGTCACGATCGCGTTCACGTCGATGTTGTCCGGAACGCTCGCACCGTACGGAATCGTCGGGACCGCGGGAGTCGGTTCGGGACTCATCGCACACGCCTTTCTCAGTCGGCCGTCTTGCTGCGCAAGAGTACGACACAATGGATCTGCACCGGACGCGCAACACCGCGACACCCCGCTCTGGTAACAGTACGCCCGTACTGTTAGAGTGAAGGAGTCGCGCCGAGCAGTCGGCGCAGCAGACCCGGACTACCCGACACAGCCCCGTCGGAAAGTGCTGATTCGAGCCCCGTCAGCACACCGAGGAGATAAGAGGAGATGTATCCAGTGAGTATTGATTCATTCGGCGCCCGCGGCACCCTCGAGGTGGGCGACAAGTCGTACGAGATCTTCCGCATCAACACCGTGAAGGGCACCGATCGGCTCCCCTACTCGCTCAAGGTGCTCGCCGAGAACCTGCTGCGTACCGAAGACGGCGCCAACATCACCACCGAGCACATCGAGGCTCTCGGCAACTGGGACCCCAATGCCGATCCGAGCATCGAAATCCAGTTCACGCCCGCACGCGTCCTCATGCAGGACTTCACCGGCGTGCCGTGCGTCGTCGACCTCGCCACCATGCGTGAGGCCGTGGCCGCCCTCGGCGGCGACCCGAACAAGGTCAACCCACTCTCCCCGGCCGAGATGGTGATCGACCACTCGGTGATCCTCGATGTCTTCGGCCGTGCCGACGCCTTCGAGAAGAACGTGGAGCTCGAGTACGAGCGCAACTCCGAGCGCTACCAGTTCCTGCGTTGGGGCCAGGGCGCGTTCGACGACTTCAAGGTCGTCCCGCCGGGTACCGGCATCGTCCACCAGGTCAATATCGAGTACCTCGCCCGCGTCGTCATGACCCGCAACGGCCAGGCCTACCCGGACACCTGCGTCGGCACCGACTCGCACACCACCATGGAGAACGGCCTGGGCGTTCTGGGCTGGGGCGTCGGCGGTATCGAGGCCGAGGCCGCCATGCTGGGCCAGCCCGTCTCCATGCTGATCCCGCGCGTCGTGGGCTTCAAGCTGACCGGCGAGATCCAGCCGGGCGTGACCGCCACCGACGTCGTGCTGACCGTGACCGACATGCTCCGCCAGCACGGTGTGGTCGGCAAGTTCGTCGAGTTCTACGGCCGCGGCGTGGCCGAGGTGCCGCTCGCCAACCGCGCCACCCTGGGCAACATGAGCCCCGAGTTCGGCTCGACCTGTGCGATCTTCCCGATCGACGGCGAGACGATCAACTACCTGCGCCTGACCGGCCGCACCGACGAGGAGCTCGCTCTCGTCGAGGCCTACGCCAAGGAACAGGGCATGTGGCACAACCCCGAGCGCGAGCCGGAGTTCTCCGAACACCTCGAGCTCGATCTGAGCACGGTCGTCCCGTCGATCGCCGGCCCGAAGCGCCCGCAGGACCGCATCCTCCTGTCGGAGTCGAAGGTCGCCTTCCGCAAGGACATCCACAACTACGTCGAGGAGCAGCACCCCGCCGAGCACACCTCCCTCGACGAGGCCGTCGAGGAATCGTTCCCGGCCTCCGACCCGGCTGCGCTCTCGTTCGCCGACGACGGCGCGGTGAACGTGCAGTCCGCCGCCAACGGCGCGGAGGGCCGTCCGAGCAAGCCGGTCCACGTGTCCTCGCCCGAGTACGGGGACTTCGTCCTCGACCACGGCGCCGTGGCCGTCGCAGGCATCACCTCATGCACCAACACCTCCAACCCGTCGGTGATGATCGGCGCAGGCCTGCTCGCCCGCAACGCGGTCAACAAGGGCCTCGCCTCCAAGCCGTGGGTTAAGACCAACATGGCACCGGGTTCGCAGGTCGTCTCCGACTACTACGAGAAGGCCGGCCTGTGGCCGTACCTGGAGAAGCTCGGCTTCTATCTCGGCGGTTACGGCTGCACGACCTGTATCGGCAACACCGGGCCGCTGCCCGACGTCATCAGCAAGGCCGTCAACGAGAACGACCTGTCCGTGACCGCCGTGCTCTCGGGCAACCGCAACTTCGAGGGCCGCATCTCCCCCGACGTCAAGATGAACTACCTGGCGAGCCCGCCGCTGGTCATCGCCTACGCACTCGCCGGGACGATGGACTTCGACTTCGAGTCCCAGCCGCTCGGCCAGGACACCGACGGCAACGACGTCTTCCTGAAGGACATCTGGCCGTCGGCGCAGGAGATCGACGACACGATCAAGGCGGCGATCAACGAGGACATGTTCCGCAAGTCCTACGCCGACGTGTTCAAGGGCGACGAGCGCTGGCAGAACCTGTCGACCCCCGACGGTGACACCTTCGCGTGGGACGACAAGTCCACCTACGTCCGCAAGGCGCCCTACTTCGACGGTATGGCGCTGGAACCGTCGCCGGTATCCGACATCAAGGGTGCGCGTGTGCTGGCCCTACTGGGTGACTCGGTGACCACCGACCACATCAGCCCGGCCGGCCCGATCAAGCCGGGCACCCCGGCCGCGCAGTACCTCGACTCGCACGGTGTCGCCCGCAAGGACTACAACTCGCTGGGCAGCCGTCGCGGCAACCACGAGGTAATGATCCGCGGCACCTTCGCCAACATCCGTCTG
>DLKD01000125.1:0-14117 GCA_002477755.1 Gordonia sp. UBA7599
CGGCAAGCAGCTGGAGGTGCGCGTGGGTGCGGTGTCGACCGACCCGCGCGCGGTGGCAGCGGCCGCCGCGATCACCGACCAGCTGCGCAATGCGGGCGTGCTCGGCACCGTGGTGCGGCTGCCCAACAGCGAGTTGTACTCCTCGGCACTCACCGGTTCACGGGTCGACCTGGTGGTCGGCTGGTCCGACGGCAGCATCGCGCCAGCCACTGCGCTGGCGTCTCTGGTCGACTGCGACCAGCCGAAGACAGGGGAGCAGGAGAAGAAGCCGGGGCCCGGTGGCACCGATGAGTCGGGCTTCATCAGCAACATCTCGGGCCTGTGCGATGCGGAACTGATCACCCTGGCCCGGCAAGCGCTGTCGGCGCCCGACCCCGACCCGCTGCTCGACGAGGCCGAGGGCCTGCTGGCCCAGGCCGCGATCTACCTGCCGATCTACCAGGATGCGGCGCTGGTCGTCGTCACCGACGAGGTGTTCGGCGTCCCGCTCACCGGGCCGGTCCAGACATCGATCTTCGCCGGTGCCGCGCGGTGGGCGCTGCCGCAATGACCGAACCGCGCGCGGCGCGCCGGCTCCTGCTGGTCCATGCGCATCCCGACGACGAGTCGCTGATGACCGGCGGCACGATCGCCCACTATCTCGCCGCCGGCGTCGAGGTCGTCGTGGTGACCTTCACCCTCGGCGAGGAGGGCGAGGTCATCGGGGAGCGGTGGGCCTTACTGGTCGCCGACGGCGGCGCCGACCAGCTCGGCGGATTCCGGATCGGCGAGCTCGCCGCCGCGCTGGCAGCGCTGAGCCCGGACCAGGCCGCGCCGCTGGCCCCGCGCTTCCTCGGCGGGGCGGGCCGGTGGCGTGACTCGGGAATGGCCGGATCACCGTCGGCGCAGCACCCGCGGGCACTGGTGGGCGCGCCGCACGACGACCTCGTCGACGCGCTGCTGGTGGAGTTGGCCGCGCTCGACCCTCAGGTCGTGGTCACCTACGACGAGGCGGGCACCTACGGACATCCCGACCACCGTCGCGTGCACGAGGTGTGCGCCGCGGCGGTAGCGCGCTACACCGACAAGACCGGGCACCCGATCAAGGTGTATGAGTCGGTGACGCAGCGTTCGGCGCTCGAGGCGGGCCTCGCCGCGGCCGCCGGTCGTGTGCCGCCGGGCTGGCGCATGCCCGGGCCGGGTGAGTTGCCCAGCTATCCCGACGACGAGATCACCGCGGCAATCGACGTCAGGGACGTGCTCGACCGCAAGGTTGCAGCTCTGGCCGCCCATGCCACTCAGGTGACCGTTGCGCCGTCGCAGACCGAGTACGCACTGTCGAACAACATCCTGGCTCCGGTGGGACCGGTCGAGCACTACCGACGCGTCGACGCGGGCGCCTCGCCTGCGCACCACGAGACCGATCTCTTCGAGGGGGTCTGATGAACCGTCGTGGCGTGGGCGCCGTCGACATCGCACTTCTGGTGCTTCTGTTCGTCGACGGGCTGATCGTCGGGATCGCTTCGGTCGCCGCGCTCAACCAGCACGTCGGGACCGCCGCCGCACCGATCGGCATCGCCGTCGCAGCGATCGGCAACGCGCTGCTCGTGTGGTTGGCGTCGGGTTTCGCCGACTCGCCGTGGAACTGGTTGCCGGTCATTGGGTGGGGAATCGTCGTGCTGGTGGCCGTCGGCACCGGACCCGGCGGAGACGTGTTGTTCGTCTCGGACTGGCGCGTCGCCGCGCTCATCGTCGCCGGGATCGCTGGTCCGGCGGCGCTCGTCTGGGCGGCGGGCACCCGGCGTCGGATCGAGCAGGCGCAGCGCGGCTAGTATCGGCAGGGTGAGCGATGAACGCCCTTCCGAGGCGGCGATGCGCCGGGCCCTGCGCCGTGCGCGAGACGGTGCGACCCTCAATGTCGACGAGGCGGCGGTGCTGCTCGCGGCAACCGGTGACGACCTCGACGACCTGACCGCCAGCGCCGCCCGCGTGCGCGACGCCGGCCTGGCCGCCGCCGGTCGCGACGGGCAGATCACGTACTCGCGCAAAGTTTTCATCCCGCTGACGCACCTGTGCCGCGATCGCTGCCACTACTGCACGTTCGTCACCGTGCCGGGCAAACTGGCCGCGGAGGGCAAGGGGATGTTCCTCGAGATCGACGAGGTCCTCGACATCGCCCGCGCCGGCGCGGCGCTCGGCTGCAAAGAGGCACTGTTCACCCTGGGCGACCGACCCGAGGACCGCTGGCCGCAGGCCGCGCAGTGGCTCGACGAGCGCGGCTACGACTCGACTCTGCAGTACGTGCGGGCCGCCGCCATCCGGGTGCTGGAGGAGACCGGTCTACTCCCGCACCTGAACCCCGGCGTGATGTCGTGGGAGGAGATCTCGCGTCTCAAGCCCGTCGCACCGTCGATGGGCATGATGCTGGAGACGACGTCGAGCCGCCTGTTCACCGAGAAGGGGCAGCCGCACTACGGCAGCCCCGACAAGGACCCCGCGGTGCGCTTGGCTGTGCTGACCGACGCGGGCCGACTGTCGGTACCGTTCACCACCGGGATCCTCGTCGGGATCGGGGAGACCCGACTCGAGCGCGCCGAGTCGATCATGGCCATCCGTGCCAGCCACAAGGCATACGGGCACATCCAGGAAGTCATCGTGCAGAACTTCCGCGCCAAGCCGGACACGGCGATGCGCGCGGTGCCCGACACCGATCTGTCCGAGTACCGGGCCGCGATCGCGGTCGCGCGGCTACTGCTGGGGCCGGCGATGCGCGTGCAGGCACCGCCCAACCTCGTCGACGCGCAGGAGTGCGCGGCGCTGATCGCGGCCGGGATCGACGACTGGGGCGGGGTGTCACCGCTGACCCCCGACCACGTCAATCCCGAACGGCCCTGGCCGAACCTCGATGCGCTCGCCGACATCACCGCCGCCAGCGGCTTCACGCTGACCGAGCGGCTCACGGCGCAACCACCCTACGTGCTGGCCGGATCGCCGTGGATTGATCCGCGCGTCGCCGGGCACGTGCGCGCGCTCGCCGATCCGGTGACCGGGCTGGCCGCCGACGGCGCGATGCCCGTCGGGCGCCCCTGGCAGGAACCCGACGAGGAGTGGGACTCGTCGGGGCGCATCGACTTGAACACCGAGATCGACGTCGTCGGCCGCCACACGGAGACGCGCAGCGACCTGGGCTCGGCGTTCGGTGATTGGGAGACCGTCCGCGAGCAGGTCGCCGCGCTGGCCGGCGCCGAATCCGGTGCGCCGAGTCGGCTCACCGCCGAGGTCGCCGCCGCGTTGCGGCATGCCGAAGCCGACCCTGCGGGCTGCAGCGACGACGACTATCTGGCGTTGGCGACGGCCGACGGTGACGACCTGGAGGCGCTGGTCGCCCTGGCCGATTCGATCCGCGCCGACGTCGTCGGGCCAGACGTCACCTACGTCGTCAACCGGAACATCAACTTCACCAATATCTGCTACACGGGCTGCCGGTTCTGCGCCTTCGCGCAGCGCAAGGGCGACGCCGACGCCTTCACCCTCTCCGCCGAGGAGGTCGCCGATCGGGCCTGGGAGGCCCACGTCGCCGGAGCCACCGAGGTGTGTATGCAGGGCGGCATCGACCCGGAGCTGCCGGTCACCGGCTACGCCGACCTGGTGCGGGCGGTGAAGGCTCGTGTGCCGTCGATGCACGTGCATGCCTTCAGCCCGATGGAGATCGTCAACGGCGCCTCGCGCGGCGGCGAATCGGTCCGCGACTGGCTCGTCGCGTTGCGCGAAGCCGGGCTGGACACCATCCCCGGTACGGCGGCGGAGATCCTCGACGACGAGGTGCGCTGGGTCCTGACGAAGGGCAAGCTCCCAACCGCCACGTGGATCGACGTCGTCAGTACCGCCCATCGCGTAGGGCTGCGGTCGAGTTCGACGATGATGTACGGCCACGTCGACGCCCCGCGGCACTGGGTGGCCCACCTCAACATCCTGCGGTCCATCCAGGACGACACCGGCGGGTTCACCGAGTTCGTGCCGTTGCCGTTCGTGCACCAGAGTTCGCCGCTGTACCTGGCCGGCGCCGCCCGTCCCGGGCCGACCCGCCGCGACAACCGGGCGGTGCACGCGCTGGCCCGCGTGATGCTGCATGGGCGCATCCCCAACATCCAGACCAGTTGGGTGAAGCTGGGCACCGCCGGTACCCAGGCGATGCTCAACGGCGGTGCCAACGACCTGGGTGGCACGTTGATGGAGGAGACCATCTCGCGCATGGCGGGGTCGATGCACGGCTCGGAGAAGACCGTGGCCGAGCTGCATGCGATGGCGGCGGGGATCGGACGCCCCGCTCGCCAGCGGACCACCGAGTACGGCCGCGTCGATACGGCCGGGAGTGACGCGCGTCATGCCGGTCGAGCCCCGATTTCGCCTGTCCTGGTCTATGACAGATAATCTGGGGTTGAAGACTTCAGCAGTGCACCGTGCCACGGCCCAGCCCATCGCCGACGGCGCGGAATGATCATTTCCGGCTTCTTCGGGGCCGACGGCGTAAGGAGACCGTGGTGACCTACATCATCGCCGAGCCCTGTGTGGACGTCCTGGACAAGGCTTGTGTCGAGGAGTGCCCGGTCGATTGCATCTACGAGGGCGGCCGGATGCTCTACATCCAGCCCGACGAGTGCGTCGACTGCGGTGCCTGCGAACCGGTGTGCCCGGTGGAGGCCATCTTCTACGAGGATGACGTACCCGACGAGTGGGAGCCCTACACCGCGGCCAATGTCGACTTCTTCGACGATCTCGGCTCGCCCGGCGGTGCGTCGAAGGTCGGTAAGACCGACTACGACCCGCCGTTCATCAAGGGCCTCCCGCCCATGGGCGAGGACTGAGGCCCGGGTGGGCCGACGTCGGGTCAGTGCGGCCCTGCCGGACTTCCCGTGGGACACGATCGCGGGCGCGCGCGCGACGGCGGCCGCCCATCCCGACGGGCTCATCGACCTTTCGGTGGGCACTCCGGTGGACGCGGTCGACCCGCTGATCCGTGACGCGCTGTCGGCGGCGAGCGGATTCCCCGGCTACCCGACGACGATCGGCACGCGGGAACTGCGCGACGCGGCCGCAGACGCACTGGTGCGTCGCCACGGCACCGTCTCGCTTGGCGACGGACAGATCCTGCCCGTCATCGGGACCAAGGAGGCCATCGCCGGGATCTGTTCGACACTGGGCCTTGGTGGCGGCGATCTTGTGGTCATCCCACAGGTCGCCTACCCGACGTACGAGGTGAGCGCGATCCTGGCCGGTGCACAGCCGGTGCGCGCCGACGAATCGGGAACAGTGCCGGGCTCGGCCCCGACGCTGGTGTTCCTCAACTCGCCGTCGAACCCGACCGGTGCGGTGATGGGTGTCGAGCTGATGCGCGCCGCCGTTGCGTGGGCGCGCGAGCGGGGCGCGATCGTCGTGTCCGACGAGTGCTACCTGGGCCTCGCGTGGGAAGCGGAGCCCGTCTCGGTCCTCGACCCGCGCGTGTGCGACGGCGACGTCACCGGCCTGATCGCGGTGCACTCGCTCTCGAAGACGTCCAACCTGGCGTCCTACCGGGCGGGGTTCTTAGCCGGTGACGCCGACCTGGTCGCCGAACTCCTGACTGTGCGCAAGCACTCCGGCTTGATGGTCCCGTTCCCGGTTCAGGCGGCGATGACCGCAGCCCTGACCGACGACCGCCACGTCGACGAGCAGGCGCAGCGGTACCGGGCTCGCCGCGAGGTGCTCAAACCCGCCGTTGTCGCCGCGGGCCTGCGCGTCGATGACTCACAGGCCGGTCTGTACCTGTGGGCCACCCGCGACGAGGATGCCCGGGTCACCCACCACTGGTTGGCGCAGCGGGGCATCCTCACCGCCCCGGGCGACTTCTACGGGCCCGCGGGCGCGACGCACGTGCGCATCGCGTTGACCGCCTCCGACGAGCAGATCGGCGACGCCGCGCGGCGGTTGGCCGGCTAGCGTATCCGCGCGGAGCCGGTCAGGCGCGTATCCGCGCGAGGGCGAACCCGTCCCAGCCCTTGATCCCGACGGTCTGGATCGCGGTGGCATCCAGGCGCGGATCGCGACCGAGCATCTCCAGCGCACCCCGGGTGCCGTCCCCGTCGGGGCCGTCCTCGCCGATGCGGCGCACCACGTTGTCGACGACGATCACCGTGCCCGCCCGGCCCAGACGCAGCGCCCACTCGAGATAGGCGGGGTTGTTGGACTTGTCGGCGTCGATGAAGACGAGGTCGAATGGGCCCGACAGCGTGGGCAGCGTGTCCAGCGCAGCGCCGACGAGAACCTCCACGCGGGCGTCCAGACCGGCCCGTTGTAGGGATGCCGTCGCCACGTCGGCGTGCGTCTGTTCGTGTTCGAGGGTCACTACCAGACCGTCGCCGCCGACGGCTTTGGCCAGCCACGCGGTGCTGTAGCCGGCGAGCGTGCCGATCTCCAGCACCCGACGGGCCCCCGCGATCTGCGTCAGGAGGTAGAGGAACTTGCCCTCGTTGGGCGACACGGCGATGTCGGGCAGGCCGCCCTGGCTCTGGGCGGTCCGGATGAAGTCGAAATCGGCCGCGTCGTCGGCGACGGTGCGGGTCAGGTATTCGTCGGTGCGGGTCCAGCGCTGCTCGTCCACCCCACCGACGCTACGCGGCTCAGTCGTTCTTGTGCAGCGCCGCGTTGAGGGCGATGCCGTCGCCCTTCCACGGCACGACCTCGACCACGCCGGTGGTGCTGTTGCGGCGGAACAGGATGTTGCTCTGGCCGGCCAGGTCGCGCGCCTTGACCTCGGTGCCGTCGGGGCCCACGACCTTGGTACCGGCGGTGATGTAGAGGCCCGCCTCGATGACGCAGTCATCGCCCAGCGGGATGCCGCACCCGGAGTTCGCGCCGAGCAGGCAGCGCTTGCCGAGGGTGATGATCTCCTTGCCGCCGCCCGAGAGCGTGCCCATCGTCGACGCGCCGCCACCGATGTCGGAGCCCTCGCCGACGACGACGCCCGCGGAGATGCGGCCCTCGACCATCGAGTTGCCCAGGGTGCCGGCGTTGAAGTTCACGAAGCCCTCGTGCATGACGGTCGTGCCCTGCGCGAGGTGGGCGCCCAGACGCACCCGGCTCGCATCGCCGATCCGGACGCCGGGCGGGATGACGTAGTCGACCATGCGGGGGAACTTATCGATCGAGAGCACCGTGACGTTGCCGCGGGCGCGCAGCCGGGCGCGGACGGCCTCGAAGCCGTCGACCGCACACGGGCCGAAGTTCGTCCACACGACATTGCTCAAGATGCCGAACTGGCCGTCGAGATTGATCTCGTGCGGGGCCACCAGGCAGTGCGAGAGCAGGTGCAGCCGCAGATAGACGTCGTGGGCGTCGGTCGGCGCGGACGACAGGTCGACGATGGTGGTGCGCACTGCGACGGTGCGCACGCCGCGGTCGGCGTCGACGCCGACCAGGGGCGCCAATTCGGGCGGGACGTCGGCGTCGGCGAGCACCTTGGTGCCCGACGACGAGACGATGCCGAGCTCGGGACCGGGGTACCAGGTGTCCAACACGGAACCGGCCCCGTCCCCCTCGTTGACGATGGTGGCGATGCCGACTGCGAATGCTCCTTGATTGCTCACGGTCGGAAATCTTACCCGGCGCGCGGTGGGCGATTTGTCCTGCTACGTTCGCTATGAGAACCCCAATGTGAGCTACGTCTCACCCCGCCGTGATCAGGAGGATTGGCGTGAACGATTCCGACGACACCCCTGGGGGCGCGGTGCCCTCGGGCGCCGAGTTCGTGGCGGCCGAAGCCAGCCCGGAGTTCGCCAACCTGTGGAAGACGTTGCGGCGCTTCGTTTTTCCGATGACTGCCTTCTTCCTCATCTGGTACGCGATTTATGCGCTGCTCGGGGCTTTCGCGCACGACTTCATGGGTAAGCCGGTCTGGGGCAACATCAACGTCGGCCTCATCCTCGGACTCCTGCAGTTCGTCACCACGTTCGCGATCACCGCGCTCTACATCCGCTTCGCCAGTGACAAACTCGATCCGGCCGCCGAGGTGGTCCGGAAGAACTTCGCCGATGGTGTCTACCTGGACGGAGCCGCGAAATGACCACGCACGAAATGACGACGTACCTCGCGGCATCGGGCGTGGGCAACCCGGTCGTCAACATCATCATCTTCACCGCCTTTGTCGCCGTCACGCTCACCGTCGTGATCCGGGTCAGCGGCAACAACAAGACCGCATCGCAGTTCTTCACCGGCGGCAGCTCGTTCTCCGGCCCGCAGAACGGCATTGCGATCGCCGGCGACTACCTGTCGGCCGCGAGCTTCCTCGGTATCGCCGGGGCGATCGCCGTCTACGGCTACGACGGCTTCCTGTACTCGATCGGCTTTTTGGTCGCCTGGCTCGTCGCCCTGCTGCTCGTCGCCGAATTGCTGCGCAACACCGGCCGGTTCACCATGGCCGACGTCCTGAGCTTCCGACTCAACGAGCGGCCCGTCCGCACCGCGGCGGCCATCTCGACGCTGACGGTCTCGCTGTTCTACCTGTTGGCGCAGATGGCCGGCGCCGGTGGCCTGGTGGCACTGCTGCTCGACATCTCCTCGCGCGCCGGACAGTCGATCGTGATCGTCGTCGTCGGCGTTCTGATGATCATCTACGTCCTCATCGGCGGCATGAAGGGCACCACGTGGGTGCAGATCATCAAGGCCGTCCTGCTCATCGCGGGCGCGGCACTGATGACGATCATGGTGCTCGCCAAAGTCGGGCTGAACGTCTCCGACCTGCTCGGCCAGGCGCAGAGCAAGATCGCGACGTCAAGCGACCCGGCGGTCGCCGCCCGTGACGTCCTGGCGCCGGGGGCGAAGTACGGCGGTTCGACGACGACGAAGATCGACTTCCTGTCCCTGGCGATCGCCCTGGTCCTGGGCACCGCCGGCCTGCCGCACGTGTTGATGCGCTTCTACACCGTGCCGACCGCCAAGGAGGCGCGGCGCTCGGTGGTCTGGGCGATCAGCCTGATCGGTGCCTTCTACCTGTTCACACTGGTCCTGGGCTACGGCGCCGCGGCCATCGTCGGACCCGACAAGATCCTCGCCGCGGCGGGCAAGGAGAACGCCGCCGCGCCGCTGCTGGCCCTGGAACTGGGCGGCACGATTCTGCTCGGCGTGATCTCCGCCGTTGCCTTCGCGACGATCCTCGCCGTCGTCGCCGGCTTGGCGATCACCGCGTCGGCGTCGTTCGCCCACGACATCTACGCGAGCGTCATCAAGCGGGGCTACTGCAGCAGCGAGGAACAGGTCCGCGTCTCGCGGATCACCGTCGTCGTCCTGGGCATCCTCGGCATCGTGCTGGGCATCCTCGCCAACGGCCAGAACATCGCCTTCCTGGTGGCCCTGGCGTTCGCC
This sequence comes from Gordonia sp. UBA7599, assembly GCA_002477755.1. Lineage (GTDB taxonomy): Bacteria > Actinomycetota > Actinomycetes > Mycobacteriales > Mycobacteriaceae > Gordonia. The sequence goes on from DLKD01000125.1 coordinate 9,376, forward strand.
GTCGCCGCGTCGGCGAACCTGCCGACGATCCTGTACTCGCTGTACTGGCGGCGGTTCAACACCCGCGGCGCGCTGTGGAGCATGTACGGCGGCCTGATCTCGGCGATCGTGCTGATCGTCTTCTCCCCGGCGGTGTCGGGCGCCAAGACGTCGATGATCCCCGGTGTGGACTTCCACTGGTTCCCGTTGCAGAACCCGGGCCTCGTCTCGATCCCGCTGGCATTCCTGCTCGGCATCATCGGCACCCTCACCTCCTCGGAGCGCGGTGACCCGACGGTCAACGCCGAAATGGAGGTCCGCTCGCTCACCGGGGTCGGTGCCGCTGGCGCGGTGGCGCACTAACGCGGGTCGAAGGCGGGGCGGCACCGAGGTCGCCGGTACGGTGAAACGCATGGCACTGGACCTGCGCGCCGACCCGGCGGTGCTCACCGCGGCGCTCATCGACATCCGCAGCGAGTCGCGCGACGAGGCCGCTATCGCCGACGCCGTCGAGGCCGCCCTGCGCGAGCAGACCGACGGGTTCGAGGTGGTCCGCGACGGCAACCGCGTGCTGGCCCGGACCGACCTTGGCCGGGAGCGCCGCGTCCTCCTTGCCGGACACCTCGACACCGTGCCCATCGCCGACAACGTGCCGCACCGCTGGGAGAGCGCTCCGGAGGGGGACATCATCCACGGCTGCGGCAGCGTGGACATGAAGTCGGGCGACGCCGTCTTCCTGCACCTGGCTGCGACGCTGCCACAGCCCCGCCACGACCTGACGCTGGTCTTCTACGACTGCGAGGAGATCGCTGCCCAGTACAACGGTCTCGGCGTCATCGAGCGCGAGATGCCGCACTGGCTCGACGCCGACGTCGCCATCCTGGGCGAACCGACCGGTGGCCTCATCGAAGCCGGTTGCCAGGGCACGCTGCGCGTGCGGGTGAGCACCACCGGCACCCGGGCGCACACCGCGCGGGCCTGGATGGGCGACAACGCGATCCACCGCCTCGGCGGACTGCTCGGCGCACTCGCCGCCTACGAGCCGCGCCGCGTCGACATCGACGGCTGCGAATACCGGGAGGGGTTGCAGGCCGTCGCGGTGACCGGGGGAGTGGCCGGCAACGTCGTCCCCGACGAGGCGAGTGTCGACGTCAACTTCCGCTTCGCGCCCGACCGCAGCGCTGAGCAGGCAGTCGAGTACGTGCGTGAGGTCATCGCCTCGGCCCCCGGTGGAGATGAACTGGCCGTCGAGGTCACCGACCTGGCGCCCGGTGCGCTACCGGGGCTGTCCAACCCGGCGGCCGCCGAGCTCGTGGCCGCCGCCGACGGGCGCTTCCGCGCCAAGTTCGGCTGGACCGACGTCGCCCGGCTCGCCGCCCGCGGGGTACCCGCGGTCAACTTCGGGCCCGGTGACCCGAGCATCGCGCACATGCGCGACGAGCACGTCCCGGTGGCCCAGATCCACGAGGTTCACCGGGTACTGCGCGACTACTTGGGAGGGCAGTCGTGACCGGCGCCGACGAGCCGACCTCGGGTCCCGGCGCCGACTGCGGCCGGTACGAGGGCCCGACGTGGGTGCGCGCAGCCCCCGACGATCTCGAAATGACCTCGGATCGCCGCCTGCTCAACCGCCGTCCGCCGTGTAGCACCGACGATCTGAATCAGCTCAAGATCGACGACTCGTGGCGCGTTCTGCGGATCCAGTCGGAGTTCGTCGCCGGTTTCGACGCACTCCTGCACGTCGAAGACGCCGTCACCGTCTTCGGCTCTGCCCGCACCCGACTGGGCACGCCCGCCTACGAGTTGGGCGTGGACCTGGGCCGCGCCATCGGCGAGGCCGGGTACGCGGTGATCACCGGCGGCGGCCCGGGCAGCATGGAATCGGTCAACCGCGGCGCCCGCCAGGCCGGCGCCCGGTCGATCGGGCTGGGGATCGAGTTGCCCTTCGAGCAGGGCCTCAACCCGTTCATCGATATCGGCGTCAATTTCCGGTACTTCTTCGCGCGCAAGACGATGTTCGTCAAGTACGCCCAGGCGTTCGTCTGTCTGCCTGGTGGCTTCGGCACCCTCGACGAACTGTTCGAGGCGTTGACCCTGGTCCAGACGAACAAGGTCACGCAGTTCCCCGTCATCCTGGTGGGCACCGAGTTCTGGGGCGGGCTGGTGCAGTGGATCCGCGGCCGCCTCGTCGACGCGGGGATGATCGACCCCGCCGACGCCGACCTGATCAGCGTCGTCGACACCCCCGCGCAGGTCGTCGCGATCCTTCAAGCGGCTCGGCAGGCCAGGGCGGGCCACTAGTGGCGGCCGTCTGCGTGTACTGCGCGTCGGGCCCCGTGCCGTCGCGTTACCTGGATCTGGCCGCCGAGCTGGGCACCGCCCTGGGATCGTCCGGGCACACCCTGGTCAGCGGTGGCGGCAACGTATCGATGATGGGCGCGCTGGCACGCTCCACCCGCGCCGCGGGCGGGAGGACCGTCGGGATCATCCCGGGTCACCTCGTCGATCGGGAGGCCGCCGATACCGACAGCGACGAGCTGATCGTCACCGAGACCATGCGCGAGCGCAAACGCCTGATGGAGGCGCGCGCCGACGGTTTCATCACCCTGCCCGGTGGGATCGGCACGCTCGAGGAGCTGTTCGAGACGTGGACGGGCGGGTTCCTGGGGGAGCACGACAAGCCGGTCGTGCTTCTCGATGCGGACGGCTTCTACCAACCGATGCTGCGATGGCTGGACTCCCTGCACGCCGAGGGATTCGTCTCTCCGGCCGCGCTCGAGCGGTTGCTGGTCGCCGGATCGGTGGCCGATGCCGTGACGCTCGTTACCCGACAGTAGAGTTGTGTGACACTCGACGAAGAGGGGACGGCAATGAGCAAGGGTGCGGCCACCAAAAAGGTCCGGTTGACCGATCTGGCGAAGGGCGTGGTGGACATGATCCCGTCCGCGCCCCTGATGCTGCGCCACGCGCCGGGGCTGATCCACCGGCCCGCTGATGCCAAGAAGACGATCGGCAGCGTCTTCCAGGGCCACGCCGGGGCGCACCCGGAGCGGCCGTTCGTCCGCTTCGAAGGCGCCACCACGACCTACGGCGAGGCCAACACCATCGTCAACCGGTATGCGGCACAGCTCGCCGCGGACGGCGTGGGCGTCGGCGACGTCGTCGCGCTGCTCGGCAAGAACTCGCCGACGCTGCTGTACCTGACTCTGGCCACCGTCAAGATCGGTGCGACCGCCGGGATGATGAACTACAACCAGCAGGGCGAGATCGCCGACCACTCGATGACGCTGCTGGGCGCCAAGGTGCTGGTCCGCGACCCCGATTGCGCGCCGACCTTCGAGTCGATGTCGGCCTCGGTACTGCCGCCGCACGTCTACGACTATGCCGAGTTCGACGCGGCGTCGGCGGGGCGCTCGGCGATGAACCCGGCCGTCACCGCGACGCTGCCGGCGTCGACCAACGCGTTCTACATCTTCACCTCCGGCACGACCGGCCTGCCGAAGGCCAGCGTGATGAGCCACAACCGCTGGCTGGCCAACATGGCCGGCATCGGCGGCATGGCCGTGCGCCTGCGCCACTCGGACACGATGTACATCCCGTTGCCGCTCTACCACAACAACGCGCTGTCGGTCTCGCTCGGCTCGGTGCTCGCCGCGGGCGCGAGCGTGGCCATCGCCAAGCAGTTCTCCGCGTCGCGGTTCTGGGACGACATCATTCTCAACCGTGCCACCGCGTTCTGCTACATCGGCGAGCTGTGCCGCTACCTGCTCGCCCAGCCGCCGAAGCCGACGGACCGCTCCCACGGGGTGCGCCTGGCCGTGGGCAACGGCATGCGCCCGGAGATCTGGGACGAGTTCAGCGAGCGTTTCGGCATCAAGCGGATCGTCGAGTTCTACGGTGCCAGCGAGCTGAACCTGGCCTTCGTCAACGTGTTCACCGTCGAGAAGACCGCCGGCTTCTGTCCGCTGCCGTTCAAGGTTGTCGAATACGACCAGGAGACCGGCGAGGCGCGCCGCGACGCGAAGGGGCGTCTGCGTTCGGTGCGCAAGGGCGAGCCGGGCCTGCTGATCTCCGAGATCAGCAGCCGGGTGCCACTGGACGGCTACACCGATTCCGCGGCGACCGAGAAGAAGATCATCCGCGACGGCTTCAAAGACGGCGACTCCTGGTTCAACTCCGGGGACCTGGTCCGCGAGGTCGGCTGGGGCCACATCGCCTTTGTCGACCGCCTCGGCGACACGTTCCGCTGGAAGGGTGAGAACGTGGCCACCACCGAGGTGGAGCGGGCACTGGTCGGGCACGACGGCGTTGACGAGGCCGTCGTCTACGGCGTCGCGGTGCCCGGGACCGACGGCAAGGCCGGGATGGCCGCGGTCACCCTCGCCGAGGGTGTCGCCTTCGACGGCAAGGGCCTTGCCGAGCACCTGTACTCGACGCTGCCCGCCTACGCCGTGCCGCTGTTCGTGCGCATCATCGGCGCCGTCGAGGCGACGTCCACGTTCAAGAACCGCAAGGTCGAGCTCCGCGACGAGGGGTACGGCGAGGTCGGCAGTGACCCGCTGTACGTGTTCGCCGGACGGTCGGGCGGCTACGTCGAGTCCTACGACGACTACGCGGCCGACGTCGCCGCGGCCCGCGCGCCCCGCGGCTGACCGGTCCGCGGGTGCTGCCCGGTAGCGTGGACGGCGTGACGACCACGACGACGTTGTGCGGGCGACCCGTCGCCGGCGACCGTGCGCTGGTCATGGCGATCGTCAACCGCA
>DLKD01000125.1:14243-14389 GCA_002477755.1 Gordonia sp. UBA7599
TCGTTCTACGACCGGGGCGCCAGCTTCGACGACGACGCCGCGCGTCGGCGCGTCGAGCAGGTCGTGGCCGAAGGCGCCGACATCGTCGACATCGGCGGGGTGAAGGCCGGGCCCGGTGAGGTCGTCGACGCCGATGCCGAAGCGCG
>DLKD01000125.1:14493-14633 GCA_002477755.1 Gordonia sp. UBA7599
TCGACGCCGATGCCGAAGCGCGACGGGTCGTGCCGTTGATCGCGTGGGTGCGCGAACAGTTCCCCGACGTCGTGATCAGCGTCGATACCTGGCGGGCCTCGGTGGCGCGGCAGGCGTGCGACGCCGGCGCCGACCTCATC
>DLKD01000111.1 GCA_002477755.1 Gordonia sp. UBA7599
GCCTCCTGCGCGTTCTTCACCTTGCGCGTGTACTGGCGCGGCGTCGGGTGCACATAGTTCTCGCCGTACAGCTCGCGCGCCTGGGCACGGGCGGCGTTGATCGCCGACTCGCTCAGGGTCGTCGAGTCGGTACGCATGTAGGTGATGTAGCCGTTCTCGTACAGCCGCTGCGCCACCCGCATCGTGCGGTCGGAGGTGAACCGCAACTTGCGCCCAGCCTCCTGCTGCAGCGTCGACGTCATGAACGGTGCGTAGGGCCGTCGGGTGTAGGGCTTCTCCTCCACCGACTCGACGGTGAGCGCAGCGTTCTGCAGACCGGCGGCCAGGCCGCGGGCACGCGACTCGTCGAGCACGATGACACCGTCGGCCTTGCGTAGCGCACCGTCGGCGCCGAAATCGCGGCCCACCGCGACGCGCTGGCCGTCGACACCCACCAACCGCGACGAGAAGGTCCGCGGCGTCGCGTCGGCACCCGCATCGAGCGTTGCCGCGATGTCCCAGTAGTCGGCCGAGACGAAGGCCATGCGCTCGCGCTCACGGTCGACGATGATGCGGGTCGCCACCGACTGGACGCGGCCGGCCGAGAGCTTCGGCATGACCTTCTTCCACAGCACCGGTGACACTTCGTAGCCGTAGAGGCGGTCGAGGATGCGGCGCGTCTCCTGCGCGTCGACGAGGTCGATGTCGAGTTCGCGCGGGCTGGCCGCGGCGGCCTGGATGGCGGGCTCGGTGATCTCGTGGAACACCATGCGCTTGACGGGCACCTTGGGCTTGAGGATCTCCATGAGGTGCCAGGCGATGGCCTCGCCCTCACGGTCACCGTCCGTCGCGAGGTAGAGCTCGTCGACCTCCTTCAGGAGGGATTTGAGTTCGCTGACCGTCGACTTCTTGTCCGCGGAGACCACGTAGAGCGGCTCGAAGTTGTCCTCGACGTTCACACCCAAGCGCGCCCACGGCTGGCCCTTGTACTTCGCAGGGACATCGGCGGCGCCGCGCGGCAAGTCGCGGATGTGGCCGCGGGACGATTCGACGACGTATCCCCCACCGAGGAAGCCCGCAATCTTGCGTGCCTTGGTGGGCGACTCGACGATCACGAGCCGTCGAGTCGTACCCGATCCGGGCAATGCGGTATCGGTCTTAGCCACGCGTGTTCCTCGGTGTTCCCAACGGAGCGCCGAGTGCACCCCGTTGGGAGCTTTCTACCTTATATACGGGGGCCACTGCACATGGAGGTCGCCCGCGGCGCACCGTCTTGACGTGTCGTGCGGACTGTCATCGCAGGTCAGCGCGCTGCGACGGGACCTTCAGACAATTGGCCAGTCGGCGAGCGCATCGGGCTCGTCGGGCGGGGCGCCGACCATTTCCACGAATCTGGTCACGCGGCGCTTTCCGGCGATCCGCACCGCCGGAAGACCCCCGCGGGCACCCGTCAGAATCGGTGCGACGCCGACGCGCATCAGGGCGGTTGCCAGCGCCGGATGGGTGTCGGGAGCGTGGACGTCCAGGCCCAGCAGATACTTGTCGCCGTCGCGGCGTCCGGCGGCGATCGTCCACTGGCGCAGCGCACGCGGCGACGGCGTCCACCCCGGCGGAACCGCCTTCACCGCACCCGACGACCACAGTCGCCGCAGATCGTCGAGCAACGGAGTCGGCATGGTGCGCACCACCGGCGAGCCCTCCTCGGAGCGGGCGATCTCCACGGCCAGACCGATCAACTCGAGCTCTTGCGCCAGCGCCCGCGCCCGCCACTGGGCGTCGACGACCACCGACACCCGTGTTCCGCCCGCCATCGGCACCGTCTGGCCGCTGCACGCGAGCAGACCGGCCACATCGGACACCGACGGGTCGTCGGTGTCCGATGAGAACAGCGCCATTTGGGACATGACACGAGTCTATGTTTTCCAGGCCATGCACCGCGCCAGGCACGAGAAGCACGGGGTGAGCAGGCGCGGCGTCGGGGACCAGTGGCGAAAGCACAAAGCCCCGCGGCCGGATGGACTATCCGACTACGGGGCTTTGCGTGCTCACCCGAAGGATGAGCATCAAGAGGTTTTAGACGGCGCGAACGCCAGTGGCCTGCGGGCCCTTGGTGCCCTGGCCGACCTCGAACTCGACGCGCTGGTTCTCTTCCAGGGTGCGGAAACCGGATCCCTGGATCTCCGAGTAGTGCACAAACACGTCACCGTTTCCCTCGTCGGGTGCGATGAAGCCGAAGCCCTTTTCCGCGTTGAACCACTTCACAGTTCCCTGTGCCATTACTGCATTCCTTCACATATTGCTGATTGCGACGAGAGGATGTCTCTCGACGCGGCCGGTTCCGACCGCCATTCTGAGTGAAAGCCTGCGGAGAACCCGCGAACCAAACCCAAGTACAACGCTCGCAACAGGATTCGGCGCCCGGCGGGAACATTCCCCCCTAACACCGCCGAATCGTGCGACCTGTCCCAAGTCAATCACGTTCGGCCGCGCCGCGATAGTCCGACTACCCGATTCGACGCCCGTTTGGGTTTAACCACCGCGAGCCGCGCAATTGGGGCAGTGGGGGCGTCGCCACTAGATTGGGTGGTTGAGGGCATGACGGAGCAAAGGCGGAAGACCGACACCATGACCGGCTCGTACGGCGAGGAGCTGCTGCGCGCGGCGCTTGCCGGAACCGATCCGGACGCCTCGCCCGTCACCCACACCGAGGTCATCCCCCCGGCGCAGGCGCGCTTCGCCGACTGGCCGCAGTGGCTCGACCCGGCCATCGTCGCGGCCTTTGCCGAACTGGGCCTACACCGTCCGTGGCGCCACCAGATCGACGCCGCCGAGCATGCGCACTCCGGGCGCCACGTCGTCGTCGCCACCGGCACCGCGTCGGGCAAGTCCCTGGCATATCAACTGCCCGTTCTGCAGACGCTGCTCGACGATCACAACGCGACGGCGCTGTACCTGGCACCCACCAAGGCGCTGGGCGTCGACCAGCTGCGCTCGTTCACCGCGATCCTCGCGACCAACGCGGATTTCGCGCGGCTCGCGCCGTGCACCTACGACGGCGACACCGACGCACAGTTGCGGCAGTGGGCGCGCGCCAATTCGCGCATGGTGTTCACCAACCCCGACATGCTGCACATCGGGATCCTCTCCGGACACCACCGGTGGCAGCAGTTCCTGCGCCAGTTACGCTTCATCGTCGTCGACGAGTGCCACCGCGGCTACGCGCTCGACCGCGAGCTGTCCGAGGCCGAGCTCGGCTTCCGCGACGAG
>DLKD01000016.1:0-6855 GCA_002477755.1 Gordonia sp. UBA7599
CGACGGGGCGTGGTGCAGGATGCCGCCGATGTAGTAGCGGGCCAGGTCCGACAGGCCGGCGTAGCCCGACTCGTCGTGGAACAGCGGCTTGCCGTCCTTCCACAGCGACTGGTGGGCGTGCATGCCCGAGCCGTTGTCACCGAACAGCGGCTTCGGCATGAACGTGACCGACTTGCCGTTCTCCCACGCGGTGTTCTTGATGATGTACTTGAACAACTGGACGTCATCGGCCGCGTGCAGCAGCGTGTTGAACTTGTAGTTGATCTCGGCCTGACCGGCGGTGCCGACCTCGTGGTGGCCGCGCTCAAGGGTGAAGCCCGCGTTGATCAGGTTGGTCGACATCTGGTCGCGCAGGTCGACGTAATGGTCGTAGGGCGCGACGGGGAAGTAGCCGCCCTTGGGGCGAACCTTGTAACCCAGGTTCGGGCTGCCGTCCGGGTCGGTCAGCGAGCCGGTGTTCCACCAGCCCGATTCGGACTCGACCTCGTAGAAGGTGCCGTTCATCTCCGAGCCGAAAGCCACCGAGTCGAAGATGTAGAACTCGGCCTCGGCGCCGAAGAAACAGGTGTCGGCGACGCCGGTCGAGGCCAAGTAGTCCTCGGCCTTGCGGGCGACGTTGCGCGGGTCGCGGCTGTAGGCCTCACGAGTGAAGGGGTCATGGACGAAGAAGCTCAGGTTCATCGTCTTGGCCTTGCGGAACGGGTCGATCCGCGCGGTTGCCGGGTCCGGCAACAGCATCATGTCCGACTCGTCGATCGACTGGAAGCCCCGCACCGACGATCCGTCGAAGGCCAGGCCGTCCTCGAACACCGACTCGTCGAATGCCGACGCCGGGATCGAGAAGTGCTGCATGACGCCGGGCAGGTCGCAGAAGCGGATGTCGACGTACTCGACGCCCTCTTTCTTGATGCCCTCGAGAAGTTCTTCTTTGCTGCTATACACCGTCCGGTGACTCCTTCACTTGTGTGTAACCAAGAGGATCTGATGGTTACTGCGCCAGGGGGAACCTGGCAGTGTCGATGACGTTATGTAGGTCACGTTGCCCATGGGTCAAAGGCGTGTTTCCCCCGCGTTAACCGGCATGCGGCATGCCGGGGCGGCGTGAGAGACCCGGACCAACTATGGCAAACCGCGACTGGGGGGACGAGGGGAACCCCGGAAACGTGTCCCCGCGCACCCGCCTACGATGGACATATGGGACAGCAGTCGGGCCGTCGGGCCGCCGGATCGTGGCTGTCGGGGCCGCGCGTCGATGACATCGCAGCCAAGGACAACGAGTATCCGGGGCAGGATCTGGGCCTGCCCGCCGAGGGGCCGGGCAGTCTCGCCACGGGGTGGCGTCGCTGTGGCGGACTTCTGGTGGATTGGTTGATGGCCTACGCCGTGGCTTTCGTGTTCGTCGCGAACGAGCCGACCATCGAGGAGCGGGTGGCGGCGGTGTCGCTGCCGCAGTTGGCCATCTGGTTCGTCGTCGGCGTCGGGACCGTGACCCTCTTCGGCTTCACGCCGGGGCAGTTCGCCGTCGGATTGCGGGTGATCCGCGTCGACCTTGGGGCCGACGAAAACGCCGCCATGCGCGCAGCGGTCGGCGTCGTCCGCGCGCTGGTGCGCCAGCTCCTGATCGTCGTGGTCGTCCCGGCGCTCATCAACGACAACAACGGCCGCGCATTGCACGACCGGGTCACGCGCACCGCGGTGGTGCGCAGCCGCTGATCGGACCGGCTAACGCCGGCGTCGAGCCTTACGGCGGATAGTCGCGAGCGTGCCCTGCCAGGCGAGCACGACACCGTCGGCCATCGTCGTGGGTTCGATCAGATCGCGCGACAGCAGCGCGGTGGAGGCAGCGACGGTGGACTTCGAAGCCTTGGAACGCTGGCCGGAATCGAACGGTGGCTGCGGGTCGTATTCGATCATCAGCTGGATCGCCCTCGCCCGGTCCTCACCGGCTACCTGTGCGGCCAGCCAGAGGGCCAGGTCGATGCCGGCGGAGACACCGGCGGCGGTGGCGATGCGGCGGTCGGCCTCCACGACGATGCGCTCGTCATCGACGGCGACCGCGCCGAACATGGGCAGCAGCCGCAGCGACGACCAGTGCGTCGTCGCGCGTCGGCCCTCCAGGAGTCCGGCTGCCGCGAGGACGACGGAACCGGTGCACACCGATGCGGTCCAGTCGGCACCAGGGGAGACTGTGCGCAGCCAGCTGAGCAGCCCCTCGTCGCGGGCGGCCGACGCGCTGCCCGGACCGCCGGGGACGAGCACAATGTCAGGGGAGGGGGTCTCGTCGAAGGCATGCGTAGCGCCAATCGCCAGCACACCGGAATCGGCGACTACCGGCCCCGGCTCGTGCGCGACGAAACGGATGTCGGCGCCGGGGAGTCCGCGCAGCACCTCGTAGGGGCCGACGAGGTCGAGCGCGGTGAACCGCGGGTACACGACGATCGCAATCTGGGTCATGGACACATCCTGCCGCACGGGGTTAGTCTCCCGGTGGTCCCGGGACGACGCGGGGCAGATCTGGGGGGATCACATGATTGATGCCGCGCTGCGCTCGGTGTTTTTCGAGGTACGGGTCGTCGACGACGGTCGGTTGCGCCGCGTCGACGCAGAGGATGCGCCTGAAGTGGTCGCGGCCCTCCGGCTGACGCGTCCGCTGTCGGGATCGTCGGTACGGGTGCGCGCCGCGGAATTGCTGCCCCCGCTGGGCGGCGCCGCCGAGCCCAATGCCATCGCGTCGGCGTTGCGAGCCGCTGGCGTGGCCACCGACGAGGCGCAACTGGTCGCCGCAGCGCTCGGGTCTGCGGTGTCGACGGCCGAGATCGTGGCCGTCGACGTCGAGGGTCAAGTACTCCCCGGTGCGGTCGCGGTTTTTTGCTCGCCGCGCGGCGACGTGGTGTCCGTCCCGTCGACCGCGGCCGACGGTGGGAAGTGGTTCACGCTCGCGCCCGCGACGCCGCGCCGCGTTGCCCTGGCGTGCGCCGACCTCGCCGATGCGGCTCAGATGGGTCCGGCTCAGCGGCGGCGCGCGGCGCGCTGAATATTGCGTACCTTGGCGCCCTGCGGCATCGGGCCCTTGGGCAGCGCGGCCCCGCCCTTGCGGGTGTTCAAGGCATCGAGTCGGGCCTCGAGGGCGTCGACCTGCTTGCCGTCGATGTTCTTCGGCAGCTTGTTCAGGTGCTTCTCGAGCTTGCTCAGCTCCACCTGACCCTCGTCATTGCCGACGAGGACCACGTAGATGGGAGTGCTGCCGACGACCCGCGAGATCTTCTTCTTCTCCTGGTTCAGTAGCCCCTGGGTGCGGTTCGGGTTGCCCTCGCCGACGAGGATGACGCCGGGCTTGCCGATCACGCGGTGCACCGCGTCGAGGTGGGTGGTACCGACGACGGCCTGCTTGATCCGCCACGTCCCGCGCATGTTGCCCAACGCCCAACCGGCAGCCCCCGGCTGTCCCTCGGCCTTGGTGAAGACCGTCTTCTGCACGCGCCGGCCGAACAGGATGAACCCGCCGAGTAGGCCCGCCATGATCCCGAGCGGGATGGTGAACCATACCTGGCCCAGCCACAGGCCGACGCCGACGGCGATCGCCACAGCCAAGACGAATATGCCGACCATGTACGGGACGAGGCGCTTATCCTCTTTGCGCTGCATCTGGAACGCCTGCCAGAGCTGCTTGCGGCGCTCCTTGGAGGCTTGTTTGCGGGCCAGCTTGGCGGCCTTCTTGGCCTCTTTGTCCGCGGGTTCGTTCGCCTTTGCCATGAACGCCAGTCTACGGTGTGCGCGCGGCGCCGAAGACGGCGGTCAGAGGGCCATGCGAGTGAGGACCGAGGACGCCTCTTGCGCGGCGCTGCTCTCGGTGGCCAGGTGGGCCAGTGCCGGCGCCAAGGGGCGCCCGTGGCGGGCCATCGCCTGTGCGTAGAGTCGTCCCGCGCGGTACGAGGAGCGGACCAAGGGTCCGGCCATGACGCCGGCGAAACCGACGTTCGTGGCGAACTCGGACAACTCGACGAACTCCTCGGGCTTGACCCACCGTTCCACCGGGTGGTGGCGCGGCGAGGGCCGCAGATACTGGGTGATGGTGACGATGTCGCACCCGGCGTCGTGCAGATCGCGCAGCGCCGCGCGCACCTCGTCGGTCGTCTCACCGAGCCCGAGGATGAGATTCGACTTAGTGACCAGGCCCGCATCGCGCGCCTGGGTCAAGACGTCGAGGGACCGGTCGTAGCGGAACGCAGGACGGATCCGCTTGAAGATGCGCGGAACCGTCTCCAGGTTGTGCGCGAGGACCTCCGGACGTGAGTCGAAGACCTCGGCGAGCAGGTCGGGCTTGGCATGGAAGTCGGGGATGAGGTTCTCGACTCCGGTGCCTGGGTTGAGCTCGTGGATCTTGCGCACCGTCTCCGCATACAGCCACGCGCCCTCGTCGGGCAGGTCGTCGCGCGCGACGCCGGTGATTGTCGAATAGCGCAGTCCCATGGCCGCGACGCTCTCCGCGACGCGGCGCGGCTCGTCGCGGTCGAGCTCAGCGGGTTTGCCGGTGTCGATCTGGCAGAAGTCGCAGCGCCGGGTGCACTGCTCGCCGCCGATGAGGAACGTTGCCTCCCGGTCTTCCCAGCATTCGTAGATATTGGGGCAGCCCGCCTCTTCGCACACCGTGTGCAGGCCTTCGCGCTTGACCAGGCCCTTGAGCTCGGAATACTCCGGGCCCATGGTGGCCCGTGTCTTGATCCACTTGGGCTTGCGCTCGATGGGCGTCTGTGCGTTGCGCACCTCCAGCCGCAGCAGTTTGCGGCCATCGGGCGCGGTGCCGGCGGATCCGGGTTCGGGGGTGGGGCTGGGACAACTCACGATGACGATCCTAGTGAGGCCGACGTCGACGCGGCGACCGCGCCGGTGCGGGGCAGGGGATGGTCGAGCCAATAGGCCACCGATTGCGCGACCTCGCCGCGGACCTCGTCGACGGTGATCGGCCGGCCGGTCTCGCGCGCCAGCGACGTCACGCCCGCATCGGCGATGCCGCAGGGGACGATGGCGTCGAAGGCGGTCAGGTCGGGGTCGACGTTGAGTGCGAAGCCGTGCAGGGCGACCCCTCGTGCGACACGGATTCCGATCTGCGCGACTTTTCGCGCCCCGCCGTCGAGCCAGACGCCGGATCGGCCGTCGACGCGCCCGGCGGTGATGCCGTGGGCGGCGCACTCGGCGATCAGGGCTTCCTCGAGGCGCCGAACGTAGGCCACGACGTCAAGTGGTTCGCATAGCCCGACGATCGGGTAGCCGACGAGTTGGCCGGGTCCGTGCCAGGTGATGCGCCCGCCGCGGTCGACGGTGATCACCTCCGACCCGTCGGTCGGTAGATCACTGTCCTCGGTGCGCTTGCCGGCCGTGTAGGTCGACGGGTGTTCGAGTAGGAGGAGGACATCATGGTCGAGCGTGCCGTCCGCACGTGCGGCGGCAAGGGCGTGCTGCTCGTCGTAGGCGCTGCGGTAGTCGACCGTCCCGAGCCACCGCACCTCCAGCGGATCGAGGGAGCGGCGAGCGGAATCGGCGGACGACATCAGCGTGTCCACGTCAGGGCGTCGACGAGGGTCTCGTCGGTGAAGGAGAATCCGGCGCGGGTCAGCACCTCGGGTACAACGCGCGAGGACCCCAAGATCATTTCCCGCGCCATGTCGCCGCCCAGCGTGCGCAAAACGGCGGCCGGCACCGGGAGGCGGGTCGGCCGGTGCAACACCGACCCGTAGGTACGGATGAACTCGTCGAAGTGGACGGGTATCGGTGCCGTGAGGTTCACCGGTCCGGCGAGGTCGGGGCTGCTCAGCAGGAACTCGATTGCCGCCACCTCGTCGCGCAGCGAAATCCAGGACAGGTACTGCTTGCCGTCGCCGAGGCGTCCGCCGAGCCCGACCTTCACCAGCGGCCGCAGTCTGCCCAACAGGCCGCCGCGCGGGGCGAGGACCGGCGCGGTGCGCAAGAACACCACTCGTGACTTCTGGGCGGCCGGTGCCGCGGCGGCCTCCCAGTCGACCGCGAGGTCGGCGAGGAAACCGGCGCCGGGTCCATCGGCCTCGGTGGCCGCGCGGCCCCCGGTGTCGCCGTAGAAACCCGTCGCGCTCGCCGACAGGAACACCGGCACGTCGGATTCGGCGATCGCGTCGGCGAGGACTTCGGTCGGCGTGATGCGCGAGTCACGCAACTGTTGGCGGAAGTGACCGCTCCACGGGCGGTCGCCGATGTTGATGCCGCCGAGGGCGACGACGGCGTCAACCCGCTCAAGCGCCTCGTCGGGCACGCCGAAGCTCTCCGGGTCCCAACTGAACTCGTCGGGTTTGCGGGCCTCGCGACGCACCAGCCGGGAGACCTCGGCGCCGTGGGACCGCAACGCCGACGTCAGGGCCGATCCGATCAGCCCCGACGATCCGGCGATCAGAACGTGCATGGGCTACAGCCCGAGGTCGGCGCCGAACTCTCCGGCCTCGAGGCGCTTGCGGATCGTGGTGACGAATCGCCCGGCATCCGCGCCGTCGATGAGTCGGTGGTCGTAGGTCAACGGCAGGTACGCCATCGACCGGACGGCCAGCGACTCGTCGCCGTCGTGATCGGTGATCACCACTGCGCGCTTGACGATGGCGCCGGTGCCCAGCATCGCCGCCTGCGGCGGAACCAGGATCGGGGTGTCGAACAGAGCGCCCTGGCTGCCGATGTTGGTGATGGTGAACGTACCGCCGGCCAATTCGTCGGGCTTGAGGCCGCCCGTTCGGGCTCGATCGGCGATGTCGGCGATCGCGCGGGCCAAGCCAGCCAGCGAGAGGTCATCGGCGTTGTGGATAACCGGTGAGAGGAGGCCCTGGTCGGTGTCGACGG
>DLKD01000016.1:6973-7378 GCA_002477755.1 Gordonia sp. UBA7599
GACGGCGATACCGAGGTGGACGCCGCCGTGGTAGGTGATCTCCTTGGTGGCGTCGTCGTAGCTCGCGTTGACGTTGGGATGGGCCTTGAGTGCCTCCACGACCGCCTTGGCGAAGAAGGGTAGGAACGTCAGGTTCACCCCTTCGGCTGCCTTGAACGACGCCTTCGCGGCGGCGCGCAGGGCCGCCACCTTGGTCAAGTCGGCTTCGTGGACCTGGGTCAACTGCGCGGTGGTCTGCAGCGATTCCAGCGTCTTGGCGGCGGTGATCTGCCGGATGCGGTTGGCCTTGGCGGTCGTGCCGCGCAGGGCGGCCAGCTCCGGCTTGACCTCGGGGGCAGCGGCCGCTGGGGCGGCGGCCGCGGGGGCAGAAGGAGCGGCCGCGGCGAGCACGTCCTGCTTGCGGAT
>DLKD01000016.1:7484-7720 GCA_002477755.1 Gordonia sp. UBA7599
AGCACGTCCTGCTTGCGGATCCGTCCGCCGACGCCGGTCCCGGTCACGGTCGAGAGGTCGACGTTGTTCTCGGCGGCGAGTTTGCGCACCAGCGGCGTGACGTACGGGCCGCTGTCACCGGATTCGGCGGCCGGCGCGGTGGCCGGGGGTGCCGGAGTAGGTGCAGGTGCAGGTGCCGGCGGGGGAGTCGGAGCCGGTGCGGGCGGCGGAGCCGGAGCGGCTGCGACTGGTTCGGG
>DLKD01000136.1:0-308 GCA_002477755.1 Gordonia sp. UBA7599
CCGCATGCGTTGGACCGGCCGCGAGCCAGTGCCGGGCTTCCTCGACCGCCCGACCTCGTCCGGCCAGTGTCCGAGCCGCAGCGACGTGGCGGCGTGCGCGCCGCGACGCCGACAAGGAGTCGTAGAGCGTGTCGCGCACCAGGGCGTGGGCGAACGAGTACCGGTCGATGCCGTCCTCGACGACAAGTCCGGCGGCCATCGCCGGCTCGAGCGCTTCCAGCACTGCGTCCTCATCGGTGCCCGACAGCGCGGCCAGTGTCTCGCCGTCGACCCGGCGGCCGAGGACGGCCGCGTCGGTGAGCATCGCC
>DLKD01000136.1:411-629 GCA_002477755.1 Gordonia sp. UBA7599
GGCCGCGTCGGTGAGCATCGCCACCGTCGGTTCGGGCAGTCGGTCGACCCGTCGGGTGAGGACTTCGTGGACTGCGCGGGGCGTATCGGCGGCCGCAAGTAGTGGTCCCAGGCCGCCGCGGTCGGCGGCAAGCCGGGCGTACTCGACGACGAAGAACGGATTGCCCGCCGTCCGGTCGCAAAGCATCGCGACCACGTCGGGGTCGGGATCGTCGTCGC
>DLKD01000136.1:784-132754 GCA_002477755.1 Gordonia sp. UBA7599
CTCCGCGGACAGGCCGGTCAGGGCCAGGCGTAACGCGTGTCTGCGAGCGAACGCCTCGGCGACGTCGGCCAGCACCCCGGTCGGCTCGGGATGGTCGCGCCACGTTGCTACGACGAAGAGTTGCCCGGTGGTCACCGTCTCGGTAAGAAGCAGCAGCACCCGCAGGGAAGCCGGATCGGCCCAGTGCAGGTCCTCCAGGACCAGCACGACCGGTCTCGTGCGCGCCGCGTCCACGACGGCTCCGACGATTTCGCCTCGCACGGCGAAGGGCCCGTCATCGTCGTCGACCTGGGGGAAAGGGATGTCGAGTGCCGTCAGGACCGACCGCCACGGCCATAGCGGCGGCGCGCCGTCATCGCTCGAGCTGAGGGCCCGCACCACGGTGGCCCCGTCGGCCTGCGCATCGCGCGACAATTCGGCCACCAAGCGGGTCTTGCCGATACCGGGCTCGCCGGTGACCGCGGCGAACGACGGAGTGCCGGCCAACGCGGCATCCAGGCCGCGCAGCAGTGCCTCCTTCGGCCGGTCGCGCCCGACCATGGGCCACGGTGAGGCCGCCGCTGCGGGTTCGTTGGCAATCCCGTCGGACGGCGGAGTCCAAGCCAGTGCAGGGTCCTGGCGCAGTACTTGGTCTTGGAGTTCGCGCAGTTCCGCGCCCGGGTCGATGCCCAACTCATCGTCGAGGACCTGACGCACCTGGCGGAGCACGTCGAGGGCCTCACCCTGGCGACCCGAGCGGGCCAGAGCCAGGGCGCGCAGCGCCCACAACCGTTCACGCAGCGGATGGGCGGTGGTCAGCGCCTCCAGGTCGCCGGCGACGGTGGCGTGCTGGCCGAGTGCCAGTTGCGCCACCGCGCGGTCCTCGACGGCGACGAGCCGGGTCTCATCGAGTCGTGCCCGCTCGGCCACGGCGGCGGGCGCGTCGCCGAGTTCGGCGTACGCCTGTCCGGTCCACCGTGCCAGCGAACGATCCAGGGTGGTCACGGCCTGCTCAAGGTCGGCGCGGCCGGGATCGGGATTGGTCAGGAGGCGGTGCACCTCGGCCACGTCCTGTTCGAACGTGGCGACGTCGATGACGGCGCCCGCGGGCAGCCGCAGTGCGTAGCCGGGCGTCGCGGTGACGAGCACCGTTGCGGGTGCGCGGCGCTCGCGCTGCGGCTCGAGCACCTTGCGCAGCCCCGACACGTAGGCCTGCAGGGTGGCGGTCACCCCGGGTGGCGGCTCGTCGCCCCACAGCAGGTCGACGATCGCGTCGACGCTGACCGGCCGTCCGGACGAGAGGGCGAGGGCCGCGACGAGTGCCCGCTGCTTGGGTGTGCCGAGGTCCAACCGTGCGCCGTCGAGATACATCTCGACCGGACCCAGCACACGAAGCTCCACGGGGAAATCCTAGTGGCGCACCGCGGCCCGGGTCCGGTCCGACCTGCGCGCGGCGGGGTTCCAAGTGCGCTCCCAGTCGATCCCAAGTGCTCGACCGCACGCTCACGGTGTCAGATTCACCACCAGTGCGAGGAGCACATCATGACCGTCTCGACCATTTCGACCGACCAGTCCGCCGTCCGCGAGCTCCGCGAGTTCCCCGGACTCGAAGACATCGCGATCGTCTACCCCGACGACCCGGGATACGACGAGGCGCGCATCGCCTGGAATCTTGCCATCGACCAGCGGCCGGCGGCCGTGGCATCGCCGACGAATGCGTGCGAGGTGGTCCGCATCGTGCGTGCCGCCCGCATCCTCGGTCTGCAGGTCGCCCCGCAATCGACCGGGCACAACGCCGGTCCGCTCGCGGCGCAGTCCCTCGACGACGTGATCATCCTGCGCACCGGGGCGCTCGATGAGATCCGCGTCGACCCGGAGCGCAAGACGGTGCGCGTCGGCGGCGGAGTCGTCTGGAAGCCGGCCGTCGACGCCGCGGCCGCGCACGGCCTGTCGGTGCTGCACGGCTCGGCCGTCGACGTCGGCATCGCCGGGTACACCCTGGGTGGCGGCCTGGGGTGGTATTCGCGCAGCCTGGGCATGGCGGCCAACAGCCTGGTGGCGGTCGAACTCGTCACCGGCGCCGGCGAGTTCCTCCGCGCCGACGCCACCCATCACACCGACCTGTTCTGGGCGGTGCGCGGCGGCGGCGGGAACTTCGGCATCGTCACGGCGATGGAGTTTCGTGCCTACGACTTCTCCACCGCCTATGCCGGGTTGATGATGTGGGACATCAGCGAGGCGCCCCGTGTGCTCGATGCATGGCGCCGATGGGCGCCGGACGCCCCCGACGAGGTGACCACGTCGTTGCGAATCATGCGCATCCCGCCCATCCCGGAGGTGCCCGAACCGGTCCGCGGACGCAGCATCGTCGTGATCGACGGGGCCGTCCTGGCCGACGACGATCAGGCGGCGCGCATCATCGAGCCGCTGCGCGCGCTGGGTCCGGAGATGGACACCTTCGGCCGCATGCCCAGCGAAGTGCTCGTGCACCTGCACATGGATCCCGAGGAGCCCGGGCCCGGACACGTGACGTCGACGATGCTGCGCACCCTCGACGACGCGGCTGCCGCAGCGCTGCTTGAGGCCGTCGGCCCCGGCGTGGAAACGCCGCTGATGATCGTCGAGCTGCGCCAGCTCGGCGGGGCGGTGGGCCGGCCGCACGAGGGCGGCGGTGTGCTGTCACATCTTGACGGCGAGTTCGCGCTCGTGTGTGGCGGGATGGCCCCGACCCCCGAGTTCGCGTCGGTGGTCGCGGCGGCCGGGGCGCAGGTCGTCGAACGGATGTCGCCATGGACCAACGGGCGCAACTACCTCAACTTCGCCGAGGATCCCACCGATGTGCGGGCCGGCTATCCGGAGGACGCGTGGCTGAGGTTGGCCACGATCCGCTCAGCCGTCGACCCCGACGGGGTCCTCGTCGCGAACCATCGCATTCCGCGGTTGTACGAGCACGGCGAGGCGACGGGCTGAGGCCGACGTCGGGCCGTCGTCGACGGCCGAGCGCGCCGGACTGGGTCACAACCCCAGTTCGGCGCGCATGTCGTCGATGGCCTTGCAGTAGGCGGTCCAATTGTTCGCCGACTGTGCCGCCTGCGTCTCCTTGAACAACTTGTCGCGCGCGGCGATCAACTGGTCGACGGTGATCTTCCCGGCCTTCTGGGCCGCATTCATCTGGAGCTGGAAATCGGAGAGGGCAGTCATGGCGTCCAGTCCGCTCGCACTGCATCCCGAGGCCGCCGCCGAGGTCGTCGTCGTGGTGGTTGCCGGAGCGGTGTCGGTGGTCGAACCACCGCCACCGCAACCGGCCAGCGCTAGTGTCAGGAGACCCGCTATCACCAGGTGTTTCATTGGATTCTCCGTTCGCCGTGGGTGGGTGTTGGGAACGCTAGACCTGGTTTGGGCGAGCCGTCGCGTTTTCGGGGTTTCGCCCGACCTGACCGATTGGCCGTCCAGGGATGGTCGTCCGGTTGGCGGGTAGGGTCGAGGCCGTGCCCACCGCTTTGATAACCGGCGCGAGCCGCGGCCTCGGCGCCGCCATCGCCCGCGCACTCGCGCCGACCCACGACCTACTGCTGGGTGGGCGGCCGTCGCCCGAATTGGATGCACTGGCCACCTCGCTCGACGGCGCGGCCACCTTCGACGTGGAACTCACCGACTACGACGCGGTGGCCGCCGCGACCGAGGCCATCACCTCATTGGACGTGCTGGTGCACAACGCGGGGGTGTCCTCGAACCTTGAACCGATCGCCGACACTCCCGTCGAAGAGTGGCAGCACCTCCTGGAGGTGAACCTCGTCGCCGCCGCCGAACTCACGCGGCTGCTGCTCCCCGCGTTGCGGACAGTGCAGGGGCACGTCGTCTTCATCAACTCCGGGGCCGGGATGCGCGCCAACCCGGGCTGGGCGCCGTATGCGGCCAGCAAGTTCGGGCTGCGGGCGCTGGCCGACGCGCTTCGGCTCGAGGAACCGGACCTGCGCGTCACGTCGATCTTCCCAGGTCGTATCGACACCGACATGCAGCGCGACATCGTCGCCATCGAGGGCGACGACTACGAGCCGACTCGCTTCCTCGACCCGACGACGGTCGCCTCAGCGGTCGTGGCAGCGATCCACACGCCGGCCGATGCGCATCCCGCGGAAATCGTGCTGCGGCCGACCGGGCGGCGCTAGCTAGACCTGCTTGAGGTCGGTCGCCGGGTCCCAGACGGCGCGCATGGACTTCACCTTGCCGTCGGCGTCGAAGACCATGATGTCGATTGGCGTGATCTCGAATCCGGCGTCACCAGCCTTGGTGAAGAGGTGAAACTCGAACACCGCGGTGTCACCGGCGATCTTCTTCCACTTCAGCGTCGCGGTGTGCTCATCGAGGTTGCAGACGAGCCCGTAGAACTCGATCAGTTCGGCGCGGGTGGAGCGCACCGGTGCACCGATCGGATCCTCGACGGTGGCGCCCTCGGCGTAGAGGTCGGCGATTGCCTCGGTGTCCCCGCTGGTGAGCAGTTCGATGTAACGGTCGACGGCAGCGTCGATCTTCGCGGTCAGGTCGGTGGCGGTCTCGGCCATCTCGTGCACTCCTCGAATGACAGAACTAGAACATGTTCTAGTCACGGTAGCAGCCGATTGGTGTTTGCTTGAGTAGGTTTGGGGTTCGGACAAACAAGGCTCACCCATATGGAGAGAGGCGAGGTTGCGATGACGGCGCACGACGATCAGTCGCCGGTGTCCGGATGGACCGCGCCCAACGTCAACGCAGCCCTGCCGACCGCGGCCGCCCCGGGGCCGGAGTGGCAGGCGGTTCCGGCCTCCCAACAGCGAGTTCTCCGTCCCGCCACCGCCCACTTCCCGGCGCTTCCCGGCGTCGACCTGCCGACGCAGCTGCCCGAGCCGCAGCCCACCCCGGAGGCCGGGCTCGCCGCCCACAAGCCCGGCGCCGCCCCGCTGCGCCCTCTGGGATTCCTCGACATCGTCAGCGGAGCGGTCAACGTCGCGCGCGGCAACACCGCCGTCCTAGCAATCGTCTGGTCGTGCGTCTGGGTGCCCGTCGCCGCGGTGGTCGCACTCGCGGGCCTCGCCGACGACCGGCTGGGCATGCTGGCGCAGTTCATCGCGGCGCTCGTCGTTCCGGTCTTGCTCACCGGTCCGCTGGCCGCGCCGATACACGCGGCCGCGATCGGCGTGCCCATGCCGTTGCGTGCGGCACTGGCCACGACCTTCTCCGGCTCGCGGGTCACCCTCGGCGCAATCGGTGCAGTGCTTCTTGCGGCACCCGCCATCCTCGCGGGTCTCACCCTGGCAGGGCTTACCTCGATGGCCATGCAGACCGTGCTGATCATGGCGCTGCCGGTGCTCTACGCGATTCCGCTGACGGTGTACCTGCTGGTCGGCGCGCCGATCCAGATGGCCCTCGTCGTCGTCGCGGTCGAGGGCGCACCGCTCCTGACGGCGATCCGTCGCGCGCTGTACCTGACGGGCCGGGGCATGGCGCGCCACATCGTCTCGACCGCCCTGCAGGCGTTGCTCTACGGCACCATCGGCTTCGCGATCCTCGTCGTGGGGCGCTTCTTCTTCGGTGCATCGCCGCTCGCGCTGCTGACCACCGCCGCGGTGGTCTCCCCGACCGTCGTCGGGTTCGCGGTCATGTCCTACGTCGACACCCGGATCCGGCTGGAGGCCTACGACGTGACGCTACTGGCCGGGCAGGCGCGCTGATGCTCTACCTGGCGTTGGACCCAGACAACGACACCGCCCGCGGGTGGTTGCGCGACGAGCTGTCGAAACCCCGCTACCACGAGAACCCCTCGTCGAACCAGTGGTCCCCGCCCGAGGAACCGAGCTGGCTCACACGGTTGGGCAGGTGGTTGTCGGGCCTGTTCAACAGTGGTCTCTCGCAGACGGTCGGGTTCATCCTGCTGGCGCTGTTGATCGCCGGGGCGGTGTACGTCGTGTTCCGGGTGCGCCGCGAGACGCGTCGCAAACGGGGTGACGACACCGACGACCAGCCCGGCTCGGTACTCGGCGGGGTCGTCGGGACCGCTGATCAGTTCCGGGCAGATGCCCAAGCGGCATTGGCGGCGGGCGACTACAACGCGGCGGTGCTCGCCGCCATGCGGGCCATCGCGCAGACGGCCTCGGACCGGACACTGCTGCTGGGTGCGCGTTCGGCCACCGCCCACGACATCGTGCGGCGGTTGCGCCACATCTTCCCCGCCCACTACCCGGCGTTGTACACCGCCGCTGATGTTTTCGACGCCGTCGCCTACGGCGGGCGCCGGGCCGATCAGACATCGGCGGCGGCGCTGGTCGCCCTCGACGTGGAACTGAGCGAAGCGAAACCGACCGGATTCGTCGACGGTGAGATCGCCGAGATGTCACTGCCGCTGCTGCCTCCGGTGAGCCGATGAGCGCCCCAACGGTGCCCGCGCCTTCGGTGGCGCCCGCGCCCGGCCCGTCGGGGAGAGGTCGACGGTCCGGCACAGGCGCGGTCGTCGCGGTACTCCTCGTCGTCGGCGCTGTCGCCGCTCTCGTCCTCGGGGTCCTCGTCGTCGGCGGGAGCCGCGACCCCGTTCGGGCCGTCAACCGCGTCCCGGGGGATCCGGGTAACGCCGGCGGCGACGGGACTGCCGCTCTCGTCGAAACACTTCGAACCCATGGAGTGCGAGTGCAGCTTGCGCGCACCCAGGAGGAGCTGACAGATCTGCGGCCGGCCTCATCGTCGACGGTCGTTGTGATCTCCCGCGCGGCCGGTGCGTCGAAGAGCAGCACGCGGATCCTGCGCGAACGCTCCCGCAATGCCCGTCGGATCGTGCTGCTGGATCCGCGTTCGGAGGTCCTCGCCCAATTCGGCTTCTCCGCGAGTCTTTACCCGTCGACCGGTGCCCCTGTCTCCCCGACGGGGGATTGCACCGCGGCGGGGATCCGTTCGGATGATCGTGCCTCCGCACCCCGGGTCCTTGTGGTTCCCGACCTGCCCCAACGCGTCACCCGATGCTTCCCGGCGCTGGGGCAACCCGCGGTGGCGGCCGTGGCGGTTTTCCCTGCGACTGCGGGCCGTCCGGAGGTCGTCGTCGCGCCGCAGGACTGGTTCACCAACGGTGAGATTCTCGAGTACGACCAGGCCGGTATCGCCGTGCGGATGATCGGTGCGGGTGACTCGGTGCAGTGGTTCGCGCCAAACTATGGCGACCTGGCCAAGGACGATCCTGAACAGCCGAACAAACCCACGCTGCAGCCCGATGTCCCGCGGTGGCTGTGGCCGATGGTCGGCCTGGGCGCCGTTGTCCTGTTCGCGCTGATGCTGTGGCGCGGCCGACGTTTCGGCCAGCTCGTCACCGAACCCCTTCCGGCTGTCGTGAAGGCGGCGGAGACGACGGAGGCGCGTGGCCGGCTCTATCAGGCGTCCGGTGATGCCTCTCGCGCCGCCGACCAACTGCGGACCCACGCCCTGCGAACCATCCCGCGCCGACTCGGCGTCTCGCGCCACGCCCCCGTCGAGGATGTCGTCACGGCAGTCGCGCGAGCCACCGGGCGCGACTACACCTCGGTGTTCGCCCTGCTCGCTGGACCGCTGCCGGTCACCAACGACGGCCTCGTCGCCTTTGCCACCGATCTGTCCACCCTTGAAGAGGAAGTCCGACCCGTACTATGACGACACCAGCCGATCATCAACTCGAGTCCGACCGGGCGCGTGCCGCATTGTCGGCGGTCCGCGGCGAGGTCGCCAAGACCGTCGTGGGACAGGACTCCGCCGTCGCCGGCATTCTTATCGCATTGCTCTGCCGCGGGCACATTCTGCTCGAGGGTGTGCCGGGCGTCGCCAAGACCTTGCTCGTCCGGTCGGTCGCCGCCGCGCTCGCAGTCGACACCAAGCGCGTCCAGTTCACCCCCGACCTCATGCCCGGCGACGTCACCGGCTCGCTCGTGTTCGACAACGCCACCTCGGAGTTCACCTTCCGCGAGGGTCCGGTGTTCACCAACATGCTGCTGGCCGACGAGATCAACCGCACGCCGCCCAAGACCCAGGCATCGCTGCTTGAGGCGATGGAGGAGCACCAGGTCTCCATCGACGGTGTGCCGCGCAAGCTGCCATCACCGTTCGTGGTCGCCGCGACGCAGAACCCCGTCGAGTACGAGGGCACCTACCCGCTGCCCGAGGCTCAGCTCGACCGCTTCCTGCTGAAGGTGACGCTGCCGCTGCCGCCCCGTGAGGACGAGATCGCGATCCTGGGACGCCATGCCGCCGGATTCGACCCGCGCAACCTCGCCGGCGCAGGGATGGTCCCTGTCGCCACCCCCGACGACATCGCCGCCGGTGTCGCCGCGGTCAAGCGCGTCGCGATCGCTCCGGCGGTGCTCGGCTACATCGTCGACATCGCTCGCGCGACCCGGATGTCCCCGTCGCTGTCGCTGGGGGTGAGCCCGCGCGGCGCTACTGCGCTGCTGGCCACCAGTCGCGCGTGGGCGTGGCTGTCGGGACGCGATTTCGTCACCCCCGATGACGTCAAGGCGCTGGCCCAGTCGACGCTGGCGCACCGGCTGGGGATGCGCCCGGAGGCCGAACTGGAGGGCGTGTCCGTCTCGGCCGTCCTCGACGCCGCAATCAATTCTGTACCCGTGCCGCGCTGATGTTCGTCACCGGTCGCTTCGCCCTCCTCGTCGCACTCGGCGCCATTCCCGTGGTGATCTGGCCGTCGGGGTGGACGGTGGTGGCCTGGGCGGCCGGCGCGTTCTTCGTCATGCTGTGCGACGTCGTGCTGGCCGGCCCGACGACGGCGGTCGCTGTGTCCCGTGCGAAGACCGCGCCCATTCGACTCGGTGAGCACACGACGACGCAACTGTCGGTGGTCAACTCGTCGCGACGGCGCTACCGCGGCCGGTTGCGTGACGCGTGGCAGCCCTCGGCCGGTGCCGGGGCGGACAGTCGTGACCGGCGGCCCGTGCGCGAACCGGGCTTCTACACCGATCTCGCCCGGCGGTGGGAGGAGCTGCGTCTGCAGGTGTCCGGCGATCCGGCACCGCCCGGCCCCCTGTCCAACCGGCGGGACCTGAACTTGGCGCCGGAGGAGCGGCAGTTCTTCGACGTGGGCCTGCAGCCGACGCGGCGCGGCGATCGGCTCGCCATCCGGTTGACGTTGCGTCGCAACGGCCCGCTGGGCCTGGCGGGTCGTCAGCGGTCGCTATTCCTGCCGGGCGCGGTGCGGGCGCTGCCGGCGTTCGACTCGCGCAAGCACCTGCCGTCGAGGCTGGCCTCGTTGCGCCAGCTCGACGGCCGCTCGGCGGTGCGCACCCGTGGGCAGGGCACCGAGTTCGACTCGCTGCGCGACTACGTGGAGGGCGATGACGTGCGGTCCATCGACTGGCGCGCGACGGCTCGGCGGCGGTCGACGGTGGTGCGGACCTGGCAGCCCGAGCGCGACCGCCACGTCGTCCTCGTCCTGGACACGTCACGGACGTCGGCCGGACGCATCGGTGACCAACCGCGCCTCGATGCCGCGATGGATGCCGCGCTGTTGCTGGCGGCGCTCGCCTCGCACGCGGGTGACCGTATCGAC
Organism: Gordonia sp. UBA7599; assembly: GCA_002477755.1. GTDB lineage: Bacteria > Actinomycetota > Actinomycetes > Mycobacteriales > Mycobacteriaceae > Gordonia. The sequence goes on from DLKD01000136.1 coordinate 10,311, forward strand.
TTCATCGCCGGTGACCGCGTCATCCACAAGAAGGTCCGCGCCACGCGGCGGGTCAACCTCCTCAACGAGATGGTCACTGCGATGGCACCGCTGGAGTCCGCGCTGCTGGAGGCCGATTGGGGGCTGCTCGGTGCCGAGGTCACGCGCACGGTTTCCCAGCGGGCGCTCGTCGTCTTGCTGACACCGTTGGAGCCGTCGGCGATCGCCGAGTCGTTGCTCCCGACGCTGGCCGTGCTGGCGCAGCGCTACCAGGTCGTCATCGCCTCGGTGTCCGATCCCGAGCTCGACGAGATGCTGGCCGGGCGCGGCGATACCTCTTCGTCGTACCGTGCGGCCGCGTCGGCGCGCACGCTCACCCAGCGGGAAGACACCGCGACGGTCCTCGCGAGACTGGGCGTGATGGTCATCGACCGGGGTCCAGAGGATCTGCCGCCGGCGCTGGCCGACCACTACCTGTCGTTGAAGTCGCGCGGATTGCTCTGACGCGCTACGCAGCGACGGGTGCCTCGTAGCCGCGGTCGACCTCGTCTTCGAGGTCGCCGGTAGCACCGTCGAGGTAGGCGCTGCGGCCGAGGATGAACACGTAGGCGAGGAAGCCGAGCCACGCGGTCAGACCGATGCCGATCCGAGCGGCCGTCGGCAGGGGCGAGGGCGTCACGAATGCCTCGATCACCCCGGAGAGTAGGAGCAGGCCGACGAGCCCGACGCCCAGCGAGATCGCGGTGCGCCCCTCCTCGGCGAGTGCCCGGGTGCGCGTCCGGTGGCCTGGCGCGACCCAGGTCCAGAACAGCTTGAGGCCGATACCGCAGGAGACGAACAGGCAGGTCACCTCGAGCATCCCGTGGGGCAGGATCAGCCCGAAGAACACATCCGCCTTGCCGTTGCCGATCATCAGGGCGGCGACCTCGCCGATCGCCACGACGTTCTCGTAGAGGACGTACACAACAGGAAGGAAGAAGACGCCGAAGGCGATGGCGAGCAGGGCCAAGCGGAAGTTGTTGGTCCACACCTGGAAGGCGAAGTACTGCGCCTGGTGGTTGGAGTAGTAGTCGGCGAAGCTGCTGTCGATGTAGCTGCGCCCGTACTTGCGCAGCAGCCAGTCCATCGTCGTGGGGTGGTTCAGGCTCCACACCACCATGGCCGTCATCGCCGCGACCGAGCCGACCATGATCGGCAGCCACCACCATCGCAACCGGTAGAAACCGGCGGGGAGCGTGCGCGTCAGGTACGTCGCGACCGCTGCCCACGTGAACGGCTTGGAACCGGTGGCCCGGAAACGGGCGCGCGCCACGAGCGTCGACAGGTATTCGACGGTCCGAGCGTCGGGTGATGTGGACCGGATGACGGACAGGTGCGTGGCGGCACGCTGGTAGAGGTTGAGCAGCTCGTCGGACTCGGCGCCGGTCAGTCGACGCGACTTCACGAGCGCATCGAGCCGAGTCCACTCGGCGCGATGGGCGTCGAGGTAGGCGTCCAAGTCCACGCCACCACCCTAGTGCCCGCCCTGCGGCTGTGTCCGTCAGCCGAATCGGACGGTCCCGGCCGCGGTGCGGTGGCATTAGGGTGAAACTCATGTCGCATCCGACGCCCGGTCCGTATCGGGCTGCGCCCCGCCCGCCGATGCGACCTTTGCCGCCACCGGTCTCGCCGAGCCAAAGCGCCACCCGAGGTGTCGGGCGCGACGACTTCGTGTCCGGTGAGGCCGTCGCGCTCGATCTGCCGCCGGCGAACCTGGGACTGCGGGTGCTGTCCGGGTTCATCGACGTCACGATCGGCTGGCTGCTGTTTTGGCTGTGGTTCCTCTACCTCATGCCCAAGCTCAACCAGATCGTGCACCTCGACGGGGCGCTTCGCACCGGTCTGGGCACGGCCTGGACGATTCTCGTGTTCCTGCTGATCCCGACCGTCGTCGAGACCTTGACGCGGGGCAAGACCCTGGGTCACCTGATCCTTGGCATCCGCACCGTCAACGACGGTGCCGGGCCCATCACGGTGCGGCAGGCGTTCGGGCGCGCACTGGTCGGCATGCCCGAGCTGTACTTCTTCGGCGGCATCCCGGCGCTCGTCACCGCGGCGATCAACCCGAAGTGCAAGCGCCTGAGCGACCTCGTCGCCGGCACCTACGTCATCCGTGACCGGGCTTCGGTACCACCTTCGCGGCACATCGCGATGCCGCCAGAACTGGCGGAATGGGCCACGAGCGCTGATTTTGCGCCGATGCCGCCGACCCTGGCCACGGGTATCCGAGGATTCCTCGACCGCTACGACACGTTCACGCCGCAGGCGCGGGCGGTCACCGGCCAGCAGCTGGTCCAGCGGGCTGTCGGCTACGTAGCACCGCCACCGCCGCCAACGTCGCCGCCCGAACGTGTGCTCGCAGCGATCGCCGCCGAACGATACCGGCGTGACGCAGCACGGATCGCCCGTAACCAGAAGTTGGCGGCCGCGCTGTTCTCGCGCTGATCCAACGGTGATCGAGACCCCTCGACTCGCTCACCGAGAAGACCAGTGCGGTGCGATTACCGCAGGTCGGAGCTGGACTTCCCGAGGATGCGACGGGCGATGATGAGTTGCTGGATCTGCTGGGTGCCCTCGAAGATGTCGAGGATCTTGGCGTCGCGCGCCCACTTCTCCAGCAGTGACGTCTCGGCGAACCCAACGGTCGCCCCCACCTCGACAGCCTTGTTGGTGATGTCGGTGACGGTGCGCCCGGCCTTGGCCTTCGACATCGACGCCTCGACAGAGTTCGGCTCGCGGTTGTCCATCATCCATGCCGCGCGCAGCGTGAGCAGCCATCCGGCTTCCCAGTCCGACTCCAGGCGGATGAACTCCGCGACGGCAGCGTGCTGCGCGGCGGCAGGCTTGTCGTAGTCGATCTCGTGGCCGGCCTCTTCGATGAGGCGGCGCATCTCTTCCAGGGCCGCGCGGCCGACGCCGACGGCCATTGCGGCAACCACCGGTCGGGTGTTGTCGAAGGTCTGCATGACCCCGCCGAAACCCTTCTTGGTGTCGATCTCCGGCGAGCCCAGGAGGTTCTCCTTGGGTACGCGGGCGTTCTCGAACACGATCACGGCGGTGTCGGAGGCCTTGATGCCGAGCTTGTGCTCCAAGCGTGCGACGGTGACCCCGGGGGTGTCCATCGGCACGACGAAGGACTTGATGGCGGCGCGGCCGACCGAGCGGTCCAGGGTCGCCCACACCACGACGTGGCTGGCGCGCGAACCGGAGGTCACGAAGATCTTCTCGCCGTTGATGACGTAGTCGTCACCGTCGAGGGTGGCGGTCGTGGTGACCGCGGCCGAGTCGGAGCCGAAGCTCGGCTCGGTGATCGCCATCGAGGCCCACACATCACCGAAGCGCTCGAGTTGCTCGGGGCTGGCGACGGCGGCGATGGCGGCATTGCCCAGGCCGCGGCCCGGGATCGACAGCATCAGGCCGACGTCGCCCCAGCTCATCTCCGCGGCCGAGAGCACGCCACGAAGGTTCATGCCGTTGACGGTCTCCTCGCCAGCGGGCTTCTCCCGGGTCTCGGACCGGTCGCGCTCGGCGGCCTGCTTGGCAAGCTTCGCGAACTCGTCGAGCTCGACGGGGTACTCGTGCTCGGCCTTGTCGTACTTGCGCGAGATGGGCCGGAAGATGTGCTCGGCCGCCAGATGGGCCGACTCGACCGTCGAGTTGAGCTTCTCGGGGAGCTCGGTGTTGATTGCCATGCCAGTAACCTTACTCGGCAGTAAGGTTCTAAGTCCAGTGGGCGACTCGGGAATCAGTCGAGGGCGCCGCTGAACTGGCTCTGGTACAGGCGGTAGTAGGCGCCCTTCGCCTCGAGCAGCTCGTTGTGCATGCCCTGCTCGACGATTCGGCCCTTCTCCATCACGACGATGGTGTCGGCGTCGCGGATCGTCGAGAGGCGGTGGGCGATGACGAAGCAGGTGCGGTCGCTGCGCAGCGCGGCCATCGCCTGCTGGATCAGCAACTCGGTGCGGGTGTCGACCGAGCTCGTCGCCTCGTCGAGGATCAGGATCGTCGGGCGGGCCAGAAAGGCTCGGGCGATCGTGATGAGCTGGCGCTCGCCGGCGCTGACACCACCGCCCTCCTCGTCGATGATCGTGTCGTAGCCGTCGGGCAGCGTCGAGACGAAGTGGTCGACGTGGGCGGCGCGCGCCGCTTCGATGACTTCCTCACGGCTCGCCGTCGGATCGCCATAGGCGATGTTGTCGAAGATCGTGCCGCCGAAGAGCCACGAGTCCTGCAACACCATGCCGGTGCGGGCGCGCAGGTCGCGCCGCGTCATCGTGCGGGTGTCGACGCCGTCCAGGGAGATCGAACCGGAATCGACGTCGTAGAACCGCATGATCAGGTTCACCAGCGTCGTCTTGCCCGCGCCCGTAGGACCGACGATCGCCACGAGGTGGCCCGGCTCGGCGACCAACGACAGCTCGTCGATCAGCGGCGCGTCCTCGATGTAGCGGAACGACACGTCGGTGAACTCGATCCGGCCGCGTGTGCTGTCGGGGGATTCGGGCTCGAGCGGGTCGGGAGTCTCCTCTTGCGCGTCGAGGATCTCGAAGATGCGCTCGGCCGATGCCACGCCGGACTGCATCAGGTTGAACATGGCACCGATCTGGGTCAGCGGCTGGGTGAATTGGCGCGAGTACTGGATGAACGCTTGCACTTCGCCCAAGCTCAACGACCCCGAAGCCACGCGCAGACCGCCGACGACGGCGACGGCGACGTAGTTGACGTTACCGAGGAACATGATCGTCGGCATGACGATGCCGGAGATGAACTGTGCGCGCCAACTGGCGTTGTAAAGCTTCTCGTTGCGGTCGTCGAAAGCGTCCATGACCTGGCGCTGCCGGCCGAAGACGGTCACTAGCTCGTGCCCGGTGAACGCCTCCTCGATCTGCGCGTTCAAGGTGCCCGTCGACTTCCACTGCTGCAAGAAGTGCGGCTTGGAGCGCTTCGCGATCATCGCCGTCGCGATCCCGGCCGCGGGAATCGTCAGCAGCGCGATGATCGACAGCAGCGGGGAGATCCACAGCATCATCGCGAGGATGCCGATCACCATCAGCACCGAGTTGAGGAGCTGCATGATGGTCTGCTGCACGGTCTGCGACAGGTTGTCCAGGTCGTTGGTGACACGGCTCAGCAGATCGCCGCGCTGCGCCTCGTCGTAGTAGCGCAGCGGCAGCCGATGGATCTTGGCCTCCACGTCGGAGCGCAGATCGGCGATCGTGCTCACCACGACGTTGTTCAGTAGGTAGGACGCCAGCCAGCCGAGCAGGCTCGCCGCGGCGTAGAGGCACAGGACAATGGACAGGACCCGGGCGACAGCGGTGAAGTCGACGCCGACGCCGGGTGTCAGGTCCATCGCGGCGACCATGTCGGCGAAGGTCTTCTGGCCGTGCTCGCGCAACCCGGCGACGGCCTGCTCCTTGGTGATGCCCGCCGGCAGTCGTGCTCCGATGATGCCGTTGAAGATGAGGTCCGTCGCGTGACCAAGGACGCGTGGGGAAACGGCGGTGCCGGCCACTGAACCCACGACGGAGCCGATCACGACGATCATCGCGACGCGGTGATGGGCGAGCAGGCCGATGAGTCGCTTCACCGATGGACCGAAGGACTGGGCCTTCTCCGCGGGCCCGGGAGTACCCATCATGGGCCCGCCGCGTGGGCCGGTCATGCCGCACCTCCCGCGGTAATGGCCAGCTGAGACTCGGCGATTTCGGCGTAGGTGGGACAACTGGCGAGCAGTTCGTCGTGACGCCCGCGCCCGACGACGTGTCCGCGGTCCAAGACGATGATCTGGTCGGCGTCGGCGATTGTCGAGATTCGCTGGGCGACGATGATCACCGTCGAGTCGGCCGTGGCCGGGGCCAGCGCGGCGCGCAACCGTGCGTCGGTGGCGACGTCGAGCGCGGAGAACGCGTCGTCGAACAGGTACACCGATGGGCGGCGGACCAGCGCGCGGGCGATGGCCAAGCGCTGGCGCTGCCCGCCCGAGACGGTGGTGCCGCCCTGGGCGATTGCCGACTCCAGGCCGTCGGGCATCTCCGCGACGAAGTCCGCGGCCTGCGCGATGCGCAGCGCCTCCCACAGCTCCTCGTCGGTGGCTTCGGCCCGTCCGTAGCGCAGGTTCGACGCGACGGTGCCGGAGAACAGGTACGGCCGCTGCGGCACGACGCCGATGACCGAGCGCAGCAGATCGGGATCCAGGTCGGCGACCGGTGTGCCTCCGACGGTGACCGCACCGGCGGTGGTGTCGATGAGTCGCGGTATCAGCGAGACGAGCGTCGACTTCCCCGATCCGGTCGACCCGACGATGGCGGTCGTGGTGCCGGGCCGGCAGGTGAAAGTCAGGTTGGTCAGAACGGGCTCGTCGGCGCCGGGGTAGGCGAAGGCCGCGTCGTGGAACTCGACCTCGGCGGGATCGCTGGTGAACCCGACCGGATACGGCGGCGGTGCGACGCTGGTCGGGGTCTCGAGGACCTCCATGATCCGCTCGGCGCAAACCGCGGCGCGCGGAGCCATCATCGCCAGGAAGGACACCATCATGACGGCCATCAAGATCTGCATCACATAACTCATCAGCGCGGTCAGCGCACCGATCTCCATCTTCCCGTCGACGATCTGGTGTCCACCGACCCAGATGATCGCGACCATCGTGACGTTGGTGACGCCCATGACGACCGGGAACACCATCGCGAATATCCGGCCGACTCGCAGCGCCGCGGAGGCGAGGAGATCGTTGGCGACGCCGAAGCGCTCGATCTCCTCCGGCTCGCGGACGAAGGCGCGGACGACGCGGATACCGGTGATCTGTTCTCGCAGCACGCGGTTCACGGTGTCGATCCGCTCCTGCATTGCGCGGAATCCGGGGATCATGCGATTGATCGCGACCGTCATGAACACACCGAGGATCGGGACGGCGACGGCGAGGACCCACCACATGCCCGGGGCGACCCGGATGCCCATGATGACACCGCCGATGCACATGATCGGCGCCATGATCACCAGGCTGACGCTCATCACCGCGAGCATCTGGACCTGCTGGACGTCGTTGGTGGTGCGCGTGATCAGCGACGGTGCGCCGAACTTTCCCATCTCGCGCTGGGAGAAGTCGTTCACCCGGTGCGCAAGGTCGTGGCGGATGTCGCGCCCGGTAGCCATGGCCGCGCGTGCCCCGAAATAGATGGCGACGACACTGCCGAACACCTGGGCCAGCGTGACCGCAAGCATGACGACGCCGGTGTGCAGGATGTAGTCGGTATCACCACGGGCGACGCCGTAGTCGATGATGTCGGCGTTGAGTGTCGGCAAGTAGAGCATGGCCGCCGTCGCCAGAAGCTGGAGTACGACGACCAGGACCAGTTCGCGCTTGTATCGGGATAAGTAAGTGCGCAGGAGGCGGGTCAGCACTGTGCCGACGGTACTGCTCGGCCGAGCGTGGCGCCAGAAGGTTTACGAATGTCCGTTTCAGGCGGCTTAGGTCAGGGCGACCGCGGCCTCGGGCGTGTACACGAGGAAGGTGAAGGACTCGATGAAGTACAGGTTCACCACATCGGCGGTGTGCGAGTCGTAACCGATCGACACGTCCTGGCCGATCGTCAGCTCGAAGTCGCCGCCGCGCTTGGAGATCACGTAGGCACCGGTGAGTGCGGGGGCCCACAGGATGTCACCCTCGACGAGCTGGCGCTGCAGGTGCTCGCGCACCGGATAGCCGTGATTGGAGGTCTCGCTGATCGCGTTGTAGAGATCGGCCGACACGGCCACCGAGTACGGGTGGTCCACCGACTCCATCTTCAGCTTCGAGAGCGCCTCGGCGAGAGTCTCGGGAAGGTCGACGACGTCCTCCGGGAGCTTGATCGGCCCGAGCGCGTCCTCCCGGATGCCCTTGATCCCGGCGGCGGCGTAGCCCTCGAAGATCGCCCGGTCCTCCGCCAGGGCCAGGTCGCGGGCGGCGTCGCGCACGGGGTCCCAGTCCGACGACTTGGAACCGCGGTCGACGTTGTCGATCGCCTCGCGGGTGATGGTGAACGGCACGCGTAGCTCGACGAGCGACTGCGAGTCGCGCAGCGATGCATGGATGCCGTCGCTGGGCGAGTCGATCTTGTGGGTGCGGCCCGTCCCGACCGACGCGGCGTCGAGCCCGAGCGGGCCGACCACGTCGACGACCCGGCGCCCGGCGACGTTGCGCTTGAAGGAGCGTGAGGCCTCGGTCTCGATCTCCTCCCAGGCCGCCGCCGAGATCGGTGCGAGTTCGCGATGCAGGTTGTTCATGGTGCCTCCTGGGTGGGGGTATGGGCGTTGGTGGGTTCGGTGGTTGTCAGTGCAGCGATCCGATGCCGAGGGATCCGTCGCTCCGGGCGGAGCTCTCCGTCGGCTCGGCCGCTGAGGTGGTCGTCGCGACCAGTGTCGGTTCGGCGGGCGCGGCCGCCGAACCGCCCGGCGGTGGCGGCGGGTCGTCGAGGAAGTCGCCCGGTGGCGCGTAGTACTGGCTGCCGGTGACCGCGGTCGTGAAGTCGAGCAGCCGATCGGTGTTGCCGGGCGGGTCGCCGATGAACATGTTCTCCAGCATGCGCTCGGTGATCTCCGGTGAGCGCGAGTACGCGATGAAGAAGGTGCCGCGCTCCCCGTCGGCGTAGCCATAGGGCATGTTGTCGCGCAGGATGTCGAGCTCATTCCCGTCGTCATCGGTGATCACGTTGAGGGCGATGTGGCTGTTCGACGGTTTCACCGCGTCGTCCATCTCGATGTTGTCGGCCTTCGTGCGGCCGATGGCCGCCTCCTGTGACTCAGTACTGAGCGACGTCCACGCGGGCATGTCGTGCACGTAGCGCTGAATGGCGACGTAGCTGCCCCCCTGTAGGGACGGGTCCTCGTCGTCGGCGGTGATGGCGTCGATCGCGTCCTGGCCGGTCGGGTTCTCGGTCCCGTCGACAAACCCGATGAGGTCGCGCACGTCGAAGTAGCGGAAGCCGTGCACTTCGTCGACGATGGTGGCGTTGCCGCCGAGGGCGTCGGTCACCTTGGTGGCGACCTCGTAGCAGAGTCCCGTGACGTCGGCCTTGAGGTGGATGAGCAGGTCGCCGGGGGTCGACGGCGCGGTGTGCGGGCCGCGCAACTCGATGAACGGGTGCAGCATCGCTGGGCGGGGCCCGCTGAACAGACGGTCCCACGCCTTCGATCCGATGCCCAGGATGCCGACGAGGCTGGCCTCGGGGTTGCGCGAGCCCACCGACCGAACCGTGCCGGTGAATCCCGAGATCACATCGCGTACCGCACCGATGTCGGCGCTATCGGCCAGCGTCAGCACGAGGAAGATCGCGTGCGGGTGCTTGCGCGTGATGATCGTCTGCGGTGCGGCCACGGTTTTCCACGCTAATGGATAGCCCGGCGCGGTGCCCGTCTCATCCGGAGAACGACGGTGATCGGGGGCCTTCGTCCCACCCTGGCGATGCCTTCGGTCAGGTCCTATCGTCGCTAGCGATCTTGGCGGCTAGTTCCGCCTGCGCCGTACGGATCCCCGCCGAATACGAGGGATCGGCGGCGCCATTGAGTGCGAAGTCGAACTCCCGGCTCTGCCGCAACTGATCTGCGGCCTCGGTGAACCGGCCTTGACGCCGATAACCGTCGGCGAGGTTGAGGTGCAGCGACGGCAGGAATCCGGCCACCGATAGCGTCGGGTGGATCGCCTGCAGTTCGTCGTCGCAGGTGAGTGCCACCTCGGTCAGCGATGTCTCGTCCCAGCCGACCTCGGCGTCGAGATCGCCCTGCGCGTCAGCGATGTAGTGCGCAGCGATGCACCGCGCGGCGTGGTCGTCGGCATCGATCTGCGCCCACAGCACGTCAAGCTCCCGCTGGCGCCCATCCGGCGGCCCGGTAAGCACCGCACCCAGTTTTGTCAGCAAGCCGTCCATGGCTCGCACGGTAGTGACGTGCTCGGACATCGGCCGCGGTTGGGTCGGCTGCCCGAACTCCAGACCTTAGACGTTGCGCGCCGCACCCCGGCCGGCATTGCGCCCAGAGAAGATGCAACCGCCCAGGAAGGTGCCCTCCAGCGCGTTGTATCCGTGGACGCCGCCTCCGCCGAAACCGGCGACCTCACCGGCGGCGTACAGACCGGGTACGGGGGAGCCGTCGGTGCCGATGGCCTGCGAGTCGAGGTTCGTCTGGATTCCGCCGAGGGTCTTGCGCGTCAGGATGTTGAGCCGGACCGCGATCATCGGCCCGTGCTTCGGGTCGGTCAGCTTGTGCGGCTTGGCCACACGCACGACCTTGTCGCCCAGGTACTGGCGAGCATTGGTCATCGCCATCAGCTGGGCGTCCTTGGAGTACTTGTTGTCCAGCTGGCCGTCGCGTGCGGAGACCACCCGCTCGACCTGGGTGAGGTCCAGCTTGGGGCCGCGGCTGATCTCATTCATTTTGGCGACCAGATCGGCGAGGTTCGGCGCGGTGACGAAGTCCACGCCGTGGTCGAGGAACGCCTGGATGGGCCCGGGCACACCCTTGGCCAGGCGGCTCTTGGCCGCGACCTTGAGGTCCTTCTCGGTGATGTCGGGGTTCTGCTCGGACCCCGACAGTGCGAACTCCTTCTCGACGATCGAGTGGGTGAGGATGAACCACGAGTAGTCGTAACCGGTGGCGAGGATCGCCTTCATCGTCGAGTTGGTGTCGAAGCCGGGGAAGTTCGGCGGCTCGAGGCGCTCGCCGTTCGCGTCGAGCCACAATGACGACGGGCCGGGGATGATCCGGATCGCGTGGTCGGGCCAGATCGGGTCCCAATTGTGGATGCCCTCGGTGTAGTGCCACATGCGGTCCCGGTTGACCAGGTTCGCCCCGGCGTCCTGCGCGATCGCGAGCATCCGACCGTCGACGTAGGCGGGGACGCCGGCGATCATGTGCTCCGGGATGGGCCCCAGTCGGTCGGTCGGCCAATTCGCCCGGACCAGTTCGTGGTTGTGGCCGATCCCGCCGGTGGTGACGATGACCGCCGGTGCGCGGAACTCGAACTCGCCGACGACCTCGCGCGACGTGGCGATGCCCCGCTCGGCGTCGGCCGGCTCCAGCACCGACCCGCGGACCCCGACGATCGCACCGTCGTCGCCGATGAGTTCGTCGACACGGTGTCGGAACGCGAACTCGACCAGCCCCCGCTTCTCGGCTTTGAGGACGGGCTCGGCGAAGACGCGCACCACTTCGGGTCCGGTGCCCCAGGTGAGGTGGAAACGGGGGACCGAGTTGCCGTGGCCGTCGGCAAAACCCCCGCCGCGTTCGGCCCAGCCGACGACCGGCGTGATGCGCAGGCCGAGACCGTGCAGGTAGTCGCGCTTCTCGGTCGCGGCGAAGTGGACATACGCGCGCGCCCACTGGCGGCCCCAGTAATCCTCGTCATCGCGGTCGAACTGCGCCGATCCCATCCAGTCGGTCAGTGCGAGCTCTTCGGAGTCATGGATTCCGAGGCGGCGCTGCTCGGGGGTGTCGACGAGGAACAGCCCGCCGAGCGACCAGAACGCCTGACCGCCGAGGTTGTTGCGATTCTCCTGGTCGACGACCAGCACTCGTTTGCCCGCCTGGGTCAATTCGTAGGTGGCAACGAGACCGGCGAGGCCGGACCCGACGACGATCGCGTCAGCGGTGAAATCCTTCTTGGAACCCATGGAAGCCGAGCCTAGATGATGGGCGAAGGGGGAAAGGGCGTACCGGCGATGCCGGCGGTCGGGCAAGCTAGGACGATGAGCAGAGTGCTGAAAAGCGGATGGTTGTGGTGGATCGTCTCGGTCCTGGTGTTCCTGTTCGTGACGGCGGTGTTCATCCTGCAGGTCACTCCGACCCCGGGTGCGTTGCTGACCCGGCGCGTGTTCGACGCCGGTGCGGCGCAGGTGAAAGAGCGCAACGCCCAGTACGCCGATCCGAACGTGACCTTCACCCGCGACATCGCCTACATCCCGGCGGGGGCGCCCCTGGCCGGGAACGATGCCCGTGACACACAGTTCGACGTCTACCACCCACCCGGGCAGGACGCGGGTCCGCTCCCGACGATCGTGTGGATCCACGGCGGTGGCTGGGTGTCGGGAGACAAAAGCGATCCCGGGCATTACCTGACGAGGTTGTCCGCAGGCGGTTTCACCGTCGTCTCCCTCAACTACTCGCTCGCACCGGAGAAGCGGTACCCGCTCGCGATCGCCCAACTCAACGAGGCGCTGCGGTTCCTCGTCGACCACGCCGCCGAGCACCGCATCGACCCGACGAAGCTGGTGCTCGCGGGGGACTCGGCCGGGGCCAACCTCGCGTCGCAACTGTCGGCGATGATTACCAACCCCGGCTTTGCCCGCGAGGTCGGCCTAACCCCCGGAATCGGCGCGGAGCGGCTGCGCGGGGTCCTGCTGAACTGCGGGGTCTACAACGCCTACACGTTGCAGTCCGACGACCCGCCGCACAGCACTGTCACCCGGATCCTTAGCTGGGGCATCGACAACACCCTGTGGGCCTACACCGGTCAGCGGCAGTCGCCGTCGTCGGGCCGCGATCAGATGTCGACGATCCGGCACCTCACCGCGCAGTTCCCGCCGACGTGGATCAGCGGCGGGAACGCCGATCCGCTGACCGCGACGCAGAGTGTGCCGTTCGCCGCGGCGCTACGGGAGAAGGGAATCGACGTCGCGACGCTGATTTTCGACGAGTCGACGCCCGAGCAGCTCGGCCACGAGTTCCAGTACGAGCTGGGGACTGAGGCCGGGCAGCGCGCGCTGGCCGAGTCGATCGCCTTCGCCCGGCACGTGACGGGCTAGGTCTCGATACGACCGCTCGTCCTCGCGGTTACTCGACCACCGTCGGGATCAGTACTCGTAGAACCCGCGCCCGGTCTTGCGGCCGAGGTAGCCGGCGTCGACCATGCGGCGCAGCAGCACCGGCGGTGCGTAGTGCGCTTCGCCGAATTCGGCGTAGAGGGATTCGGCGACAGCCAGGCAGATGTCGAGTCCCACGGTGTCGCACAGGCGCAGCGGGCCCATCGGGTGGCCGCAGCCGCTGACCATGCCCTCATCGATGTCCTCGGCGCTGGCGAAGCCGGTTTCGAACATGCGGATCGCATGGGTCAGGTACGGGATCAGCAGTGCGTTGACGATGAACCCGGCTTGGTCCTTGGATTCGATGGTCTTCTTGCCCAGGGTGTCGCGGGCATAGGCGGCGACCTTGTCGACGATGGCACGGTCGGCCTTCAGCGTGGTCACGATCTCCACCAGCGCCATGACCGGCACCGGATTGAAGAAGTGCATGCCCAGCACGCGCTCGGGATGCTTGGTGGCGTTGGCCAGCCGGATCACCGGGATCGACGAGGTGTTGGTCGCCAGGATCGCGTCGGCAGAGACGATCTCATCGAGTTTGGTGAAGTATTCGACCTTGAGCTCCTCGATCTCCGGCATCGCCTCGATGACGAGTTCCGATTCGCTCAGGGTCGTCAAGTCGGGCGTGATGGTGATGCGCCCGAGTGCGGCCTTGGCGTCGTCGTCGGACAGACGTCCCGACTTCACGGCGCGCGCGAGGCTCTTCTCGATGCGCTGTTGCGCAGCCTCGACGGCTTCGGCCCGCTCGACCACCCGCACGGTCGATCCGGCGCGGGCCACGACCTCGGCGATTCCGGCACCCATCGTGCCGCCGCCGATCACTCCGACATTCTTCATCTGCCAACCACTCCTGACGCTGGTCCCTGGGCAGCCCGATGGCCGACCCCCCGACGATCCAACCGCACAGGCGTGCCAGGGCCAATTCCGGGCTCCCGCGTCGCCGACGGCGCCCTCCCGAAGGGCGTTGTGCCACCGAGCGGAGACCACGTGATGCGCACATGCTGTGCCTGGTTTGTAATGCATCCGATGTCGTCGATCCGGTCCAGGTGACATACCGTTGAGAAGTGAGTGCGCGCGGGAGCGTCCCTGAGGGGGGCCTGAGGACCTTTTGCCCCTTCGTTATCGAGCCGTTACACTCGTCTGCGATCGGGGTCACGTCAATGCCGTCGTGCTTCCAAGATCTTCGGAGCAGAGTAAGCAGCCCACGCGCAGACCGAGGTGTGCGGCTGTCCAATCCAAAGGACATTTATCAATGACGACACGAGCACGTACGCGGCTTCTCGCCGGCGCGATGACGCTGATGGTGGGTGCAGGACTGGCCTCGGCCGTCAGCGCCCCGTCGGCCGAGGCCCGCGCAGCCACCGACCGCGTCTACTCGCGAGCCATGCACAGGTCGATTCCCGTGTATGTCGTGCCGGCGAATCGGCCCAACGCCCCGACGATCTACCTGCTCGACGGTCTGCGTGCCCCCGCCAATGACACGGGTTGGCTGATCAACACCAATGTCGCGAACTTCATGCGCGGCAAGGGTGTGAACCTGGTGATGCCGTTCGGCGGTGCCGGCAGCTTCTACACCGACTGGCAGCAGCGCGACCCTAAGCTCGGCCTCAACCGCTGGGAGACCTTCCTGACCCGCGAGCTTCCGCGGTACATGAAGTCGAAGTACCAGTCCGACGGTGTGCGCAACGGCATCGGCGGCTTGTCGATGTCGGGCACCTCGGCGTTGAACATCGCATCGCGCCACGCCTCGATGTACAAGTCCGTAGCCTCCTACAGCGGCTACCCGACTGTGACGATGCCGGGCTTCAACCAGGGCATCCAGATGTCGGTGGCCGAGGTCGGTGGCAACCCGGTCAACATGTGGGGCATGTTCCCGGGCGGCGATTGGTTCGCCAACGACCCGTTCCTTTCGGCTGGCAACCTGGCTGGCAAGTGGGTGTACGTCTCCTCGGGTACCGGCATCACAAGTAAGTACGACAGCGCGATCAACCCGGGCAGCCCCAACTTCGACCCGATGCGGTTCGTCCAGATGGTGCCCTTGGAGACTGCCGCGTCGATCAGCAGCCAGCTGTACATCGCCCGGCTGCGGACCGTGGGCGTGCATCTGACCACCCACATTTCGCCCGACGGCGGTCACTGGTGGGACTACTGGCAGCGCCGCTTCAAGGAGTCCTGGTACACCACTTACAAGCCGTCCTTCTTCGGTGGCGCGGGTGGTAACAACAATCTGGGTTCGGGCAGCCTCGGCAGCCTGGGCAGCACCGGCAGCGGAAGCTAGCCGACACCTGGCGAACATCCTCGGGGCCACCGGTTTTCACCGGTGGCCCCGTGTCGTGTCCCGGCTCGATTGCTACCTTTTCGCTGGTCGCGGGCCCGAGGGTAGGCGATCCTAAGTCTGCGGCCGCCCGGCGTGGTTCAACTGCGATTCCGGGTCTTTGTTTTCGGCATCCCGAAATGATGGTTTTGTGCCTCCTAGCTGGGGAAATGCGGCCAATCCATCTGTTGCGCGGCCCCGCTGAGAGCCTCTACCGTCATTGTCATGACTGCTGCATTGATCCTGAGTTTCGGCGTGGTTTTCGTCGCCGAACTCGGCGACCGATCGCAGCTGATGGCGATGATGTTTGCGATGCGCTACCGCTCGTGGATGGTCATCGGCGCCATCACGACCGCCACCGCCGCGATCCACCTCATGTCCGTCGTCGTCGGCCACTACCTCGGTGCGTCGATCCCGGCGCACCTCACCTCGGTGGTCGCCGGGCTGGCAATGATCGTGTTCGGCCTGTGGACGATCCGCGGGGATTCGATCGATTCCGGCCCGTTGCGCCCGACGAAGGTCGGTGCGTCGGCGTTCTTCGCGGTGACCGTCGCCTTCTTCCTCGCCGAGCTGGGCGACAAGACGATGTTCACGACGATCGCGCTGGCGACCGACAACAATTGGTTCGGCGTGTGGATCGGCTCGACGCTGGGCATGGTCGCAGCTGATGCCCTCGCGATCTTGGTGGGTGCCGCAATGGCCCGCAATCTGCCGCCGCACATCATCAGCCGCGGTGCGGCGACGCTTTTCTTCGGCTTCGGTGCGTGGCTCCTCTACGAGGGCCTGCAAGGCGCCGGGACCGCGCTTATCGTCGGTGTCGTCGCCCTGACCGCGGTGATCGTGATCGTCGGGGTCGCGGTGATCCGCCGGCAGCGGGCCGGGGAAGCCAAAGCCGACACCGACGCGGAAGCCAACACCGACGCCGAGTCGGGCACGAGCGCCGTCGGCGAACTAGCTCCGGCGCGCTAACCCCGCCGCGCTAGCGCAGAGGCTGGTCGGGGTCTTCGTCGGTGTCGATGACATAGCGACCGCTCTCGTCGTAGCGCCAGCGCGTGGTCTCCTCGGCGCTCGGTCCGACCGGCGGTTGGTCGGCGTCGGGTACCCACACGCGAGGTGCGTCAGACGCGACGTGCGGTGTCACCGCCGGTTCCACCGGGTACCCCTGCTCGGCATACCCCTGCGCCGTCGAGTAGCCCTGCTCCGGTGCGTAGCCCTGCTCCGTCGTGTAGCCCTGCTCCG
Source organism: Gordonia sp. UBA7599 (assembly GCA_002477755.1). Classification (GTDB taxonomy): domain Bacteria; phylum Actinomycetota; class Actinomycetes; order Mycobacteriales; family Mycobacteriaceae; genus Gordonia. Next base: position 26,709 of record DLKD01000136.1, read on the forward strand.
TCGAGTAGCCCTGCTCCGTCGTGTAGCCCTCGGGATACGCAACTTCGGTCGCCTCGTATTCGACGCGGTGCCAGGGGGCATCTGAACTCCACGGTGAGGCAGTCGCCGGCGGCGCGAGATCCGGTGCGGCCGTAGCGGCGCCCAGCGGCCCCGCTCCGGCAGTGGTGACAGATTCGGGAATGAGAGACGGGGCGAGGGCCGTGGGCTCGTTGTCGGGCGAACGGCGGCCGAAGAACAGCAGAGCTCCCGCGGCAAGGAGGGACAGGAGTCCGGCGATACCGAGGATCAGTGGAAGGACGGTCTGACCGAACCGGAGCTTGGACACGTACTCCTGAGCGCGCTCGGCCTGGGCTTTGACGGTCGTGGGCTCCCACTGGAACGTCGCCTTGAGCGACGTTAGCTCGAAGTCGCGGACCGCCTGGGGGGTCTCGTCGCTGCGGTCGGGGAACCGGAAGTACTGGGACTGGTCCTCGCGGCCGTCGACGATGGTGCCGGTCTTGGGCTCCACCCACACGTGCCGTGTCGCCTTGGCGTAGCGGTGCATGGTCAGCGTCTCGCCCGGCTTGACGCCCCGGCCGGTGATCCCCCACCAGCGGGCGGGCATCGACACCATGGTGCCCAGGGCGGCCTCGCCCTGCGGCGTTTCCAGGTCGGCCAGGTCGGTCTCGGGCACCTCGGTGACGAAGTGGTACACCGTCAAGCCGTCGATCTTCTTCTCGTCGACGAACTTTGCGCGGGTGTCCTGGCGCGTGTTCAAGTCGAAGTAGAGGTAGTCGTGCTTCTGCACGTTGAAGCCGAACTTATACTGGAAGCCCTGCCGCTTGACCTCTACCGACACCGTCCGCGGGTCGGTGCCAGGGGGCGCAGCCTCGGTCTGGATGGAGCTGACCGCACCGTTGGGTACCGCGGTCTTGCGGTTGACCGAGACGCGGTCGATGCTGGCCGTCAGCAGCGCGTCGGTGCACTTGCGCGGTTCGCCGGCCTTGGCCATTGTCGGCTCGACCTCGTTGCCGTTGGCCTCCCGGATCCGGTCGATCCGCACCGTCTGCGCCGACTGGAGCGTCGCCTGGCGGCGGTTGGACGGCTCGACGATCCGGGAGCGCCGCTGCTGGGTCAGGTGGGCGTCGAACGTGCGCGCCTTCTTGCCCTGGATGGAGCAGCGGTCGAACAGTGTCGCCGGGAAGCGGTTGCCGGCCTGGTCGTCGGGAGACACAGTGGTCGCGTCCGAGACGATATCCAGGTCGAGCGGTACGACGCGGAGTTGGGGCACGAGGAACAGGTTGACCCCAACGGCCGCGGTCAGGAGGGCGAAGCCCAAGACGCCCAGCACGCTTGTGACGATGCGTTTCATGCCGACTACTGTATCCGGCCCAACCTGGGCTCTGGCTTAGCCTTGGGCGGTATTGCCCGATGCGGTGTCCGCACGACGGTCGCGTTCGGCCTCTTTCATGATCGAGGCCATGTACCCGAATATCTCCGGGTCCGACATCGCCTTCCACCGTGGCGCGAGGAGCTTGATGTACTTCTCGACGTAGAGCAGTTGCTTCCCGACGAGGACGAGCTCGCGCGGTAGGCGGGCGTCGTGGGCCTTGGCGACCGCCGCCATCTGACGCCCCAGGTCGGTGTAGGACATCTCGCCGAGTTCGGTGCTGGTCAACGGCATTGCGACCTTCTTGATGTCGGCGCCGCCCTTGGAGGTCGACCCCGGCTTGTGGACTGCGCCCAGCAGGAAGATGGCCCGCCCGGCCGACTCGTAGTCCTTCCGGACGATCAGGTCGACGACGAGTTGGCGCAGGATCCGGCGGGTGCGCGGTGTGAACCGGCCGACGATGCCGAAGTCCAGGAGCACCAGTTTCCCGTCGGCGTCGACGAGGACGTTGCCGGCGTGCAGGTCACCGTGGAAAAGACCGCCGTGGAACGCCGACTCCAGCAGGGACAGGAACAAAGTGCGGCACAGTGCCACGCCGTCGTGTCCGGCCGCCTTCACGGCCTCGACGTCATCGATGCGCGTCGCGTAGATGCGTTCCATGGTGAGGACGCGAGCGGTGGTGAACTCGTCGTACACCTGGGGTACACGGACCTGGTCGCCGAACTTGCTCGGCTGCAGGCATTCGTACCACTCGCGCATGGCGGCGGCTTCGTTGCGGAAGTCGAGCTCCTCGTCGAGGCCGTTGGCGAAGTCCTCGACGACGTGCCGGGCTGACAGCATACGGCCGTACTCGCTGATCTCGATGAGGCCGGCCGCGCGCTCGAGGATGGCGACGTCGGGGGCAAGTCGGTCAGCGATCCGCGGGCGCTGGATTTTGACGACGACCTCTTGGCCGTCGTGCAGCGTTGCGGTGTGCACCTGGGCGATCGACGCCGAGGCGATGGGCTCGGGGTCGAAGGTGGCGAACACCTCGTCGGGGCGGGCACCGAATTCCTCGACGAACAGGGCGGTGATCTCGTCCGGATCAGCCGGCGGGACGCGGTCGAGGAGTGACTCGAACTCTGCCGAGAGCTCCTCGGTGAAGACACCGGGGCTCGAGGCGATCAGCTGGCCGAGCTTTACGTAGGTGGGGCCAAGGTGTTCGAACGTGGTGCGAACCTCGTGGGCGACACCGGCTTTCGTGGGCAGGCGCAGGTGCAGCGCGTCGTTGGCCGTGTGGAAGAGAAAGCGGCCGACGCCGGCGGCGGCGGTAACGCTGGTCACCCCGGCCCGACCGATCTCGTGCAGGGGCGAAATCGAGGGGAGGCGGGAGCGTTCGGTGCCTGCGGCGCCGGTCGTGGAACCGGGCCGCGCGGCCTTGTCTCGTTGTGTGCTCACCGGAGAACATTCTACGAGGTCACCGCTTCGAATCCGAATTCGGAGAACGTATGCTGCGCCACATGACACCGGCTTTCCAATACGCGGATGTGCGGGGTGCGCGGCTCGCCTACAACTCCACCGGGACCGGCTCGCCGGTGGTTTGGGTGCACGGGATGGGCTCAGCGGCCTACACCCAGGAGAATGCCGGCCAGTTCGATTGGCGCCCGGTCTCGCGCGAGCACCGGTTGATCCGCTACGACGCACGGGGGCACGGGCGGTCGAGCGGTGGCGTCGACCCGGTGGAGTACACCTGGCCGGAGTTGGGTGCCGATCTACTCGCGCTGGTGGACGCCGTGGTGCCACCGGTCGGTTCGGCGCCCATCGGTGCGATCGGCTCGTCAATGGGGACTGCGACGATCTTGTACGCGGCGCTCTCGCGTCCGGAGCGGTTCCGGCGGCTCGTGCTCACCACGGTTCCGACGTTTTGGGAGACGCGCCCGGCCGCCAACGGGATGCGGCTGGGCTCGGCGCAGTTGGTCCAGGACAAGGGAGTGGCCGCCCTGGTCGCACTCTCGGTGGACGAACCCGCCTCGCCGGCGTTGGCGAACGCGCGGCGGTTCATCACCCCGGTCTGCGTGGCCGCGTCGCGGTTGCCCGCGGTGTTCCGCGGCTCGGCGCAGACCGATTTTCCGCCGCGCGAGGAGATCGCGCGCCTGGACTTGCCGGTTCTGGTCCTGAGTTGGACGGGTGACGCGACCCACCCGGTGTCGTCGGGTGAGACGCTGGCCGGTGCGCTGCCCAATGCCGAGCTCGTCGTCGCGAGCACGCCCGCCGATCTCGCGACCTGGGGCGATCGCGCGGCCGCTTTCCTTCGCTGAGCGCTGGAGTAGAGTTTTCGATTAGGAGTCGAAAACCTGGAGGGCTGATGGTTTCCAGTGCGCAGCACCGCCATGCGGACCTTGTCGTCGTCGGGGCCGGAGTGGCCGGGTTGACGGCCGCGCTGCGTGCGGCGCGGGCGGGGCGACGGGTCGTCGTCCTCAACAAGGGGGTGGGCGCGGCAGCGGGTTCGGGTCCGGGGGTCGCGGAGCCTTCGGCGTCGACCTTCTACGCCCAGGGCGGCATTGCCGTGGTCCTGCCCGACAATCCAGACGACTCGGTGGCGCTGCATGTCGCCGACACATTGGTTGCCGGAGCCGGTCTGGTCGCACCCGACTGCACCGCGACGATCGTCGCCGACGGTGCGGCCGCCGTCGCGGCCCTCATAGCCGATGGCGCCGTCTTCGACCGGGGTCCCGACGGCCGCCTCCTGCTCACCCGCGAGGGTGGCCACAGTGTGCGGCGCATCATCCATGCCGGTGGCGACGCGACCGGCGCCCAGGTGCAGCGCAGCCTCGAGCGGGCGACTACCGAGGCCATTGCCGCCGGGCTCGACCTCGAGTGCATCAACCACGCCATGGCGACGGAGATACTGCTCTCCGGCGACGAGTCGGCCGACCGCGGTCCGTCAGTCGCCGGTGTCGCGTACATCGTCGACGACGGTGGCGAGGTGCGCCGCGAAGCCATCGCCGCTCCGGTGGTCCTCCTCGCCACCGGAGGGGCCGGGCACCTGTATTCCGCGACCACCAACCCGACTGGCGCAACCGGCGACGGTGTCGCATTGGCCCTGCGCGCCGGGGCTGCGGTGGCAGATCTCGAGTTCATCCAGTTCCACCCGACGATGCTGTACGTGCCGGGTGCTCGGGGTCGTCGGTCATTGGTCAGCGAGGCGCTGCGCGGCGAAGGGGGGCGCCTCGTCGACGTCAACGGCGACTCGGTTACCGCCGGTGTCCACCCGATGGGCGACCTTGCACCCCGCGACGTCGTCGCCCGGGGGGTGGAAGCCGCGATCGAGCGGACCGGCGCCGACTGCGTCTACCTCGACACGACCCCGCTGCACGACTTCGCCACCCGCTTCCCGACGGTGCTTGCGGGGATCAAAGCAGCCGGGGTCGACATCATCGACGGCAAGATCCCGGTTGTGCCCGGCGCGCACTACCTGTGCGGTGGGATCGTCACCGACGAGTGGGGGGCCACGACGGTCCCCGGGTTGTTGGCCGCCGGGGAATGCGCCCGAACGGGGCTCCACGGCGCTAATCGGCTGGCGTCCAACAGCTTGCTCGAGGGGCTGGTGATGGGCGCCCGGGCGGCCGATGAGGCGTCGCGGATCGACGATTCATTCGCGTCGGTCGACGTACCGGACCCAGTATTACTGGGCGCAGTCATGCCCCGCCGTGAACTGCAGAACCTGATGAGCCGTCACGTGGCGCTGAGCCGCACAGGAGCGGAAATGGGTGAGGTGCTCGTCAAGCTGCAGGCCGCGCCGGTGGTCGAGTTGCGCGGTATCGCCGACTACGAGGATGCCGGACTCACTCTCGTCGCCGAGGCGGTGTGTGCGGCTGCGATGGCGCGCACGGAGTCGCGCGGGGCGCACGGCCGGGCGGACTTCCCCGATACGGACGACGCCCAAGCGCACTCGACCGCTTTCACCTTGGGCGCAGACGGTGTGCCGGAGCCCGCCCCGCAGCCGCGGCTCGTGGGACGCACTCTCGCGCCCTAGCGATTCGCAACGTACGCTCGCATAGTTCCCCTGGAAACAATCTCTGTTTCCCGGGTTGTGAAGGGAATCTCTGATGACAGGCGCCTGCTGGTCGACCGCAATCTGCTCGGAGTCCGAGCGACGGTCCCTCGGATTGGCCTCCGACGGGGAATGGTTGCTGACCTGCCGGTTGTCTGACGGACACGCCGGCGACCATGCCACTGACGCAAGCATGCGGCCGCGCCAGGATCGTCGGGCCTGGCTGATGTGGGACGACCGGTCGGTGCATCGGGTGACTTCGCGGGACGCATGCCCGATGTACAGCCATGCCGGCGCACCCTGTCTGCTCTTCATCGCCCACGGCGGCATGCACTATTACGGTGCCCCGGCTCAGCCAGGTCTCCATTCAGTGCCCTCGGGTGAGATCGACGCCTCCGATGTCCGGATGCCGACCGGCCCGGCCGACGGTGGGCACGCGCGTTCGGAGTCGACTCAATCGCCGTCGGCGTCGGCGCGGGTGACGGCGCGGGAAGCGGAGCCGGCAATCCAACCGGCGGAGCGGGGCGCACGCGTCGCGCAGCCCGCCGCGCCAGCGGTGGCACCGACTGCACACGCCTCGGATCCGGTGGTCGAGGGAAGCGCCGACGATGTCGTCGTCGAAGCGCTCATCGAGCTCGCCGAGGCCGTGGAGAAGTTGGCTCGGGTCCTGCGCCGCCGAGCCGGATAGCACCGCCTGAACCGCTGGTCGATATACCATAGGGGGGTATACGGCGGAGCGGGAGGAGCCGATGGTGCAGCAGCAAAGCGAATCCGGGTGCCAATGCGGGGACAGCAGCCACAGTCATGGCTACATCGTGGCCAAGGATGACTATCTCAAGCGGCTGCGTCGCATCGAAGGGCAGGCGCGCGGGTTGCAGCGGATGGTCGACGAAGACGCCTATTGCATTGACATCCTGACGCAGGTTTCCGCGATGACCAAGGCCCTGCAGTCGGTGAGCCTGGGCCTATTGGCCGACCACATGAACCACTGTGTCCTCGACGCGGCCGCCAAGGGCGGTGACGATGCCCAGGGCAAGATTGACGAGGCGATGGCGGCCATCACCAGATTGGTGAAATAGCCTGCACCCCGGCCGGTTTCGGGCTCAGGCCGCAGAGTCGGCCGATGTCGGCTCCGCTTCGGGTGTCGCGGCGGGCTTGGGGACTGGTCGCGGACCGCCGAAGCGGGCGATCATTTTGTCTCGTCGTTGTGGTGCGATGTTGGCGCGGGTGACGTCGCCGTTGTAGTAGGCGACGACGCGCGGTCCCATGACGCGCAGCCAGAACGGTGTCATCGACAGCAGCAGCATCGGTGCGTAGCCATACGGGGATTGCGGTGCTTCGTCGAGGGTGCGCAGGGTTTGGTAGCGCCGGCCGGGGTGGGCGTGGTGGTCGCTGTGGCGTTGCACCTGGAACATCATCAGGTTGCTCACGCGTTGGTCGCTGTTCCAGCTGTGCTCGGGTCGGATGGGGTCGTAGCGGCCGTCGGGGCGTTTGGCCCGGCACAGCCCGTAGTGCTCGATGTAGTTGACGTTCTCGAGCATGATGATCGCGATGGCGGCTTGGAGCACCAGGTAGGGGAAGATGGCGAATCCGAACAGGCCGATGGCCACGGCGAACAGCACCAGTGTCATCGCCCAGGCCTGCAGGATCTCGTTGTGCCGCGACAGTACGCGGTGGTTGCGGCGGCGCAGCCGCGCCATCTCCAGGCCCCAGCCCGAGATCAGGCTGAAGATGATGCTGCGGGGGATGAACTCGTAGAGGCGTTCACCCAGACGTGAGCTGGCCGCGTCTTCGGGGGTGGCCACGCGTGCATGGTGGCCGTGGTTGTGTTCGACGAAGAAGTGGCCGTAGGCGCTTTGGGCCAGGGCGATCTTGGCCAACCATTTCTCCAGTTTGGTGTTGCGGTGGCCCAACTCGTGGGCGGCGTTGATGCCCAGTCCGCTGAACAGGCCGATGGTCATGGCCAGGCCGACCTTGTCCAGCAGGCTCAGCGCCGGATCGGCCCACAGGTAACACGCGATGGCGAAGGCGGCGAACAACAGCGGGATGAACAAGAAGGTGCACCAGCGGTAGAACTTGTCGTTCGACAGCTGCCGGTAAGCCCAGTTGGGCGGGTTGATCCCGTCCTCACCGAAGATCAGATCGACCGCGGGCACGATCACGAAGATGACGAAGACACCGAACCACCAGAACGCCTTGATCCCGGTCAACGCCACCAGCGTCGAAGGCAAAAGCGCGCAAATCGGGGCCATCAGACTCAACAACCACAACCAGCGTTTAGGGTCGCGGTACACCTGACCAGCGGGGTTAGCCATCGTGAACACCTCCCACCCCGAACGATGCATTGTTTGGAGCAATAATCTCGCGCCGAATCCCCCGTGAATCGGTTGCGTTGGTTACTCGCAGGTTACGGCAACTATCACGATGGCACCAACCTCGCTGGCCCGGTTGGTGATGAAAGGCACGTCGGCGAACTTGATCGAACTGGGGTCATGAATCTGCCGATTAGGGACCCTGCGTGCGGTTGACTAGGATGTACCGGAGACATTTGTGTCCCGCGGCTTCGTGGGCGCCGATGAGCTGATGACCGAGGGGAAACCGACTGTGGATCGCCGAGAATTCCTGGCGCTGATGGGCGTGACGGCTGCGGCCGGCGCAACCGGCGCTGCGTTGGCGGCGCCGGCCCCGGCGCGCGGCGACGTGGTGTGGGACGCGGCTTTCCGTTCTTGGGTCCCCGAAATCTTCCAGCCGCTGCCCGATCCGCCCTCGCACACCACGGCAGTCGTCATCGGCTCCGGCTTCGGCGGGGCCGTTGCGGCACTGCGCCTCGCCCAGGCCGGGATCAAGACCACGGTCCTTGAACGCGGCTCGAAGTGGCCCAATGATCCGCAGCGCGAGATCTTCACCGGCGACGACATGCCGGACGGCCGCGGCTTTTGGCATCGCACCAGCTTCACCGGCGTCACGCAGGTACCCATGCCCTTCACGTCGTTCGGCGGTGTGTTGGACTGCACGTCCTACCCGACTATCGACGTCTGGCGCGCGTCCGCGGTCGGCGGCGGGTCGGTCATCTTCACCGGCGCAATGCCGGTGCCCCCGCGCCACCTGTTCGAGCAGGTATTCGGCGGAACCGTCTCCTACGACGAGATGACGTCTCGGTATTACCCGCGCGTGCAGCGGAAGCTGCGCTTGAACACGATGCCCGGCGACATCTACAACTCGGCGCCATTCGCCCACTCCCGCGAGTGGGATGCCCAGGCCCGCGCAGCCGGCTTCCGCCCGACGAAGGTGGATTCGATCTTCAAATGGTCGACTGTTCGCGGCGAGATGGCCGGCCAGACCCGCGCGTCGGCGACGGCCGCCCGCAGCAACCTGGGCAACTCGAACGGGGCGAAGTACGACCTCAACCAGAACTACCTGCGGCAGGCCAAGGCCACTGGCCGGGCGCGCATCTACCCGGGCCACGAGGTCACCTCGATCGGTCATGACGGCAAGCGCTACGTCGTGCACGCGCGCAAGATCTCCCCGACCGGCGAGGTGCTGCGGACCCGCACGCTGACCGCGGACAAGCTGATCCTCGCCGCCGGATCGGTGGGTACGTCGGAGCTGTTGGTGAAGGGGAAGGCCTCGGGTTCGCTGGGCCGTCTCAACGGACACATCGGCCGCGGGTGGGGCACCAACGGCGATGTCGCGCTGGCGCGCGGTGTCACGGGCATTAAGGCCACGGGTCAAGGTGTGCCGTGTGCGAGCCAGATCCGGACCGTTGCCAATGGCCTGCCCGTCACCCTGCAGAACTGGTACGTCCCGGGCATCCCCATCGAGACCGGGACGCTTGCATCGCTGGGTATCGTGATGGACCCGACGCGCGGCCGCTTCCGCGCCACACCCGGCGGCGGTGTGACGCTGAGTTGGCCCAAGGGCGGTAACGAGCGGGCTCGGGCGGCGGCACATGCGGTGAACCACCGGATCGCCCAGCGCGGCGAGTCGTTCATGGAGTACGACTTCATCGGACGCGCGGCGAACGCGAACTTCACCGCCCACCCGCTCGGCGGCGCGGTGCTCGGCCGGGCCACCGACAGCTACGGCCGGGTGCACGGCTACAAGGATCTTCTCGTCGTCGACGGTGCGGCCGTTCCCGGCAGCACGGCGACGGCCAACCCGGCGCTGACGATCACCGCGCTGGCCGAGCGCGCGATGGACAACTACCTCGGTCGCTGACCAATACTGGAACTAGAACACGTTCTACCGGTGCGCTAGGGTGATGCACCATGAGCATCGCTGAAGCCAAAGGCACCGCGCTTCCCGACGTCATCGACGCGTCGACGGTCGACAACTACACCGATGAAGTCGACGTTCTCGTCGTCGGCTTCGGCATCGGCGGCGGGTGCGCCGCGGTCGATGCCGCGCGAGCGGGTGCGAAGGTGCTCGTCCTCGAGCGCGCCGCCGACGCCGGCGGGACCACGCGGATGGCCGGTGGTCACTTCTATCTCGGCGGCGGAACCGCGGTCCAGCAGGCCACCGGGCACGACGACAGCCCCGAGGAGATGGAGCGCTACATCACCGCGGTGTCGCTCGACCCCGAGCCGGAGAAGATCCACGCCTACTGCACCGACAGCGTGGAGCACTTCGATTGGCTCGAGTCGCTGGGGTTGGAGTTCGAGCGGTCCTACTTCCCTGGCAAGGCCGTGATCCAGCCCAACACCGAGGGCCTCATGTTCACCGGCAACGAGAAGGTCTGGCCGTTCAAGAACATGGCCAAACCGGCGCCGCGCGGACACAAAGTGCCCAAGCCCGGCGACACCGGCGGGGCGTCGATGGTGATCGACCTGCTGCAGGCCGAACTCGAGCGTCTCGGAGTGGAGGTCCGCTACGAGACGGGGGCCCGCAATCTGATCGTCGACGCCGGGAGCGGAGCGAGCGGGTCGGGTCAGGTCGACGATGGTCGTGTCGTGGGTGTGCGGTGGAAGACCACCGAGGGCGAGGGCTTCATCCGCGCGAAGGCGGTGGTGATCGCCGCGGGTGGGTTCGTGATGAACCCCGAGATGGTTGCGCGCTACGTGCCGCAGCTGGCGGAGAAGCCCTTCGTCCTAGGAAGCAGCTACGACGACGGTCTGGGTATCCGGATGGGTGAGTCGGTCGGCGCGAAGCTCAAGCACATGGAGTCGCCTTTCGTGACCGCCCCGGCCTACCCGCCGTCGATCCTTCTCAACGGGATCATCGTCAACAAAGACGGACAGCGGTTCGTCACCGAGGACAGCTACCACTCGCGTACGTCACAGTTCGTGCTGGAGCAGCCGGAGTCGACGGCGTATCTCATCGTCGACGAGGCGCACATGGAGCGCCCCGCGGTACCGCTCATCACCTTCATCGACGGCTGGGAGACGGTGGAGGAGATGGAGTCGGCCCTCGGCATCCCAGAGGGGAACCTCGTCGCGACGCTGGGCCGCTACAACGAGTTCGCCGCGAAGGGAGAGGATCCCGACTTCCACAAGAGCGAGGAGTTCCTCGCCCCGCAGGACTCCGGCCCGTGGGCCGCATTCGACCTGAGCCTGGGCAAGGCGATGTACGCCGGATTCACGATCGGCGGTATGGCTACCAGTGTCGACGGCGAGGTGCTCGACGGCAGCGGTGCGCCGATCTCCGGCCTGTATGCGGCCGGGGCCTGCGCGGCCAACATCGCGCAGGACGGAAAGGGGTACGCCAGCGGAACCCAGCTCGGTGAGGGCTCCTACTTCGGGCGCCGAGCCGGACGCCACGCAGCCGCGACTGCCCGTGTCGACGTCGGGGCCTGACGAGAACCGGCGGTACAGGCGCCTACCGACGGGTAGGCATTCGTCGCGTTTGTGACGTATCTGACTGTCTGGTTGAGCAGGCAGTTCCCCGTGTTATGTTCAACGAGTTTGTGACCCACGTGGCTGTCGGTAGGCGCCACTTAGCCGGAGAGGCGACGCCATGCTGATCGGCATCCCCCGGGAATCCAAGACGGGGGAAAACCTCGTCGCTGCCACTGCCAAGACAGTGGCCCAACTGAAGCAACTCGGTTACGAGGTCGTCGTCGAATCCGGCGCCGGCACCCATGCCGACCAGCCGGACGCGTCCTTCGCCGACGCGGGTGCCCGGATCGGTACGGCAGACGAGGCGCTGGGCGCCGACGTCGTCGTCAAGGTCAATGCGCCGACCGACGAGGAGATCGCAAAGCTGCGCCGCGGTGCCGTCCTGATCTCGATCATGGCCCCGGCGCGCAGCCCGGAACTCGTCGAGAAGCTGCAGGCCGCCGGTGTCACCGCGCTCGCGATGGACGCCGTGCCGCGCATCTCGCGGGCCCAGTCGATGGACGTGCTGTCCTCGATGGCCAACGTGGCGGGCTACCGCGCTGTCGTTGAAGCCGCCCACGAGTTCGGTCGGATGTTCACCGGCCAGGTCACCGCGGCGGGCAAGGTCCCGCCCGCACGGGTCTTCGTCGTCGGTGCCGGCGTCGCCGGCCTGGCCGCGATCGGCGCGGCGTCGGCGATGGGCGCGATCGTGCGCGCCTTCGATGTCCGGCCCGAGGTTGCCGAACAGGTCGAGTCGATGGGCGCGGAGTTCGTCCACGTCGACTTCGAGGCGGAGAAGTCCGCCGACGGCTACGCCAAGGAGATGACCGCCGAGCAGGAGGCCGCCACCGCGTCGATGTACGACGAGGAGGCACGTGCCGCCGACATTGTCATCACGACCGCCCTGATCCCCGGGCGTCCGGCGCCGAAGCTGCTCAGCGCGGAGACCGTCGCCGGGATGAACGGCGGATCGGTGATCGTCGACATGGCCGCGGCCAACGGCGGCAATGCCGCGGGCACCGTCGCCGACGAGAAGGTCGTCACCGACAACGGTGTCACGATCCTCGGCTACACCGACCTCGCCGGCCGACTCGCCGCGCAGACGTCGCAGCTGTACGGCACCAACATCGTCAACCTGCTCAAGCTGCTCACGCCCGAGAAGGACGGCGAGCTGACCCTCGACATGGACGACGTGGTGCAGCGCGGCATCACCGTCACCCGCGACGGCGAGAGCATGTGGCCGCCGCCGCCGGTGCAGGTGTCCGCGGCGCCGAAGGCCGACGCCGCGCCCGTTGTCGTCGCCGAACCCAAGGCGCCGATGTCGCCGGCGAAGAAGGTCGGTCTCGCGCTCGTCGGAATCCTGTTATTCGGCGGGCTTCTCGCGGTATCGCCGCAGCCCCTGCCGCAGCACTTCACCGTCCTGATGCTCGCCATCGTCATCGGCTACTACGTCATCGGCAATGTGGCGCACGCGCTGCACACGCCGCTGATGTCGGTGACCAACGCGATCTCCGGCGTCGTCATCGTCGGCGCCCTCTTGCAGATCGCCGTCGGTGACGTCGAGAACGCGACCACGATCAGAATCCTGTCGGCGATCGCGATCCTCGTCGCCTCTATCAACGTCTTCGGTGGCTTCGCGGTGACCCGCCGCATGCTCGCCATGTTCAGCAAGGGGGCCTGACGGTGACGATTGGCATCATTCCCGCCATCACGACGGCGGCCTACATCATCGCCGCGCTGTGCTTCATCCTGTCGCTGGCCGGGCTGTCCAAGCATGAGACCTCGCGCAGCGGCCTGACGTACGGAATCGTCGGGATGGGGCTTGCGTTGGTCGCGACTATCGCGCTGAGCCTGAACCACATGAAGGGACTCGACGACAAGTTGGTCCCGATCGCACTGCTCGCCGGTGCCATCGTGATCGGTGCGCTCATCGGCTTGTGGCGGGCGCGCATCGTCGAGATGACCGGCATGCCCGAGCTCATCGCGTTGCTGCACTCCTTCGTCGGTATCGCGGCGGTCCTCATCGGATGGAACGGTGCGCTTGGTGGCTTCCACGGCGAGGGTATCGATCTCTCCGACGTCCGGACTCTGACCAACGTCCACGAGGCGGAGATCGCGATCGGCATCTTCATCGGTGCGGTGACGTTCACCGGGTCGATCGTGGCGAACCTCAAGCTGTCGGCGCGGATGAAGTCCTCGCCGCTGATGCTGCCGGGCAAGAACTTCATCAACGTCGGCGCCCTACTCCTCTTCGCCGTGCTGACCGTGCTGTACGTGTGCACCGACGGTCATACCGGTGCCCGGCCGTGGATCCTGCTGGCCGCGATCACCGTCCTGGCGCTACTGCTGGGCTGGCACCTCGTCGCCTCGATTGGCGGCGGCGACATGCCCGTCGTTGTGTCGATGCTGAACTCGTACTCCGGTTGGGCCGCTGCCGCGTCGGGCTTCCTGCTAGGCAACGACCTCCTGATCGTGACCGGTGCGCTCGTCGGATCGTCGGGTGCCTACCTGTCCTACATCATGTGCAAGGCGATGAACCGCTCGTTCATCTCGGTGATCGCCGGCGGCTTCGGCATCGAGGCCGGGCCCGCCGACGACACCGACTACGGCGAGCACCGCGAGATCCAGGCCGACGCCGTCGCCGAACTGCTGGAGGGGGCCGGCTCGGTCGTCATCACCCCCGGCTACGGCATGGCCGTCGCTCAGGCGCAGTACCCGGTCGCCGACCTGACCAAGAAGCTGCGGGCCCGGGGCATCGACGTCCGCTTCGGCATCCACCCCGTCGCCGGTCGTCTGCCCGGGCACATGAACGTGCTTCTGGCCGAGGCGAAACTGCCCTACGACATCGTCCTGGAGATGGACGAGATCAACGATGATTTCGCCGACACCGACGTCGTGCTGGTGATCGGTGCCAACGACACCGTCAATCCGGCCGCCGCCGAGGACCCGTCGTCGCCCATCGCGGGCATGCCGGTGCTCGAGGTGTGGAACGCGCGCGACGTCATCGTGTTCAAGCGCTCGATGGCCGCGGGCTACGCGGGTGTGCAGAACCCGCTGTTCTTCCGCGACAACACCCAGATGCTCTTCGGCGACGCCAAGGAGCGCGTCGACGACATCATCGCCGCCCTCTAACGCCGACCGAGCCCGAAACTTCGCCGAGCGAGCCCGAAACTTCGCCGAGCGAGCCCGAAACTTCGCCGAGCGAGCCCCCTCTAGGCTCGCTCGACGCGGAAATGGGCTCAGTCGGTGTGGAAGTAGGCTCGTTCGGCGGAAAATCGGGCTCGCTCGGCATGAGAATGGGCTCGCTCGGCGAGAATTTGGCCTCATTCGCCAGAGTCACTCTGTTTACTATAGTACGATCACTCCGGCAGTGAGGAGATCGTGATGAGCAAGATGACGTCCGGTAAGACCGATCGTCGGTGGGCCCGCGCGGCGAGAACGGTTCTCGCTTCGACGGTAACCGCGACGGTTGCAATGACCCTGTCGATCGGTGCCTCGGCGTCGGCGGCACCCAGTCCGGCGGTGCCTTGTAAGGCGGTGTCCTTCCCTGTCACGCTCGAGCACTCTCCGCAGCGTCAGACGATCGCCGGACGGCTGTGCGGCCCCCGCAGCACCAAGGTGTCGATCCTGGTCCCCGGCTACACCTACAACAGCGAGTACTGGGACTTCGGCTACCGCCCCGAGACGCACTCCTACGCGCGATACGCAGTGGCGCGCGGACAGACGGTGCTGCTGATCGACCGCCTCGGGACCGGTCGCAGCAGCAAACCCGACGCCCTCTCGCTGACACTCTTCGAGCACGCCCACACCCTGCACCAGGTGGTTCAGGCACTGCGCACTGGCCGCGTCGGCCCGGCGTTCACGAAGGTCGCCGTCGTTGGGCACTCGCTCGGCGCGGCCACCGCGCAGACGGAGGCCTCCCGCTACCGCGACGTGGACGCGGTGCTCCTGAGCGACTGGCTGCACACGCCGTGGACGGGCACTTTCGACGTCGTCTTCGGCACGAACCTGCCGGCCTCCGCGGTCCCGTGGCTCGCCAGCCGCCCGGCCGGTTACAACACCACGTTCGCCGGTATTCGCGCGAGTTTCTACAACCTGGGCAACACCGACCCGCGGGTCGTCGCACACGACGAGAACACGCGTGACACCGGCACCCTCGCCGAGGCCGCGACCATCCCGCTGGTGACCTTCAACCCGGCGATCACCCAAGGCATCACGGCGCCGGTCCTGCTCGCCGTCGGGCAGTACGACTCGATCTTCTGCGGACCGCTGTGGCCCTGCGACTCCGCGCGGACCGTCGTGGACCGGGAGCGCCCCAACTTCACCGGCACGCGCGACCTAACCGGCTACGTCCTGCCCAACGCAGGCCACAACATCAACCTGCACCGCAACTCGCAGGAGTGGTTCGCGGTGGCGACGCGGTGGGTCGACGACCGGCTCAGGTGACAGGTGCGCGTCGGTGCGGGTTAGCGGACCCCGATGCTGGCACCGGTCAGCGGTTGACCGCACGTGCCGCACAGTAGTTCCGGATGGAACGGCCCGCCGCACGCCGTATGGGTGAGCACCAGCGCCGGACCCTCCGGTGCCTCGAACCAATCCTGGCCCCAGGCGATCATCAGGATGACCACGGGGAAGAAGGCGAGGCCCTTCTGGGTGAGTTGATAGGTCCGCCAATCCGGCCGCTCGGCATTCGAGCGAGCCTCGACGACCCCGAGCTCGATGAACCGGCGCAAGCGGTCGGAGACGATCGCCGGGGACGCGCCGGTCCGCTCGGCGAAGTCGCGGAAGCGATGAGCCCCGAGGAACAAGGCACCCAGGAACGACGCCGACCACCTGTTTCCCAACAGCTCCATCGTGTGTGGCAACAGCTCGCTGGGTTGCACCGCGGTCTGCGAGCGGCGCCGCCCCACCGAGGTCGGCACGCTGCGCGACCAGTCGCCACTGGGACCGAACGCGGCGACGACGTCGTGGGCATCGGCCGGGTTTCCGCACGACCGGCAACCCAGGCGGGGGTGGAAGTCGTGGCCGCAGGCGGTGTGGTGCATCGTCGGGAGCGGGGCCTCCGACGCCGGGGCCCACTCCTGCTCCCAGGCCCACATCGCGATGAGGATCGGCCACACCGCACGGCCCCGGGGCGTGAGGACGTACTCGAAGCGGACCGGCCGCTCGCTGTACTGCTCCTGCACGAAGAGGCCGGACTCGGTGAGGCTGGCCAGGCGGCTGGACAGTACGGAGTTGGAGATCGAGCCCTGGGCCATCCAGTCGCCGTAGCGGCGGGCGTCGGCCATGGCGTGGCGCAGGATCCACAGGTTCCATTCGTCACCCAGGATCGCCAGCGTGACTGCGATGGCGTTGTCGCCACCGGTCGCCAGACGCGTGGGCGTATGTCGGCCGGTCGTCACCCGGCAAGTCTAGGCGCTGTCCTGTGCCCTCTCTCGACGAGTCGTGAGGCGGTCCACCGCGACGGCGTACTCGCCTGCCAGTTCGTCGACGATCTCGGCGACGCTGGACACCGCGCCGATCGTCTGCAGTCCTTGCCCGGCGGCCCACACGTCCTTCCACCGGGACGGACCGTCGCCGGCGGCGTCGTACTGTCGGCTGCCGGTGAAGGCCATGTTGTCCGGGTCGTACCCGTTGTCGACGAGGCTCGGTCGCAGCCACGATGCGTTGGTGCCGGTGATGCCGTCGCTGACGACGACGTCGTCGATGCCGTAGTCGACGACCATCTGCTTGTACTCGGGTTGGGCCATGCTCTCCTGACTGGCCAGGAACCGGGTCCCCATGTAGACGAGGTCGGCGCCTGCGGCGACGGCTCCGGCGATGCTCGCACCGTCGGAGATCGCTCCACCGACGGTGACGATCCCGTCGAAGAACTGGCGCACCGCGCTGATGAAGGCGAAGGGCGATAGGTAGCCGGTGTGTCCGCCGGCGCCGGTGCAGATGCAGGCCAGGCCGTCGACGCCGGCCTCGACCGCCTTGTAGGCGAGTTTCAGATTCACCACATCGGCGACGACGGTGCCGCCGTAGCCCTTCACCACCTCCATGACCGGCTTCGGCGAACCGAGTGCGGTGATGACGATGTCGGGGCGGTGGGCCTCGATGATGCGCAGGTCCTCGGCCAATCGGGTGTTGGTGCTGTGCGTGACCAGGTTGACCGCCCACGGGGCCGAGGCGGCGCCGGCGTCGACCCGGTCGCGGATCGTGCCCATCCACTCGTCGAGCTGTGCGGTGGTGCGGCAGTTGGGGGTGGGGAACGATCCGACGACTCCGGCCTCGCAGGCCGCGGCGACCAGGTCGGGCCCGGAGACGAGGAACATCGGTGCGGCCACGACGGGCAGTCGTAGGCGCTCAAGAAGGGCAGAAGTGCTGGTCACGTGTTTTCAGACTCCTACGACAAAGCTGACGACAGTGGTCATGCTGCCACCGATATTGAGGGTTGCTGCGGTCGCGGCGTCGGGCACTTGATAGCCGTCGGCCGCTTTGGTCACCTGCCGGTGGCAATCGAGGAGCATCCGGACCCCGGTGGCGCCGACGGGGTGTCCCCCGCCGATGAGACCACCGCTGGGGTTCATCGCGACCCGCCCGCCGATCTCCAGCTCACCGGATTCGACGGCCTTCCAGCTCTGGCCGGGCTCGGTGAGGCCGAAGTGGTCGATCGCCACGTACTCGGTGGAGGTGAAGCAGTCGTGCGTCTCGATCAGGTCGAGGTCGTCGACCGACGCGATGCCCGCACGATTGAAGGCATCGCCGATGGTCTCGGAGACATGGGGGAACACCAGCCCGTCGCCGGCGCTCTTGGCCAGCTTCTCCTCGAGCGCCAGGCCCGCGGTGCGGTGGCCCCAGCCGCGGATGGATGAGCGCGCGGTGGCGTGCTCGGGATGGGCGGCCAGCCAGCGGTCGGACACGAGGACGACGCCCGCGCCGCCGTCGGTCAGCGGTCCGCAGTCGGCCTTGTGCATGCGGCCCTCGACGACCGGATTGGCGCCGGGGTCGTCGGTGAACGAGGCGTCGTCGTGCGACCACCCGCGGGTCTGTGCGCGCGGGTTGGTGCGGGCATTGCGGATGTTGAGCTCGGCGATCGCCCACAGGTGTTTGGGATCCAGCCCGAAGCGGTCGTCGTATTCCTCGGCGACGCGGCTGAAGGTGTGCGGCCACAGGAAGGTGGCACCCTCGCCGTCGTGGCCGAGCCATCCGGCGCCGGCCATGTTCTTCGCGCCGACGTCGCCGGGGACGTTCTTCTCCAGCTCGACACCGATTACCAGCGCGCAGTCGTAGCGGCCCGATTCCAGATCGCTCATTGCGGCGAGGATCGCCAGGGATCCCGATGCGCAGGCGCCTTCGTGGCGCGATGCCGGGACGCCCCAGAGCTCGGGGTGCATGGTCGCGGGCATGGCTCCGAGGTGACCCTGGCCGGTGTACACCTGGCCGAACGCGTTGCCGACGTGGATCACCTCGATGTCGTCGGCGGTGACGCCTGCCTCTGCGAGTGTTCCGGTGACGACCTCGTCGGTCAGGGTGGAGAGGTCGCCGCCCTCTTTGGTCACGTTGCGCGCGAAGTCGGTCTGGTATCCGCCGAGGATGTGGACGTGCTCGGGCATGGCCCACCTTCTTTCTGTCCGAATCGATCTGTCCGAATCGAAGGTGGTCGTGCACCCTCGTGATCTATGCTACAACTAACAGAGTAACTCACGCAGAGTAACCAGCCGATCGCTCGCAAAGCAAGGAGACAGGCGATGGATGTCGAGGTTGTGGGCCGGTTGTTGTCCACTCTTCCCGAGGACGACGACCACCCGTACCGCACGGGGCCGTGGCGTCCGCAGACCACCGAGTGGCAGGCCGACGACCTGCAGGTCGTCGAGGGCGAGATCCCGAAGGACCTCGACGGGGTGTACCTGCGCAACACGGAGAACCCACTGCACCCGGCGGCGAAGAACTACCACCCTTTCGACGGCGACGGGATGATCCACGTCGTCGGCTTCCGCGACGGCACCGCCTTCTACCGCAACCGATTCGTGCGCACCGACGGCCTCCTCGCCGAGAATGAGGCGGGCAAGGCGCTGTGGGCGGGCTGTTCAGAGATGCCCGAGTGGGCGATCCGCGAAGACGGCTGGGGATCGCGGCGACGCATGAAGGATGCGTCGAGCACCGACGTCATCCTGCACCGCGGCACCGCCCTCACGTCGTTCTGGATGTGCGGCGACATGTATCGCTTGGACCCGTATAGCGCGCAGACCCTCGGTAAAGAGGACTTCAACGGTGCCTTCCCGTACCACCTGGGCGTCTCGGCCCACCCGAAGGTCGACGCGAAGACCGGCGAGCTGCTGTTCTTCAACTACAGCAAGGAGGCGCCGTACATGAAGTACGGCGTCGTCGACGAGAACAACGACCTCGTCCACTACGTCGACGTGCCACTGCCGGGCCCGCGCCTGCCCCACGACATGGCCTTCACCGAGAACTACGTGATCCTCAACGACTTCCCTCTGTTCTGGGACGAGGACCTGCTGCGCAAGGGCATTCACCACCCCCGCTTCCACCCGCACATCCCGTCGCGCTTCGCGGTGATCCCCCGACGGGGCAGCACCGAGGACATCCGATGGTTTGAAGCCGACCCCACGTTCGTCCTGCACTTCCCCAACGCCTACGAGGACGGCGACGAGATCGTCATGGAGGGCTTCTTCCAGGGGGCGCCCGAACCCTCCGACCACGGCATCACCGACAAGTGGCGCCGCGCGTTCCGCTTCCTGGCGCTCGACCATATGCAGTGCCGCCTGCATCGCTGGCGGTTCAACCTCAAGACCGGTGCGGTGCGCGAGGAGGTGCTGTCGGACCAGATCACCGAGTTCGGCACCATCAACGACGACTACAGCGGCAAACCCAACCGCTACATCTACGCGGCGTCGGGCGTCGACGGCTGGTTCCTGTTCAACGGGATCGTCCGCCACGACCTCCACACCGGCGACACCGACGCCTATCGCCTCCCCGACGGGGTGTACGGCAGCGAGACCCAGATGGCCCCGCGTGTCGGCAGCACGTCCGAGGACGACGGCTATCTCGTCACCCTGACGACGGATATGAACGACGACGCTTCCTACTGCGTGGTTCTCGACGCCGCACGCGTCTCCGACGGCCCGGTATGCAAACTGCGACTCCCCGAGCGCATCTCCAGCGGGACACACTCCACCTGGGCCCCGGGCGGCGACATCCGCCGGTGGCGTCAGACCGACACGGCAGCACAGGCGGTGGCACTGTGACTAACGCCGAAACCCGGGGGCTGCACCCCCAGTCGCGCATCGACGACTACCTGGCGAAGGGCTGGTGGAGCACCGACACCCTCGACGACGCCTTCCGTCGGCAGGTGGCGCGGCAGGGGGACCGGCTCTCCGTCGTCGACCCAGCCAATCGTGAGGCGCTGGTCGGCTCGCCGCCGCGCCGGCTCACCTGGAACGAGCTCGACGCGGAGGTGACTGCCCTCGCCGCGCGCCTGAGTGAGGCAGGGGTCGGTCGCGGCGACGTCGTCGGGATGCAGCTGCCCAACTCGATCGAACTCCTCGAGGTCTACCTGGCGGCATGGCGGTTGGGTGCCGCGGTCTCGCCGCTGGCGATGCAGTACCGCGAGCGGGAGGTCGTCGAGATGGCCGCGTCGGCGTCGTTCGTCGCGTTCATCACCGTCGGTTCCTTCGGCGACCGGCGTCCGGCCGCGGAGGTCATGGCGGTGCGTGATCAGATCCCGAGTCTCGAGGCGGTAGTGACTTTCGGGGACCCGTCGGAGGACAGCGGGACGGCCGATATGCACTGGGAGCCGCGACCGGCGACCGACGATGAGGTGCAACGGGTCGCGGCCGCAGTGGCTGCCGATCCGGGCGACCCGAACGACGCCGCGACGATCTGCTGGACGTCGGGTACCGAGGGCAAGCCGAAGGGTGTGCGCCGGGCCCACTACGACTGGATCGGCTTCTCCCCGGGGCCGATCGACGGTCCGGCCATCACCGACGCCGACATCCTGTTGAACCCGTTCCCGATGATCAACATGGCCGGGATCAACGGCATGCTGCTGCCCTGGCTCCTGCAGGGCGCGACGTTGGTCCAGCACCATCCCTTCGATCCGCAGACCTTCTTCATGCAGATCGCCGTCGAGCGCCCCACCTACACGCTGGTACCGCCCGCGCTGTTGTGGCAGCTGCTGAACAACGAAGAATTGCTCGCAAAGGTCGACCTGTCGAGCCTGACCCGCGTCGGTTCGGGATCGGCGCCGCTGCAACCGGCGATGGTCCGCGGCTGGCAGCAGAAGATGGGGCTGTCGGTCATCAACTTCTTCGGGTCCAACGAGGGAGTGGCACTGCTGTCCTCGCCGGAGGACTTCCCCGACCCCGACAACCGCGCGCGCTTCTTCCCCCGCTACGGGGCGCCGGGAGTGGAATGGTCCGGACGGATTACCGAGCGCGTGCAGATCAAGCTCATCGACCTGGCGAGCGGCGCCGAGATCACCGAACCCGGGATCCCCGGTGAACTGCGCGTCGGCGGACCGGGCGTGTTCCCCGGTTACCTGCACGCCGACCAGCTGGCGTCGCCCTTCGACGACGAGGGGATGCTTCGCTCCGGCGACATGTTCGAGATCGACGGCGACCGCAACCAGTTCCTGCGCTACGTCGACCGGTGCAAGGACCTCGTGATCCGCGGTGGGATGAACATCGCCCCCGCTGAGGTCGAGGCGCTGATCTCCGAGCATCCCGCGGTAGCCGAGGTCGCGGTGGTCGGTTACGCCGACGAGCAGATGGGTGAACGGGTGGCGGCGGTGGTCGTGCCGCGGCCAGGGGCCGAGCTCGCCCTCGAGGAGCTCAACGAGTTCCTGCGGGCCAAGAAGATTGCTTCCTTCAAGCTCCCGGAGCACTTGGAGATCCGCGACGTGCTGCCGCGCAACGAGGTCGGGAAGATCCTCAAGCGAGAGCTGCGCAAGTGAGTGGGAAGGAGACGTCCCAGTTCGCCGAGGACGTTTACATCTACGACGCAGTCCGGACCCCGAAGGGTCGGGTGCGCCGTGGTGGCGGCACCCTGGCGCCGGTGCCGTCGTACGAATTGCTCGGCGGGCTGCTGCGCGCCCTGGCCGATCGTGGCCTTGACGCCGAGCGCGTGGAGGACGTGATCATCGGGACGAGCACCGCCTTCGGCGAGCAGGCCGGCGACGTCGCGCGGGCCGCCGTGCTGTGGGCCCAGTGGCCCGACACGGTGCCCGGCGGGACCGTGAGTCGGCTGTGTTGCTCTGGGTTCGACGCGATCGGCTCGGCCGCGGCGCGTATCGGATCCGGCATGAACGAGGTGGTCGTGGCAGGCGGCGTCGAATCGATGTCGCGCGTGCCGATGCTGGCCGATGCCCCGGCCTTTGCGTCCGACGGCGACTACCGCGACCGCACCGGGTACGTCACGATCGGAGTCTCCGCCGACCTGACCGCGGCCGAGGCAGGCTTCACCCGCGAGGAGTTGGACGCCTTTGCCGTCGAGTCTCATCGTCGGGCGTGCGCCGCCTCCCCGTCGTCATCGGTGATCCCGGTATCGGTGGGGGGCGAGACCCTCCTGTCGCGCGATGAGGGTGGGCGGACCGATGCGACCGTCGAGGGGTTCGCCGCGCTGCCCGCACTCTTCGGCGACGACCCGTCGTGGCCGGGCGTGCTCGAAAGGCTGTCTGACGCGGTCCGTCCGGAGGGCGGCCTGCACTCCATGGCGACGGCTCCCCAGCTGGCTGACGGTGCGTCGGCGATCGTCCTGGGATCCGCCGCAGCGGCGGAGTACCTGGGCCCGCCGCGCGGCCTCCTCCTCGCGGTTACCCAGTCGGCTGTCCGCTCGCCGCGCCTGACCGCGACGGTAACCGCGGCGCAGATAGCGCTGCAGCGCAGCGGGCTGACGCCGGCGGATCTCGCCGTCGTCGAGGCCAACGAGTCCTTCGCGGTGTCTCCACTGCTGCTCACTCGAGAACTGGGGCTCGATCCCGCGATCGTCAATCCCCATGGCGGGTCCGTTGCCACCGGTCATCCCCTGGGAGCCAGCGGCGGAATGCTGCTGACCGATGCGCTCGCTGAGCTGGAACGGACGGATAGCGACTATGCGCTGCTCACGATCCCCGGGGCGCTGGGCCTGGGTGCCGCCGCAGTAATCGCCCGGTTGATCAGTTAGTGGTTTTGATCGGTTTCCGATCAAAAGCGCATGTTGATCAGTGCGGCTGTTGTTGCCGTACCGATATCGGACCGAACCGTCGGCGTAGCACTGCCCGCCTACTGTTACGCGTGTGATTAAAGTGACTGGTGTTAAGGTACGCGTTGCTGCGGCGATGGCAGCGCTGGCTGTCGGCGTGGGTGGCGGTATCGGACTGGCGACGCTGCCCGCCGGGTCGCCGACCATCGTGCGCACCGCCGATGCCGTCGATGCACCCGGGCTGTACAACAGCGCGCAGAAGAAGTTCGCCGCGCGCGACATCCCCGGTGGACTCGCCGACATCAAGAGCATGCTCGCCGTCACCGCCAACGACCCCGACGCTTTGGCGCTGCAGGCGGTGTGGGCCGACCAGGAGACCGATACCGCGACCCGCGACGCGGCATTGACCAAGCTCACCTCGGTGCGGGCGAGTGCTGCCACCCAGATCCGCGGGCTGATCGACGGGGTGACCGCCGCCGCCGCGATCGTGCCGTCGACGTCGCCGGTCGTCACGCCGACGAACGCGGCGATCGTGATCCTCGGCTACGGGCTGCGTCCGAACGGCACGATGGCCCCCGAGCTCGTCAAGCGCCTGGAGGCCGGTCTCGCGCAGGCCCAGGCATCACCGACCGCGCCGGTCTTCGTGACCGGCGGCGTCCCGAAAAAGGGGATCACCGAGGCGGCCGCCATGAAGAAGTGGCTCGTCGGCAAGGGGCTCGAGGACTCGCGCATCACCACCGAGGACAAGTCGGATTCCACCGTCTCCAACGCGCAGAACACCACGGAGTTGCTGAGGGCTCGTGGCATCTCGGAGGCCGTGCTGGTCACCTCGCCCGACCACATCCGACGCGGAGCGGCGAACTTCGCCGGCGCGGGGACAAAGGTCGTCGCGGCCGTGACCACGTCGACGAACCTGAGCCGCTTCCTCAAGCCGCTGACCGGGACGAGCGTGGCCGGGATCCGCTACGAGGCCACCCGCTCGGCCAAGATCCCGGTGACCAAGACCGCGGCCGACATGCTGCCCGACACCGGTCCGGGACTCATTGGCGACCTCGCGGGCCGCTTCTTCCAGGAGCTGGTCAAGGGCGGGTCGAGCAAGTAGGTCTGCTGAGAAGACTCCCCCGGTGAGCACCAAAGGGGAATCTTCCCTCCGGGCATCACCAGGGGAGCTTTCTCAGCGGCCCCGGCGGTCGCGATGCCGGTCCTCGCGTACGAACAATGCGATGTCTTTGAACACATCGTCCCAGCGGTGGATCACCATCGCATAGGTAAGACGGATCGTCGGCCGACCAGCCAACAATGATTTGCGGTCCTGCTCGCGGTCCTTCTCGTACTGCACCTCGTCCAGGAGGTGATGCTGCTTGCTGTCGCATTCGAGGAGGAGTCGGCCGATCGCGAGGTCGGAGTTGCCGCCGCTGGGTCGGGCCGGTTGGACGCAGACCTTGTAGCCGCGAGCGCCCAGGCGAACGCGCGCCAATGTCTCGGTACCCGACTGCGACTCTGGATCGCATTTGTCCAACAACTGACTTGTTCTCGCGTCGATCAGCCCGTCAAGCGCAGTTCGGAGATCCTCGATCGTCATCTGGCGCTTGTTGAGAACGGAGTCTGCGACTACCACGAAATCCTCCGCCGTCATGCATTTCGCTGCGCACGCCAGGGACATTGCGATGGAATCTACCGCCGTATGTACCGGACGAGCCCGACCGTGATGGCAACAGAATCCGGGGGTGTGGGAACGCGCCCGTACGTGGGATCCGCCGTAGCCGGGAGGCACCCAGAAACCCGCCAGCCCTGCCGAGAAACCTCCCCTGGTGAGCGCCAAAGGGGAATCTTCCCTTCGTGCATCACCACGGGAGTTTTCTCAGGTGCCGGGGATGGTCCGGTAGTGCGTGATCAGTCGGCCATCGTCGTCGAGCATGTGGAAGGCCACGCCCGCGGGTTGGTCGCGGTTGATCACTGCGCTGCCCTCGAACGGCAGGTTCAACGTCGACGCGACACCCGGTGCAAGGCACAGCGGGCGCCCGTGAAAGGTCGTCACCGCGGCAGAGTGCGCGTGCCCGCAAACAAGTGCCGCGACATTGGGATGGGAGTCAACGAGGGCGCCGAGGCGCTCCGGATCCGACATCATGATCGAGTCCATCATCGGCATGCCCAGCGTGCTCGGCGGGTGGTGGAAGGCCACGACCACGTGCCCGGCGGCGCCGGTCATCGCCGTGTCCAACCAGGCGACCGTCTGGTCGTCGAGGAAACCCCGGCGCTCACCGGGCAGCGAGCTGTCCGCCGACAGCAGAGTCACGCCGTCGATGGTCAGTGCCTCGTTGACCGGTGCGGTGGGGTCGGTCCCAGGCCGGAACACGTCGTTGAAGGACGGCCGCGCATCGTGGTTGCCGATGGTGATCAGCGTCGGCAGGGGACTGGCGATCAGCTTGCGCGCCTCGAGCATCTCCTCGGCGCTGCCGTGGTCGGTGAGGTCGCCGGTGACGAGTAGCGCGTCGATGCCGTCGGCCCGGGAGTTCACGTAGTCGAAAGCGGCCTCGATGCGCGCGCGGTTGCGGTGCGTTCCGTTGACATGCAGGTCGGAGAGCTGGGCGATCACGAACATCGGTTTGCGCCTCCTCCTACAGGTCCCCGGGCAGCTTGTCGCGTCGGATCCCCCGCCAACTGGGGTGGCGGAGGTGCCCGGTCGACGTCCAGTCTAGGAACTGCACCTCGCCGACGATCTTCGGTAGCACCCACGTGGCGCTCGAAGCGACCGGCGCATCGATCTTGTCGAGGAAGGGACTGCGGCTGATCGTCAACGGTTTCAGTTCTGCCGCAAGGGACTTCAGTGCTGCGTCGGTGAAGCCGGTGCCCACGCGGCCAACGTAGCGCAGACCGGTCTCCTCGGGTAGACCCACGAGCAGCGAGCCGATTGTGCCCGCCCTCGTACCGCGACCCGGGCGCCAACCACCGACGACGACCTCGATGTCGGACCAGTTCTTGTGCTTGAGCCACGTATTGGCCCGACGACCCTGCTGGTAGGTCGAGCTGCGGCGCTTGGCGACGACGCCCTCATACCCGTGCTCGCGGCTGGCGGCGACCGCCGCGGCGCCCGGACCGGGCAGCAGCGGAGGGATCTCGACGTGCTGGCAGCGGCGCAGCAGGGGCACCAATTCCTCGAGGAGAGTGCGGCGTTGCTCCCACGGCGTCGACAGCAGCGACTTACCGGCCAGCGCCAGGATGTCGAAGAGGAACAACTTGAGGCGGTACGGCTCGTCGGTGTGGCGCCGCGAACTCAATAGCGTGAAATTGGTGCGCCCCGACGAGTCGAGCGCGACGACCTCACCGTCGAGGACGACGTCGAGCAGGCCGAGCGCCTCCGAGAGTTCGGCCAACTCCGGGAAATCTGCGGTCATGTCGATGCCCGAGCGCGACGACAGGCGCAGCCGCCCGTCGACGTATCGGGCAATGATCCGGTAGCCGTCCCACTTGCCCTCGAACGCCCACGAGTCGTCGAGGTTGTCGATCTTCTCGTCGGTCGCCAGCATCGGCCGCGGATCGTGCAGTGACTCCGGCAGCAGCGGTCGCGGCTCGTCGGCCATGAGATGAACCAACCAGTTCTGGTTCCCCTGGGCCTTGCCCGTACGGATCAGCGCATAGCGGCCGTGGACGCGCTCGCCGTGCAGCACGACGATGATCTCGTCGTCGCGCCACTTCTCGACGGTGAAAGTGCCGGTGTCCCAGATCTCGACGTGACCGCCCCCGTACTCGCCTTTGGGGATGTCGCCGGAGAATCCCGCGTACTGCAGCGGGTGGTCCTCGGTGCGGATGGCCAGACGGTTCTGTGTCGGGTCGTCGGGGAGGTTCTTGGGCACCGCCCAACTGACGAGCACCCCGTCGTGCTCGAGGCGGAAGTCGTAGTGCAGTCGCCGCGCGTGGTGTTCCTGGATCACGAAGATGGGGCCGACCGGTCGTGGTGTCGGCTCGGCGTCATCGTCGACGATGATTTCTTCCGCGTCGACGGCGGGCTCGGGCGTGCGGCCAGGCGTGCGCTTGCGTCGGTATTCACCGAGGTCGACGACGGGCTCCGGGTCTCGATACACGTCCTCGCTGCGCTCGTCGGCACTCGACCACCGGTGGGTATCGAGACCAGCCAACAGATCGCCGTCGGCTTCGACGCGCTCGAGTACCTCGTGCAGCGCGAGTTGTGCCAGATCGGCGTCGGCGAGTTCCTCCCACGTGCGCGGCGCGGCGACCCACGGCTGTGCGCGGCCGCGCAACGAGTACGGCGCGAGCGTCGTCTTGGATCCGCTGTTCTGGCTCCAGTCGAGGAAGACACGGTCTTCGCGCACGGCCTTGGTCATCGTGGCGGTGATCGCATCGGGGTGTGCGGCCGAGAGGCCCTCGGCGAGCTCGCGGGCGACGGCACGGGCCGAATCGGGACTCACCGGCGGATCGATGCGCGCGTATACGTGGATGCCTTTGCCGCCGCTGGTCACCGGCCACGACTGCAGGCCGGCGCCGGCGAGGACGTCGCGGATGAGGATCGCGATCTGCGCGCACTGCGTCAACGGGACGCCGGGACCCGGGTCGAGATCGAAGATGATCCGATTGGCCAGGCCCTCCTGGCCCGGCCCGCCGTCGATCCGCCACTGCGGCACGTGCAGTTCCAGCGCCGCCATCTGTGCCATCCAGACGAGATCGGCACGGTCGGAGATGACGGGATAGACGATGGCTCGCTTGGAGTGCCCGACCGTGTAGCGGTCGAGCCACTCCGGCGACCCCGCCGGGAGGTTCTTCTCGAAGAACGGTGCCGCATCCACGCCCGATGGCCACCGTTTACGGGTCACGATGCGCCGCCGCAAATGCGGCAACATCGCATCGGCGATCCGCGTGTAGTAGTCGATGACCTCGAACTTGCGCGTCCCGCTCTCCGGATAGAGGACCTTGTCGAGGTTGGTGACGCCGATGGCCCGGCCGTCGACGTCGAGCACTCCGTTGTCGGCCACGCGCACCACCTCCCGCCGCTGTCGCCGGTCGTGCCGACCGGTCACACCATTGTCTCAACCTGCCGTATTCGGCACTCGCAGTGGCACAATTGGCGCCATGCGCTCGATCTGGAACGGTGATCTGAGCTTTGGCCTGGTCAATGTGCCCGTCAAGGCGTACTCGGCCACGGAGAGCCACGACCGTAAATCACATCAGGTCGACTCCAAGGACGGCACGCGGATCCGCTACAAGCGGGTGCGGGAGGGAACCGACACCGAGGTCGAGTTCAGCAACATCGCCAACGCGTACGAGTCCGACGACGGTCAGACCGTGGTCCTGACGAAAGGCGACCTCGCGACGCTGCCGGTCACCCGCAGCCCGGAGATCTCCATCCTCGAGTTCGTGCCCGCCGATCAGGTCGATCCGATCTACTTCGACAAGCCGTACTACCTGGAACCGTCGTCGAAGTCGCCGAAGGCCTACGTGCTGCTGGCGAAGGCACTGGAGTCCACCGACCGGCTGGCCATCGCGAATTTCACCCTGCGCAACCGCACCCGGCTCGCGGCGCTGCGTGTCGTCGACGGTGTGATGACGCTGCAGACTCTGCTGTGGCCCGACGAGGTGCGCAAGCCTGACTTCGGGTTCCTCGACGCCGGCGTCGAGGTGCGCGACCAGGAACTTGAGATGGCGAAGTCGCTCATCGAGACGATGGCCAATGACTTCGACCCCGATGACTACTCCGACACCTACACCGAAGAGCTCGGCAAGCTCATCGAGTCGAAGGCCGGCGGATCACCGGCCTTCGTCGACGACGAGCCGGCGGCGCCGACCGACGACGACGGGGAGGTCGCCGATCTGCTCGCCGCATTGCGCGCTTCGGTGAAGGACCGGACCGGCGGTGAGCTGCCCGCGGCGAAGGCGCCGGTCAAGCAGGCCGCTGCGAAGAAGGCACCAGCCAAGAAGGCGCCCGCTAAGAAAGCGGCGGCCAAGAAGGCCCCCGCCAAGAAGGCCGCCAGCTGAGCCGTGTGGCGCTGCTCGCCGGTATGACAATGGCTGGGTTGTTACCACGGACTAGGCTGGTCATCAACGTGATATCTAGGGGAGGCAATGATGCCCGCAACGAATACTGACGTCCTCGACGTGCTCATCGTCGGCGCCGGACTGTCCGGCATCGACACCGCGTACCGGTTGACCGAGCGCAACCCGGGACTCACCTACACGATCGTCGAGCAGCGCGACCAGATCGGCGGCACGTGGGACCTGTTCCGCTACCCCGGTGTGCGCAGCGACTCCGATATCTTCACGCTCAGCTTCCCCTGGTACCCGTGGAAGGGCACCCGCACCACCGCCCTGGGCCACGAGATCCGTGAGTACCTGCAGGACACCGCCAGCCATTTCGGCTTCGACAAACACATCGACTTCGGTGTCACGGTCGTCTCGGCCGACTTCGATACCTCCACTGACGTGTGGACGGTGACGACGCAGGTCGACGGCCAGGAGCGCGAGTACCGCGCCCGTTTCCTGTACGTCTGCGCCGGCTACTACCGCTACGACCGCGGCTATGAACCCGACTTCCCGGGCATCGAGAACTTCCAGGGACAGGTGGTGCACCCGCAGTTTTGGCCCGAGGACCTCGACTACCAGGGCAAGAAGGTCGTCGTGATCGGCTCGGGTGCGACGGCGGTGACGCTGATCCCGTCGATGTCCCCCGACGTCGAGAAGATCACCATGCTGCAGCGCTCGCCGACGTACATGGTGTCGCTGCCGTGGGAGGACCCGATGACGAAGGCGGCGCTGCGCTTCCTCCCGGACAAGCCGGCCCACCAGCTAATCCGGGTGCGCAACGCGCTGGTGACCTACGGCATCTACATGTACTGTCGCAGCTTCCCGAAACTGTCGCGGCGAACGCTGCGGCGCATGGCCAAGCTGCAGCTGCCGAAGGGCTACCCCGTCGACGTCCACTTCAAGCCCAAGTACGAGCCGTGGGACCAGCGCTTGTGCATGATCCCGAGCGGTGACTTCTACACCGCGATCCGGTCGGGCAAGGCCGACGTCGTCACCGACCAGATCGAGACCTTCGACGAGAACGGCATCGTGCTGACGTCCGGCAAGCGCCTCGACGCCGACATCGTCGTCACCGCGACCGGCCTCGAACTCGTCGCCATGGGCGGTGCGACGATCTCGATCGATGGCGCCGAGCAGAAGCCGGGCGACCACCACGCCTACCGCGGCTACATGATCGAGGATGTGCCCAACCTGGCATGGGCCATCGGCTACACCAATGCCTCCTGGACGCTGCGTATCGACCTCACCGCGCAGGCGGTGGCCAAGCTCATCGAGCTGATGCGCGAAAAGGGCTACACGCACGCCTACCCGACCGCCGGCGGTCAGATCCTCGAGGACGCACCGCTGATGGAGCTGGACTCCGGCTACGTCAAACGCGCGGAGGGCAACATCCCGAAGGGGTCCACGGTGCAGCCGTGGGTGGTGCGGCACAACCTGGTGCTCGACGCGTTCGATGCCCGCCGCTACGACATCACCGAGGCCATGGTCTTCGGCACCGTCGACTCACCGGTGCGGGTCAATGCCTGACGCCGCGGCACTGGCCGCCGCCGCCCAGATTCTTATCCGCATCGACACGGGTGAGAAGAACACTGCGCAAGAGTTGGACGAACTGTGGGCCCAGCTCCCGACTGTCCGCATCGAGGAGATCCTCGGCTCGTGGCGCGGCGGCGAACTGCCGACCGGCCACCCGATGGACGGTCAGCTGGAGCAGGTCGGCTGGTACGGCAAGAACTTCATCTCGCGCACGAACGTGCAGCCGCTGGTCTGCCGCAACGCCGACGGCGAGCTCTACTCCAACAAGGAGCTGGGCAAGGGTGAGGCCAGCCTCTGGCACGTCGAGTTCCGCGGCGAGGTGACCGCCTCGATGGTCTACGACGGTCAGGCCGTCATCGACCACTTCAAACGCGTCGATGACCGGACGCTGATGGGCATCATGAACGGCAAGTCGTCGCTGGTGCGCGACCACCACTTCTACTTCTACCTCGTCCGCGACTGACGGCCGACCAATAACAGAGGAGAGTCGCGATGGCACTGGACCTGTGGAACGACGGCCCGACCAAGAAGGCGATCATCGACTTCGTCGAGGGGCCCGCCCAGACCGTGGCACCGGAGGAGCGGATCGCCACCTTCGACAACGACGGCACGCTGTGGTGCGAGAAGCCGACGGTGATCCAGGGCGACTTCATCCGCACCCGACTGTCCGAGCTGGGCAACGAAGACGAGTCGCTGGTGAAGTCGAACGCTGCGATCGAAGCGGCCGTCGACGGTGATCTCAAGCGGTTCGCGCAGGCCCTCGCCAAGCACAAGGAAGGCGACGATACCGACTCAACGTCGACCATCGACGCCCTACTCGCGGCCAACCCGGACAGCACGACGCAGGCCCACGCCGAGCGGGTGAAGGCCTTCTTCGCGACCGCGCAGCACCCGACGCTCAACCGGCCCTACTCCGCATGCGGCTATGCGCCGATGATCGAGCTGCTGCGCTACCTCGAGGCCAACGGCTTCACCGTCTACATCGTGTCCGGCGGTGGCCGCGACTTCATGCGGCCGATCACGCCGGAGATCTACGGCATTCCACCCGAGCGGGTCATCGGCAGCACCTTCGCCGTCCACTACGTCGACGGGGAGATCGAGGTCAGCGACCGGTTGACCTCCATCGACGTCGGGCGGGGCAAGCCGGAGAGCATCTGGGGCGGCATCGGCCGCCGACCGCTGTTCGCCATGGGCAACTCCGACGGTGATATCGAGATGCTTGAGTACGCCACGACCGGAACCAACCCGGGCATCGGGTTGCTGGTCAACCACGACGACGCGCAGCGCGAGTTCGACTACACCAAGGGCGCGGAGAAGGCACTGCCCGAGGCGGCGCACCGCGGCTGGACGGTCGTGAGCATCAAGGACGACTGGGTCAAGGTCTTCGCCGACTGACTCCTCGGGCGCTGTGTGCTCGATAGTCTGTGCCCGTGGAATCCGGAGTCGGGCGCGAGCGCCAAAACGTCATCTACCGAGCGGGAATCGCCGACGGCCGGCCAGCCGTCCCGACCGACTACGCCGAACTCGAGCGCCGCGCGCATGCGGCGATGTCGGAGAAGGCGTGGGCCTATGTCGCCGGCGGCGCGGGTGAGGGCTCGACGATGGTCGCGAACCGTCGGGCACTGGACCGCTGGAAGATCGTGCCGCGGGTGCTGCGCGACGTCTCGCAGCGCAGTCTCGCCGTCGACCTCTTCGGCCAACGGTTGCCCGCGCCGCTGCTGGTGTCCCCGGTGGGCGCGGGCGGACTCGTCGCGCGCAACGCCGATGTCACGATCGGCAAGGCCGCGGCATCGCTGGGCCTGCCCTACATCTTCTCCAACCAGGGCAGTGCGCCGATGGAGGATGTCGCCGCGGCGATGGACGCGGTTTCGCCGGGCGCGCCGCGGTGGTTCCAGCTGTACTGGTCGGTCGACGAGCAGCTCGTCGACAGTTTCCTGAACCGAGCCGAGGCGATGGGTGCGGCGGCGATCGCAGTCACCCTGGACACGACGATGCTCGGTTGGCGCCCGCAGGACCTCAACCTCGGGTCGTTGCCCTTCGCCCGCGGTGAGGGCATCGCGCAGTACACGCGCGACCCGCGGTTCCGGGCGATCGTCGATGAGCGTGTGGCAAACCCCGACCCCGACGCGGCGTCGCCGAAGCCGTCGGTCGGGGCGATCAAGACGCTGGCGTCCATCGCGCGCAACGCGCCGGGCAACTGGTGGCGCAACCTCGTCGACAAGCATCCGCGCGCGGCGGTCGAGACGTTCCTGGAGATCTATTCGCGGCCCAGCCTCTCGTGGGCCGACATCGAGGACCTGCGCGCCCGGACGCCCCTGCCGATCGTGTTGAAGGGTGTCTTGCACCCCGACGACGCGCGGCACGCGGTCGACATCGGCGTCGACGGGATCATCGTGTCCAACCACGGCGGACGGCAGGTCGACGGCGCTATCGGTTCGATCGACGCCCTCGTCGACGTGGTCGATGCGGTTGGCGGGCGCACCAAGATCCTCGTCGACTCGGGCGTCCACACCGGGTCCGACGTGTTCAAGGCGCTGGCGCTGGGGGCTGACGCGGCGTGCATCGGCCGGGCGCACATGTACGGGCTGGCCGTCGCGGGGGAAACGGGGGTGCGCGAGGTGCTCACCAACATCGCCGCCGAGCTCGACCTCACGCTGGGGCTGTCGGGGCACACCGATGTCGCGGCCCTGGACCGTGGCGCGCTGAAGGAGATTGGCTAGGCCGACCGGTATCGCCTAGATCAGGGGTCGGCCGGTGCGGTTGCGCCACCGGACGTCGGCGATCAGGAGTTTGAACGGCAGCACCTGGATGGCCTGCGGGGTGACCCGGCTCGCGATGCGCAGCACCACGTTGTTGGCGTCGAAGAAGCGCTCCTGGTTGGGGCTCGGGTACCACTCGAGTTTGTCGCGGAACTCCTCGGGGAGGTAGCCCAGCGTGAGCGCTTCGCTGATCCACGTGAAGGCCCGCCCGGAATACGGCCCGAGGAAGCGCAGGCGCATCAGCTTGGCCAGGTACTCGCGGATGCCCGGGTCGACCTCGGTGATCGACTCGACCGTCTCATCCCAATAGCGCTGGAAGTCCTCCCGCGTGGCCGGCCACATCTCGTAGGGCATCTGCAGCGTCGTCCCCATGACGGCGCCCTGGCGGTAGGCCTGTTCGTTGACCTCGCCGGGCCGCCCGTATAGGCGAGTGATGTCCTCCCAGCCGCGGTACAGGCAGGCCGCCACCCACATCTGCAGCTTCGGGTCCATGGCGTTGTACTTCACCGGGGACTCGTTGTTGGAGTGGACCTGGCGGTGTGCGGAGTTGACCGCCTCGCGGTACATCTTGCGGTCCGACGCGGTGCCCAGGGCCGCGACGGCCAGGTACGTCAGCGTTGTCCTGGTCCGCTTGACGGGGTGTTTGAGGAGACTGCCCGATTCCACCCGGCTCTCCACGACACCGCGCCCGACCGGGGTGTTGGCCATCTGCATGATGACGTTGGCGGGCCCGGCGAGCAGGGCGGCGATGTAGAGGTTGACGTCTGGCGACTTGAGCGCGTCCATCTCCTCGCGGGACATCCGCGCTGGGCGCTGGTCGGCCGGGACATGCGTCGTTGCAGTCATTCGTGCTCCCTCGGTGCTGTCCTCGATTGTCCCATCATTGGACCGGAAATTTAGTGACAACGACTGTTCTCAGTTTACTTCGCCGCGCCCGGCGCTGGCCAGCGCGCCTCTTGCAGCGCCGTCGATGACACAATGGGGATATGGCTTCCCAGTCGGTGACCGCCTTGCGCACGTATGCCGGTGAGCAGGGCGACGAACGCATCGCCCGCCGTCGTGAGCAGCTGATGGACGCCGCGCTGGAGGTGCTCGGGTCCGACGACGGCGGCGCGCTCACCGTGCGCGGCGTGTGCCGAGAGGCGAAGCTGACCGCGCGCTACTTCTACGAGAGCTTCGATTCGGCCGACGACCTCGTCGCCGCGGCCTACGACCGTGTCGTCGACGAGATCAGTGGTGCCGCCAGTGATGCCTTCGGCCGTGGCACCGACATCCGCTCCCGAGCCCGCGGGGCGGTCGAGGCCATCGTGCGGGTCATCGACGACGACCGTCGCAAGGGACGGTTGATGTTCTCGCCGAAGCTGCTCTCGACGACGCTGGCGACGCGTCGGATGGCCGCGACGCGGAGTCTGGCCGCGCTTACTGTGCAGACGACGGCCGGGACGCACCACGAGCCGACCGAAGCCGATGTCGCCGCGGCCTACTACCGCGTCGGGGGGCTGGGCAACCTGCTGTCCGCTTGGCTCGACGACCGTGTGCAGCTTCCGCGCGACGAACTGATCGACGCCTGCACCGGCCTGCTGCTCGGTGAGTGACCTGGTGCGCGGCCGCTGGCGGGAGTACGGACCGCCGTCGCTTCCCGTCCCGCTCGCGGCGGCGCTGGGTGCCTTCGCCGAGCACGGCTACCACGGCACGTCCGTGCGCGACATCGCCGCCCGCGCGCAGCTGTCGGTCCCCGGGCTCTACCACCACTATCCGTCCAAGCAGTCATTGCTCCAGGGCTTGCTGGAACTGACCATGCTCGACCTGCAGCAGCGGTGCCGACAAGCCGTCGCGGAGGCGGGCCCCGACCCCGTCGATCAGTTCGACGCGATTGTGGAATCGCTGCTGCGCTTCCACATGTTCCGCCAGGAACAGGCGTTCATCGGATCCTCGGAGATCCGCAGCATCGACGACGAGTACCGAGCCACCTACGTCGGCTACCGCGACGAGGTGCAGCGCATGCTCGACGACATCATCGTCGCCGGTGTTGACCGCGGCGACTTCACGACAGATTCCCCGAAGGGAGCGGGTCGGGCGATCGCAACGATGTGCGTCGGCGTCTCCACCTGGTACCGCGACGACGGTGAGCTGAGTGCCGACGAGCTCATCGCCCAGAACCTCCACTACGCGCGGGCGATAGTCGGCAGCTGAAGAACCTCCCCTGAGGACCTCTCGGGGGACGATTACCCTCGGTGGGTCACCAGGGGAGCTTTCTCAGCAGTGTCCGAGGCCGGTGGCACCATCGGGCCCATGGTCAGCTCGGGTGGGCGTGCGGAAGCGTCGATCCTGCACGCCGACCTGGACTCCTTCTACGCCTCGGTGGAGCAGCGTGACGACCCTGCACTGCGCGGACGGCCCGTGCTCGTCGGCGGGGGTGTCGTGCTGGCGGCGAGCTACGAGGCCAAGGCGATGGGCGTACACACCCCGATGCCCGGCCGCGACGCGCGCGCCCTGTGCCGCGGGTCCGCCGTCGTCGTGTCGCCGCGGTTCTCCGCCTACACCGAGGCGAGTCGTGCCGTGTTCGACGTCTTTCACGACACGACGCCCCTGGTCGAGGGCATCTCGGTCGACGAGGCGTTCCTCGACGTCGGCGGGCTGCGCCGCATCAGCGGGACTCCGGAACAGATCGCGGAGCGGCTCCGCCGACGGATCCGCGACGAGGTGGGCTTGCCGATCACCGTCGGCGCGGCGCGCAGCAAGTTCCTGGCAAAGGTGGCCAGTGCGGTGGGCAAGCCCGACGGGCTGCTCGTCGTGCCGCCCGGCGGTGAACTGGAGTTCCTGCACCCGCTACCGGTGCGCCGCCTGTGGGGCGTCGGGGTGAAGACAGAGGCACGGTTGGCCGACGCCGGGATCGAGACGGTCGGCGACCTGGCGGCCCTCGGTGAGGAGAACCTCGCGCGACTGCTGGGCCGGGGTGCCGGACGCCACCTGTACGCCCTGTCCATGGCGCGCGACCCGCGCCGCGTGGAGACCGGCCGGCGCCGCAAGTCGATCGGAGCGCAGCGTGCGCTGGGTCGCCGGATCAAACCGGAGTCCGACGTCGAGGAGACGCTGATCGCCATCGTCGACGGCTTGGGCAAGCGGTTGCGCGGCGCACACCGTCTGTGCCGGACCGTGGTGCTGCGACTGCGGTTCGACGACTTCGAGCGCGTGACGCGGTCCCGTTCGCTCCGCGAGCCGACCGAGTCGACGGCGGTTATCCTCGCCGTCGCACGAGGGTTGTTCGACGAGGCGCGGCCGCTGATCCGGGAGCGTGGCGCCACGCTGATCGGGCTGTCGCTCACCAATCTGTGCGGGCACGACGCGGTCCAGCTGGTGCTGCCGTTCGAGATCTCGGCGCCGGGGTCGGCGGGCGGGCCGGGTCCAGGACTGCACGCCGCCGAACTCGACGTCGCCGTCGACGATCTACGGACTCGCTTCGGCCGTGACGCGGTGACCCGTGGGCGCCTGCTACACCGCCATAACGGGGATGACGCGCCGATGCTGCCGGACTGAGTCCGGGCCCGCGGAATCCCTCTTGGGCGGGTGGTCGCGTCGATACAGTGGCCCCATGACCTCCACTGCTGAATCCCCCGACATCATCACCGTCGACGTCCCGACGCACTGGTACAACCTCGCCGCCGAGCTCGACGAGCCGATCCCGCCCCATCTGCACCCGGGGACCAAGGAGCCGGTCGGGCCCGACGACCTCGTCGCGCTGTTCCCGATGGGGTTGATCGCGCAGGAGGTGGCCAACGAGGCCTACATCGAGATCCCCGAACCGGTCCGCGAGATCTACAAGATGTGGCGGCCCTCGCCGCTGCTGCGCGCCCGCAAGTTCGAGGAGTCGCTGAACACCAAGGCGCGGATCTACGTCAAGTACGAGGGTGTCAGCCCGGTCGGTAGTCACAAGACGAACTCTGCGGTCGCGCAGGCCTATTACAACCACGTCGACGGCGTCACCAAGCTGACCACCGAGACCGGGGCGGGGCAGTGGGGCAGTGCGCTGGCATTCGCGGGCGCGCAGTTCGGAATCGACGTCGAGGTGTGGCAGGTCCGCGCCTCCTACGATTCCAAGCCCTACCGCGGGTACCTGATGCGGACCTACGGCGCGACGGTGCACCCGAGCCCGTCGACGCTCACCGAGTCGGGCCGCGCGATGCTCGAGAAGGACCCGAACACCACGGGCAGCCTCGGCATGGCCGTCAGCGAGGCCGTCGAGGTGGCGGCAAACGACCCGGCTGCGCGCTACGCGCTGGGCAGTGTGCTCAACCACGTCGTGCTGCACCAGAGCGTGATCGGCCTGGAAGCCGTCGAGCAGCTCTATAGCGTCGAGCCCGGCGGCGCCGACATCGTCTTCGGCTGCGCCGGCGGCGGGTCGAACCTGGGCGGGCTGTCGTTCCCGTTCATCCGCGAGAAGATCCACGGCCGCTCCAACCCGCGCGTCGTCGCGGCCGAGCCAGCCGCCTGCCCGTCGATCACGGAGGGCGAGTACCGGTACGACCACGGCGATGTGGCCGGACTGACCCCGCTGCTCAAGATGCACACGCTGGGCATGGACTTCGTGCCCGACCCGATCCACGCCGGTGGCCTGCGCTACCACGGCATGGCGCCCGCGCTGAGCCACACCGTCGAGCAGGGCCTGGTGTCCGGCGTCGCGATCACCCAGCACGACGCGTTCGCCGCCGGTGTCCAGTTCGCGCGCGCCCAGGGCATCGTGCCCGCGCCGGAATCTACTCACGCGATCGCCGCGTGTGCCGCCGCGGTCGCCGACAGCGACGTCGAGCAGGTCGTCGTCATCGGGCTGTCGGGTCATGGCCAACTCGACCTCCCCGCCTACGCCGAATTCCTCGACGGCAAGTTCTGAGGACTACGCAGACAGCACAACGCCGACGCTGGTGACCACATAGTGGTCGCTAGCGTCGGCGTTGTTGCGGTTAGGGCGAGATGACGACGAGAGTCTCCGCGACACAGGCGGGCTTGGGCGCGCCGGTCGCCGAGATCACGTACTTCACGGTGAGGACCGCCCCGGCCGGGCTCTCGGTGAGCTCGGTGAACGTAGCGGTCGCGGTCAGCTCGCTGCCGACCGGCACCGGCGACGGGAAGCGGAGTTTGTTGGCGCCGTAGTTGATGCGCGCACCGCCGAAGTCGATGTTGAACAGCTCGGCGCCGAACAGCGGGATCAGCGAGAGTGTCAGGAACCCGTGGGCGATCGGTCCGCCGAAGGGTCCGGCGTTGGCGCGCTCGACGTCGACGTGGATCCATTGGTGGTCACCGGTCGCGTCGGCGAAGGCGTTGACGCGCTCCTGCTCGATGACGATGGGTGCGCTCGGGCCGATCTCCTCGCCGAGGGCGGCGCGGACTTCATCGAGGGAGGTGAATGTGCGGGGCATGGGGCTCCTTTTTCAGGTGAGGGTGAGTTCGACGGTGGTGCGCGGCCCGGCTTCCTCGCCGCCGGGGCCGATGACTTCGACGGTAGTTCCCGTCGGGGTGGGTGTGGCCACCAGTTGGGCGGATTGCCCGCAGAACAGTGGCGCCGAGACGCGGTGGGACAGCGCGCGCACTGGGCGTGCATCACCGTCGAGGCGGTGAGTCTCGAGCAGGGCCAGCGTCATCAGCGGTCCGTGCACGACGAGCCCGGGATAGCCTTCGACGCCGGTGGCATAAGGCCAGTCGTAGTGGATGCGATGGGCGTTGGCGGTAGCCGCGGAGAAGCGCATCAACAGGGTCGGGTCGGTGCGCAACTGCCAGCGGCGCTCACCGTCGGCGATGATCGGTGGGCCCGCGGGGACCATCGAGGCGGCAGGCTCCGGCGGCGGTGGTGTGCCGCTGGCTTCGGCGGCCTCGCGGTAGACGAGGTTCTGCTTCTCGACGACGGCGGGCGTGCCGTCGGGTGCGAACAGGATCGTCGATGTCACGACGATCACGAGCTTGCCGCTGCGACCATTCTTTTCGGTGACCGACTCGACGGTGGCCTCGCGGCGGACGGTGTCGCCGACGCGCAGCGTTCCGGTGAACTCCGCCGAACCGCCGGCGAACATGCGCCGCGGCAGTTCTACCGGTGGCAGGAACGAGCCGCGGAACGGGTGACCGTCGACGCTGATCTGCGACGACGGTGACCACCGCGGCAGCGCCACCCAGTGCCACAGCGGCGGCAGGGGGTCGCCCGGCGCGGGGGCCGGCAGACCGTCGTCGAGCAGCGCGGCCAAGGCCGCGACGGGTCCTGGGTCGAGGAGTTCGTCGGTGACGACCGTGTGCGGTTGCCAGTCGGCCATCACATGTACCGGCCGCCGGTGACCTCCAGGATGGTGCCGGTCATGTACGACGAGAGGTCGCTGGCGAGGAACACGGCGACCTTCGCGATCTCATCGGGCTCGCCCGCGCGGCCCATCGGGATTTCGGTCATCTTCGAATCCCATGCGGCCTGCGGCATGGCTTCGGTCATCGCGGTGCGGATGAGACCGGGCTGGATCGAATTGACGCGGATCCCCTTGGTGGCGAACTCCTTCGCAGCAGCCTTGCTCATCGCGGCGATTCCGGCCTTGGCGGCCGAGTAGTTCGTCTGGCCGAAGTTGCCGACCTTGCCCGAGATCGAGGACATGTTCACGATCGCGCC
This sequence comes from Gordonia sp. UBA7599, assembly GCA_002477755.1. GTDB lineage: Bacteria > Actinomycetota > Actinomycetes > Mycobacteriales > Mycobacteriaceae > Gordonia. Next base: position 67,069 of record DLKD01000136.1, read on the forward strand.
GCCGCCGTGCTCGCGCATGATGTCGGCGGCCAGTTTCGTGCCGAGCCAGGTGCCCTTGAGGTGCACGGAGATGACCTGGTCGAACTGCTCCTCGGTCATCTTGCGCATGCTGGCGTCGCGGGTGATGCCGGCGTTGTTCACCATGATGTCGAGCGTGCCGAAGCGGTCGATCGCGGCGGCGAGCAGCGCGGCGACATCGTCGGCGACGGTGACATTGCACCGCACCCCGAGTGCCACGTCCTCACCGAGTTCCTTGGCGGCCGCCTCGACCTGCTCGGCGTTCATGTCACCGAGTGCGACGGTCGCGCCCTCGGCGATGAAGCGCTGGGCGATGGCCAGGCCGATGCCCTGCGCGCCGCCGGTGATCACTGCGGTCTTACCTGCGAGCAGTCCTGTCATTGTGTGCCTCCTTGGGCCTTCTTCGCCTCGCGCACGAGGCCGCCTCCGATGATGAGGCGCTGGATTTCGCTGGTCCCTTCGTAGAGGCGCAGCAGTCGTACGTCGCGGTAGATCCGCTCGACGGGCATCTCGCGCATGTAACCCGACCCGCCGTGGATTTGGACGGCCTTGTCGGCGACCTGCCCGACCATCTCGGTGCAGAACAGCTTCGCCACCGAGGGTGCGATTCGACGATCCTCGTTGGCCACCCACTTGCGTGCGGCGTCGCGGGCCAGGGCGCGTCCGGCCATGATGCCCGTCTGCATGTCGGCGAGGTGGGCCTGCACGAGCTGGAAGTCGCCGATCGGCGTACCGCCCTGCGTGGTGACGGCGGCGTGGCGCAGCGACTCGTCGAGGGCGCGCTGCGCGGCGCCCACCGACATTCCGGAGATGTGTACCCGCCCACGTGCCAGCGACGTCATGGCGGCCCGGTAGCCGGTGTCCTCGTCGCCGCCGACCAGTGCCGACGCCGGTACCCGCACCCCGGTGTACGAGACGTTCGACGTCCAGGCGCCCTGCTGGCCCATCTTCTCGTCGTGCGGTGCGACGGAGAGCCCGGGCGCATCAGCGGGCACGAGGAACACCGCGATCCCGGGGCCCTTCTCGTCGGCCGGACGGGTGCGGGCGAAAGTAACGATGAGGTTCGCCGACGCGGCGTTGGTGATGAAGCACTTCTCGCCGTCGAGGATCCAGTCGGAGTTCTCGTCGTCGGGATTGACGCGGACGGCTTTGGTGCGCAGTCCGGCCGGGTTGGACCCGGCGCCGGGTTCGGTGAGTGCGAACGAGGCGACGACCTCGCCGGTGGCGATCTTCTCCAGCCACTGGGCCTTCTGCTCGTCGGTGCCGAAGTTCACCAGAACCTGCCCGGCGATGCCGTTGTTGGTGCCGAACATCGACCGGACCGCCAGGGAGGTGTAACCCAGCTCCATGGCCAGCTCGACATCCTGGGCGAGGTCGAGACCCAGGCCGCCGAACTCCTGCGGGATGGCGAATCCGAACAGGCCCATGTCCTTGGCCTGCTGTCGCAGGTCGTCGGGGATGGCGTCGGCGTCGGCGATCTCGCTCTCGCGCGGGATGACGCGGGTGCGCACCCACTCGCGCACCGAGTCGCGGATCTGGGCGAAGTCCTCGGCGTCGACCTCGGCGCCTCCGACGTCGTAGCGCTCGTCAGCCATGGGTGTCTCCTCGGTGGTGGGTCTGGGTCACAGGGCGGTGGGTCACTGGGCGTAGTCCTCCAGCAGGCGGCGCCCGATGATCATGCGCTGGATGTCGGCGGTGCCCTCGCCGATCAGCAGCATGGGCGTCTCGCGGTAGAGCCGCTCGATCTCGAAGTCTTTCGCGAAGCCGTAGCCGCCGTGGATGCGGAAGGAATCCTCGACGACGTCGCGGCAGTACTCCGACGCGAGGTACTTGGCCATTCCGGCCTCAAGGTCATTGCGCTGGCCAGCGTCCTTGATCCGCGCCGCGCGCACGACCATCTGGTGGGCAGCCTCCACCTTCGTGCCCATCTCGGCGATGCGGAACAGCACTGCTTGGTGTTGCGCGATGGGTTTGCCGAACGTCTCGCGCTGCTGGGCGTAGGCGACGCCGAGTTCGAAGGCGCGCAGGGCGACGCCGACGCCGCGCGCCGCGACGTTCACGCGACCCACCTCGACGCCGTCCATCATCTGATAGAAACCGCGCCCGGGCTCACCGCCAAGGATCTGCTCGGCGCCGATCCGGAAACCGTCGAAGAGCAACTCGGTGGTGTCGACCCCCTTGTAGCCCATCTTCTCGATCTTCCCGGGGATGGTCAGGCCGGGCGCCACCTCGCCGAAGCCGGGCGTCTTCTCGAGGAGGAAGGTCGTGAGGTTCTGATGGGGCTTGTCGTGGCCGAGGGGCGTGCGGACCAGGACGGCGACGAGGCTCGATGTCCCGCCGTTGGTCAGCCACATCTTCTGGCCGTTGATCACGTAGTCGTCGCCGTCGGGGCGGGCGGTCGTCGTGATGGCGGCGACGTCGGAGCCCAATGCGGGTTCGGACAGCGAGAACGCGCCGGTGAGCTCGCCGACGGCCAGGCGGGGGAGGTATTCGGCTTTCTGCTCGTCGGTGCCGTGCTGGGCCAGCAGGTACGCGACGATGAAATGGGTGTTGACGATGCCCGAGACGCTCATCCAGCCGCGGGAGAGTTCTTCGACGACGAGCGCGTAGGTCAGCAGCGATTCGCCGAGCCCGCCGTATTCCTCGGCGATGGTCAGGCCGAAAACCCCCATCTCCTTGAGGGCCGCGACGATGTCGGTGGGATATTCGTCGCGATGCTCGAGCTCATTGGCGACGGGAAGGATCTGCTCGTCGACAAAGGTGCGGATCGTCGCCAGCATCTCCCGTTGGACGTCGGTGAGATCGGCGGTGTCGCAGAGCTTCGCCATGGGATAGAAACTAACCCATGGGTGCGAGCACGGTGCAGAGTCAGTCGGTGGCGACGGGGATGGACAACCGATGGGGATGAACCAGCCGCTGCGCGGCCTGCGTGTGGTCGAGTTCGCGAGCTTCGTCGCCGCGCCGTCGGCCGGGATGACACTGGCACAGCTCGGCGCTGATGTGATCAAGGTCGATCCGCTCGGCGGGAACACCGATTACCGCCGCTGGCCGCTGGCGCTCGACTCGCCCGACAGCCTGTTCTGGACGTCGCTGAACCGTGGCAAACGGTCGGTAGCGGTGAACATGCGCACCCCGGAGGGGCAGGAGTTGGTGCTGGCCCTGGCCACCGCGCCGGGGCGGGATGCGGGGATCTGCGTCGATAACACCGTCGGACGGTCGTGGCTGTCGTATGAGGCGATGACCGCGCGGCGGACGGACATGATCGCCGTGCATATCGAGGGCCGTGCCGACGGTGGTGCCGCGGTCGACTACACGGTGAACTCGGCGGTCGGGATCCCCATGCAGACCGGCCCCGTCGACGGGGGGCCGGTCAACCACGTCCTGCCGGCGTGGGACTTCATCACCGGGCAGGCAATCTCGACCGCGGTGCTCGCGGCGTTGCACCGGCGCGAACGGACCGGGGAGGGTAGTCGGGTCGAGATCGCGCTGGCCGACGTCGCTGCGGCCGGCGTCGCCAATCTCGGCTGGTACACCGAGGCGCTGCAGCGCGGTAACCGTGCGCGGCACGGCAACCACCTCTATGGGAGTTTCGGGACCGACTTCGAGACGGCCGACGGTGGTCGGGTCATGGTTGTCACGCTGTCGCCGCGGCAGTGGAAGAGCCTGGGCGAGGCGACCGGGTTGTCGGCTGCGTTGGCGGCGATGGCCGAGTCATTCGGTGTCGACTTCTTCACCGACGAGGGTCGCTACGAGCACCGGGACGCGATCGCCGACCTGCTGCGGCCGTGGTTCGCGCAGCGCAACTTCGCGGAGGTCGAGGCCGCGTTGAACGCGGCGGGTGCCCTCTGGGGGCCGTATCAGTCGATGCGTGCCTTTGCCGAGGCGTTTCGTGCCGACCCGTCGTCAGCCCCCGTCCTCGTCGAGGTCGATCAACCCGGCGTCGGGCAGGTCATCTCTGCCAAGTCGCCGATCCGCGTCGACGGTCAGTATGTCGATGCCGGCGTTGCGAGGAGCGGCGGCCAGGGCGGCAGCGACGGCGGCGGGAACGGGGCACCGATGGTGGCCAGTGCGCTGGGGGCCGATACCGACGAGATTCTCGCCTCGGTGTTGGGCTTGTCCGATGCCGAGCTGGCGAAGCTTCACGACTTGGGAGTCATCTGACCCGAAATTCCGCCGAGTGGGCCGTCCCACCCCGCCGACTGGGCCGTCCGTCTCCGCCGAGTGGGCCGTTCAACCCCGCCGACTGGGTCGCCCAACGGCCTAGTGTCGATCTCACACCGCACTGAGGGAGAACGTCATGAGCGCGTTGATCGTCGTATGTCTAGTCATCGCCGCCGTCATCCACCTCCTCCCGGTGCCGGGGATCCTCGGTGCAGCTTGGCTCGAGCGTCTGTACGGATCCCGCATCGACGACCCCGACATGCTCGTCATGATGCGCCACCGCGCGCTGATGTTCGGCATCGTCGGCGGCATCCTGATTGCAGCGGCGATCCGGTCGGAATGGCGAGGTCTGGCCGTAGTCGTCGGTCTGGTGAGCGCGGCAGGCTTTCTGGTCATCGCGGGGCTGGTAGGCGGGTACGGCGACAAGATTCGACGTGTGGTGATCGCCGACGTGGTGGCCGTCGTGGCGCTTGTGATTGCGGGTGCGGCACTCATCTGGGGCTGACCGTCGGCGTTGATCCCGGAGTCTGACATCGGCCACCGGACTACCGGTTACGGTGACCATGAGCGCCTTGACCGATGCCAGTCGGCATGACACCATGACCGGCAGACCGAACGCTCGCTCGGTATCGGAGAAAGAAGCAGCATGGCCATCGATTTGTCCTACTCCCCGGAGGTTGTCGACCTCGTCGCGCGCACCCAGGCGTTCATCGCCGAGCACGTCGCGCCCGTCGAAGAGCAGTTCCACGGCGACATCACCGCAGCCGGCGGCGACGACCTCCGTCGTGAACTCAACGCCAAAGCCAAGGCCGCCGGGATCTTCGCCCCGCACGCGCCGGTGGAATACGGCGGACTCGGGCTCAACATGTCCGACCGCTCACCGGTCTTCACCGCGGCCGGGCACTCGACCTTCGGCCCCGTCGCCCTACACATCGGCGCCCCCGACGAGGGCAACGTCCACATGCTCTCCCACATCGCCAGCGACGCCCAGCGCGACAAGTACCTCGGGCCGCTCGCGACTGGCGAGGTCCGCAGCGGGTTCGCCATGACCGAGCCCGCCCCGACCGGCGCCGGCTCCGACCCCAACTGCCTCTCGACGACTGCGGTCAAGGCCGACGGCGGCTGGAAGATCAACGGCCGCAAGCGCTTCATCACCGGCGCCGACGGTGCCGGCTTCTACATCATCATGGCCCGCACATCGGGCAGCGTCGGCGACCGCGGGGGCGCGACGATGTTCCTCGCCCCCGGCGACACCCCCGGCATCAGCGTCGACCGCCACGTCCACACCATCGACAAGGCCATGATCGGCGGGCACTGCGAGATGACGTTCGCCGACGTCTTCGTCCCCGACGAGGATGTGCTCGGCGAGGTCGACGAGGGGTACCGCTACGCGCAGGTCCGCCTTGGCCCGGCGCGGATGACCCACGTGATGCGCTGGCTCGGATCGGCGGAGCGGGCGCACGCGATCGCCGTCGACTATGTCCGCGAGCGCGACGGATTCGGCGGCAAGCTCGCCGATCTCGGCATGATCCAACAGATGATCGCCGACAACGAGATCGACCTCGCGGCCACCCGCGCTCTGCTGGCGCGTGCTTGCTACGAACTCGACCAGGGCGAGCACGCATCGGATTCGACGTCCATCGCGAAGACCTATGGTGCCGAGGCCTTCTCGCGGATCGTCGATCGCTCGATCCAGATGTGCGGCGGCCTCGGCGTCTCCGCCGACCTCCCGCTGGCCCGCCTGGCCGACGAACTGCGCCCCTTCCGGATCTACGACGGACCGTCGGAAGTCCACCGCTGGGCCATCGCCAAGCGCGCCGTCGGGCGCGCCCGCAAAGCCGCACAACGAAAGGCCGACCATGCCTGACCATCCCGGACTCTCGACGGAAGCACTGCGAAAGTTGCTGGCCGCCAACGGCGTCGACGTCGTCGGTGACCTCAAGATCGACCTCATCAGCGGTGGGCGGTCGAATCTGACCTTCGCGGTCGAAGACGGTGAGCGCCGATGGATCGCGCGCCGCCCCCCGATGGGCGGGCTGACCCCGTCGGCCCACGACATGAACCGCGAATGGGCGGTGACCTCGGCTCTCGCCGACACCAACGTCCCCGTCGCACCAACCGTCGCGATCGACCGCGACGGCGAGATCATCGGCGCACCCTGCACCGTCGTCGAGTTCGTCGATGGCCTGGTGATCCGCTCGACCGACGACCTCAACATCTGGTCCGACGACGAGGTGACGGCCAACTTTGACGCCCTCGTCAAGACTCTGGCCGACCTGCACGCCGTCGACTACGAAGCGGTCGGACTGGGTGACTTCGGTCGGCCCGAGGGCTTCGCCGGCCGACAGGTCAAGCTGTGGGCCCGGCAGTGGGGGCTGGTGAAGACGCGTGACCTCGCCGACGTCGACACGCTGGTCGCGAAACTGAGCGAGCGGATCCCGACCGATGCGCGCAGCACGATCGTGCACGGCGACTTCCGCGTCGACAACACGATCATCGACGGTGAGGATTCCTCCAACGTCAAGGCAGTAGTTGACTGGGAGATGGCCGCGCTGGGCGACCCGCTCACCGACGTCGCCCTCATGTGCATCTACCGCCAACCGGTGTTCGCCACGGTCCTCGGCTTCCGGGCGGCCTGGACCAGCGATCGCTACCCGAGCGCTGCGGACATGGCACAGGCCTATGCGACGGTGACGGGAGCCGACCTGGGTGATTGGGACTTCTACCTCGGCCTGGCGAACCTGAAGCTCGGCGTCATCGCCGAGGGCATTACCCACCGCGCACTACTCGGAGGGTCGTCGGGTGCCGAGGGCGCCGAACGAGCCGCCGAGGCCACTGCCGCCTTCATCGCCGCAGGGCTCAACGCCGTCTCGTAAAGCTCGGTCGTCGCGATTCTGGGCTCGCTCGGCGTTGAAATGGGCTCGGTCGGCGTTGGATTGGGCTCGGTCGGCGGTGCTGGCTAGCGGAAGGTCGCGATCCCGCCGTTGAGGTCGGAAAGGTGCAGGTGCTCGTTGATCGAGACGATGGTGACGCCTTTCCTCCCGACGATGCAGCGGGTGATGGAGGCGTTCATCATCGTCGCGGACAGGCGTGGCCAGTGCCGTGCGTCCAGGCCGAGATGCTGGGCGAGCCACAGCGTGATCGTTCCGGCTGACGACACGACGAGGACGTTGCGCCCCGACCCCGCTTCATCGACCGCGCGCTGACCGGCGGCCGCCACCCGGCGGGCGTACTCCTCAAACGGCTCCGCCGCGTCGAGCTCACCGGTGATCCAGTCGTCGAGCATGGCATCGAGGGACTGCTGGAAATTGCGCCCGTCGGCGTACTCCGCGGCGGTCGGTGCATTCATCAGGCCGGCCAGGTCGTATTCGTCCCACCCCTCGTCGACAACGGCGCTGGGCTGCTCATCGAACGCACCGATCACACCGGCCAGCGTCTGGCGCTGCCGCAGGAGTCCACCGCTGATCGCATTGGTGAAACTGGGGACGAGCCCGCTCAGCACGGTGCCGGTGACACCGGCCTGCATCTGACCGGTGGGGGTGAGGGCGCCCGCAGCTTCCCCGTCGAGTTCATCGCCGCCTGCCGCGTCGGAGACGCCGTAGGCCGATGCGTGAGCTTGACCGTGTCGCACGAGGTAAAGAGAACCCATTGGCCCAGCGTAGGCGGTGACGTACACCACCTTTCGCCGGGGCGCGGGCCTGCTCGTATTGCGCCGACTTCCGCGCACTGCTAGCTTGGCCGACATGTCGTCGCAAGCGAATGCTCCGGAGGTCACCTACGTGACCACTGCTTTGGGCTGCCGTCTGCCGCTTGCGCGAATGCTGTGTTGTTGCCGAATGCACTGATCGTTCCGACCCAGTGCCCTTGCCGGGCTTACCTGCATTCAATCCCGCCGACGCCGATGAGCGCTGCTCACGTTGGCACGCACCCCAGGACAACACCATGACCAGCATTCTTGATCGCCCCACCACCGACACCGCGCGTCTCGCAACCGTGCCGCGCGTCCCGCATTCGCGTTCGCCGCGCCCGGTCGGCGCCCCGTTGCCCGCGCGGCCGCGGCTCAGCGACGTCCACGTCACCACCCCCGACCTCGCCCTCTCCGATCGGCCCGCCGCGCAGGTGCTGCGCGCCGTCCGACTGTCGGCCCCGGTCTTCCGCGACGAGATCGCCGAGTCCACCGGACTCTCCATCTCGACGGTCAACCGGCAGGTCGGCGCCCTCCTCAAGGCCGGCCTCATCCGTGAGCGCAGCGACCTCGCGCCGGCCGGCGCAGTCGGCCGTCCGCGTCTGCCGGTCGAGGTCTCCGTCGCCGAGCACCTGACCATCGGCGTGCACATCGGCTACAAGGTCACTTCGATCACCGCCCACGACCTGCTGCACCGCGTCGTTGGCGCCATCTCGGTGCCGACGCCTGCCGATGCCGGAGCGGAGAACGCGCTCACCGCGCTTGCGCACAGCGTCGCCGGATTCCTCTCGCGTTGGCGCAACCGCGAGATCCGGTGGGTCGGCGTCGCGCTTGGCGGCCGCGTGCACGACGGCGGCGTCGTCGACCACCCGCGCCTGGGTTGGTCGCAGGCCGAGGTCGGGCGCATCTTCGCTCAGACGCTGGGTTACCCGGTGTCGGTGGCGTCGCACGTCGAGGCCATGGCTGCCGCCGAACTGGTCGCCAACCCGGCACAGCGGTCCAGCTTCTTGTACTTCTACGCCCGTGAAATGGTCGGCGTCGCGTTCAGTGTCGACGGTTCGGTCCACACCCCGAGTGCTGGCCCGCCGGTCATCGGGCACTTCCCGATCGGTGCGACGACGCTGCTCGACCCGCATCGCACCGGCCAGCTCGAGGCCGCGACCAGCGACACCGGGATCGTCGCCGCCGCACGTGCGGCGGGCTTGGAGATCTCCGAGATCGCCGAGGTTCACGAGGCTGCACGCGACGGGAACGAGACCGCCCGCGACATCCTGACCGAGCGCGCCGAGGTCCTCGGCCGCGCGGTCGCGCTGATCGCCGACATCTTCAACCCCGACCACGTCGTGTTGGGCGGCCAGGCCTTCACCGATGCGCCGCAGACCCTACCCGTCGTGGCTCGAGTCATCCGCGACACGAGCGTCACCGCCAAGCGTGACGTGCGGGTCTCGCGTGCGGGGGTCACCGTGCAGCAGCAAGCAGCCGGCGCGGTCTCCCTCGACGCGATCTACGCCGATCCGCTCGGTGCTCTCGCGATCACCGGGTAACCCCTGCTGCGATCTGTACGTATTACGGAGATGGGCGTGATAATCACGTCTGTCCAAGTAATACGTACAGATCTCAGCAGTTGATGGACCGTCTGGCGATGGGGGGGCAATGACGATCCCCACCGAGCCGGTCGCAATCCCCGAGCGGGTGCGTCTCTTGGCTCGCGGTGCCGCGTTGTCGTGCCTCTGGGCGAACGAGCTCGGTGGCCTGACCTTCCTCGCGACAGCGGCCGACGGCGAGGACTTCGTGATCAAGTGGGGTCCACGCAACCAGGAGACTTCCATGCGCGCCGAGGCCGAGCGCCTCCGCTGGGCGCAGGAGTGGATCCGGGTCCCGACGGTGATCGACCAGGGCGAGGACGACGACCACGAGTGGCTCGTCACCGCTGCGGTCCAAGTAGGCGATGCGGTCGCGCAAAGTGCAGTGGCCCCGCGGTGGCTCGCCGATCCCGCGACCGCGGTGCGCGCGGTCGGGGAGGGACTGCGCGCGATGCACGACTCGCTGCCGGTCCGGGAGTGCCCGTGGGAGTGGTCGGTCACCAACCGGATCGCCGGTGCCGCGGAGCGTGCGATCACCGTGCCGGATCACCTGCGCGAAGCACCGCCACCCGATCGGTTGGTGGTCTGCCACGGCGATGCGTGTTGCCCCAACACCCTGATGGGCGACGGCGGGCGGTGGGTCGCCCACGTCGACCTAACGCGACCTGACCCCAGAGCCTGCACCGCTTCGGCAATCCCACGTCGATCGATGCTGGGTTGCCGAAACCGCGTTGGGTCTCGCTTCAGTCGGTGGTGCGGCGGTAGTACGCGCTGATCGCAATGGGGGCGATGACCGCGGTCAGCAGGACCGACCAGGCGATGGTCGCGAGTTCGGGGTGCTGCAGGGGCCAGGGCGCACCTTCGGAAGCGGCGGGACCGTTGCCCCACAGCACGCGCATGGCCTGGACTAGCGATGAGATCGGGTTCCACTCGGCGATCGTCTTCAGCCAACTCGGCATGCCCGCGGTGGGCACGAAGGCGTTGGAGAGGAAGGTGATCGGGAAGAGTGTGGTGAACATGAACCCGTTCACCGCCTCGACGGTCTTGAACCGCGACCCGACGAGCAGCCCGAACCAGATCATCGCGAACCCGAACAGCAACACGAGCGCGAACCCGAGGACGGCCTCGGGGACTGACGTCCGGATGCGCCACCCGATCGCCAGCCCGGTGACTGCCATGACGACGATGCCGATCGACGAGTGCAGCACCGCGGCGATCGCCCGGCCCACGATCACCGACGATTGGTGGATCGGCAACGACCGGAAGCGGTCGATGATGCCCTTCTCCAGGTCGGCGGTCACACCGGTCGCCACGATGAATGCGGTGAACGCGATGGTCTGTCCCATGATCCCGGGCAGCAGGAACTCGCGGTAGTTGCCGCTGCCGGGTACGGCGATCGCCGAGCCGAACACGAACGCGAACAACAGCACGAACATGATCGGCTGGAACGTCACGTCGGCCAGCATCTCGGGCATGCGCTTGGTGTGGATCAGGTTGCGCTTCACCATGATCCACGACTGTCGCCACAGGCTCGTCGGCGTGATCGGCAAGCTAGTGCTGCGCGCGGGCACAGTGTTGGTCGTCGTGGTCATAGCGACGCCTCCTGCTCGGTCTCATCGGGTTCGGTTCGTCGGCCCGTCAACGACAGGAACACGTCGTCGAGGCTCGGCCGGGCCAATCCCAGGTCGTCGATGGCGATCCCGGTCTCGTCGAGCCATCCGGCGGCACTCGTCAGGTCGCCGAGCCCGTTGGCGGTCATGGTCACCCGTCGCGCGTTGGGCTCCACGAACACCTCGTGCCCGGAGCGGCGCAACACTTGTGCGGCCGCCTCGAGGTCCTCGGCGTTGGACACGGTCAGCACGAGGCTCGCCGCCCCCGCCCGCTCCTTGAGCTCCAGCGCGGTGCCGTGCTCGATGATGCGGCCGTGGTCGACGACGACGATGTCGTCGGCCAACTGATCGGCTTCCTCCAGGTACTGGGTGGTCAGCAGCAGCGTCGTTCCGTCGTTGACCAGGTCCCGTAGGACGTCCCACAGCTCGGTGCGGCTGCGCGGGTCGAGGCCGGTGGTCGGCTCGTCGAGGAACAGCACAGGGGGTGCGGCCAGCAGACTCGTCGCCAGGTCCAGACGTCGGCGCATGCCGCCGGAGTAGTCCTTCACCGGCTTGTCCGCCGCGTCCGACAGCGAGAACTGCTCCAACAGCTCATCGCTGCGCGCTGCCAGGGCCTTGCGTCCGATCCCGTACAGCCCGCCGATCATCGCGAGGTTCTCGCGCCCGGTGAGGATCTCGTCGACTGTGGCCGCCTGACCGGTGAGGCCCATGTTGCGGCGGACCTCGTCGGGATGGGTCGTCACGTCGTAGCCGGCCACACGGGCAGTGCCGCTCGTCGGCGTCGTCAGCGTCGTCATCATGCGGACCGTGGTCGTCTTGCCCGCGCCGTTGGGGCCGAGCAGGCCCAGGACGGTTCCGCGGGGTACGACGAAACTGACCCCGTCGACGGCGGTGAAATCACCGAACCGTTTGACCAGGTCGAGGGCCTCAATGGCGATGTCCGATTCGGTCATAGTCCCCGACAGTAGGCGAGGGGTCGGACATCGTGCCACCAGATTTTCGCCGCATCCGAAGCAGAACTGGCCCTACCAGGGACGATGGTCCCGCAACGGGGTTGTCAGTGCTCCCGGACGGACTTGGGCCGCGCCACCGCCGACGCCTTGAGGCGGCGGTATCCGCGCACCGACAGCGTCGGGATCGATCGCACCCGAAAGCGCTCGTCGGCCTCCAACAGATCCGACAGTTCGGCGTTGACCAGGATCGTCCCCGGTCGTGCCGACCCGCACAGCCGCGACGCGATGTTCACCGGCTCACCGAACACGTCGCCATGGCGGTTGAGGATGTCGCCGTAGGCCATGCCGACGCGCAGTTGCGGCACCGGTTCGACCTCGGCGACCTCTTCCTGAATCTCCAGTGCCGTCAGCGCGGCGGCACCGGCGTCGACGTTGGTGAAAAGGACCGCGTCGCCGAGCGTCTTGATGACCTGGCCGCCGTGCCGGGAGATGATCTCGTGCACGCGGTCCTCGAACGCCTCTAGCAGGCTTTCCAGTCCGGCCATGTCGATACGCCGCGACAGGCTTGTGAACCCGACGATGTCGGCGAACCCGACGACCTCGGTCGTGCGCACCCCCGCCAGCCGTTGCGTCTCGGCGTCGACTGAGTCGCGCGTGGCCAGGTCGCGCGCCAGGGCCATCTCGAGGTGCCGTCGCCACACCAACTGCTGGATCGTGCCGAGTGCCTTCGTCATGTCCTCGACTGACCACGTGATGGCGTCGTTGTGCGAGAGCTCCAGCAGCATGTCGGCCTGCCAGTCGGTCAGCCGCGCCATCGTCTGCCCCACGGCGCGCGCGGTCGCGACCTGCTCGTCCTCGGGGATGACCCGCGACGACGCGGCGAAGAACCGCAGCGCCTCGACATCTCGCTGGGAGAAGATCTTCTCGTCGGTGGTGCGCCGTGCGAAACCGAAGGCGTTCCACAGCCGTTCGACAAGTTCGGGCGAGGCGCCGAGTTCGGCGGCCAGCTCGTCGCGGCTGTACCGCGGCCCCCGTGGGTCGGTGGAATCGGTCATCGGTCAACCGTAGTCAACAGCACGCCCGTCATCAGATAGGCCATCTCGGCACCGAACTCCGGGCGCAATGTCCCGCGGCGCAGGCGCACGGCGTCATTGACGATCGACAGCGCCGCATGCACCCCGACACCCGCCTCGGCCGGACCCACGACGGTGGGATCGGCCTGCGGGAGCAACTCGATCCACCGCGCGACATAGCGGCGCTGGCTGTCGAGCAGCGCTGCCGCCGGACTGGCGCTCAGGGCCGCCGAGTTGTTGAACGAGACCGACAGATCCGGCGTCGCGGTGATCACCGCGACGTATGAGTCGACCAGCGCTCGGAGGACCGCGGCGGCCGCGCCGGGGCTCGAGAGGTCGGGGGCCGATGCGTAGGCCGCGATCACCCCGGCCTCCAGGCGCGCCGCGCTGCGCTGCCCGATGCCCACGAGGATCGCCTCCTTCGACGGGAAGTGGTTGTACACGCTCGGCCCGCTGATGCCGACCGCCGCACCGATCTCGTCGACGCCGACGTCGGCGTACCCGCGTTCGGAGAAGAGCGTCGACGCCGCGTCGAGGATCTCGTCGCGCCTCGTCGTCGACGGTGAGGCCGGCATGGCCGGACTGCGCGGTGGTGCCTGCGACGGTCGCAGCGCCAGCAGTCGCAAGCCGCGGTCGACGAGTTCGTCGACTTCTTTCGACGGTGAGAGCCGCGTCTTGTGCACTGCCGCGGATCCGGCGACCGACAGTAGCGCCCAGGTCAGCTGGGAACGCTCCGAACCGGCGAGAGGAGAGCCAGGCCGACCGGACTCGGCCGGCCCGCTCGCTTCGCTCCCGATACCGGATGCATCCGGCCCACTCCCGCTGGCCGGCCCGAGGAGCGCATCGGCCCATCGTCGCAGCACAGCACGGGTGCGCAGCGCGACCTCGCGGTTCTGCTCGTCGCTGAGATACGCACCGGTCCAGCGCCACAACGATGCCGAGAGCGGCCGCTTGGCCAGCGCCTCGAAAAGCGCCCGCAACGTGTCGCGGGTGGAGGAGGATGGCTGTGCGAGAGCGCGATCGGTGCACGTCTCCAGATCGTCGACGCCGGAGAGAACGGCGGCGCCGAGGAGGTCGCGCTTGTCGTCGAAATGCCGGTACAGCGACGGTGCGGTGACCCCCGCGGCGCGCGCGATGTCGGCCATCGAGACATGTGGGTATCCGCGCTGCACAAACAGGTCGGCGGCCCGCTCGATGAGCTGGCTGCGACGGTCGGCCGGGCGGCTAGCCCGAGCGGATTGCATGGTCATGGTGAACAGACCATAGCCCACGAAAACGAGAAGTTGAACCAATTGACCACCAGGTATAGCCAAGAAAGTTATTGCGCGTTAGTCTGCAATGCGTAACCAACCGATGGTTCGTGTGAAAGGAACATCTGTGCCCGAGCAAGCATTCATCTACGAGGCCGTCCGCACGCCTCGTGGCAAGCAGCGCGGCGGCGCGCTGCACAGCGTCAAGCCGATCGACCTGGTCTCGGGTCTGATCAACTCCCTCCTCGCCCGCCACGGCAGCCTCGACCCCACCGACATCAACGACGTCATCCTCGGCGTCGTGTCCCCGGTCGGCGAGCAGGGCGCGGTCATCGCACGTACCGCTGCGCTCGTGTCCGGCCTGGGCGAGACCGTTCCGGGTACTCAGATCAACCGCTTCTGCGCGTCGGGCCTCGAGGCCGTGAACCTGGCTGCGGCCAAGGTCGCCTCCGGCTTCGATGACCTGGTCCTCGCCGGTGGCGTCGAGTCGATGTCGCGCGTCCCGATGGGCAGCGACGGCGGTGCGCTCTTCGCCGACCCGACCACGGCCTACGACAACTACATCAACCCGCAGGGCATCGGTGCCGACCTGATCGCGACCATCGAGGGCTTCTCGCGCGAGGACGTCGACGCTTACGCCGCCGAGTCGCAGGCCCGCGCCGCCAAGGCGTGGGAGTCGGGCTACTTCGCCAAGTCGGTGATCCCGGTGACCGACATCAACGGCGTCACCCTGCTCGACCACGACGAGCACATGCGTCCCGGCAGCACCGTCGAGTCGCTCGGCAAGCTCAAGCCCGCATTCGCCGGCCTGGCTGCGATGGGTGGCTTCGACGACGTCATCCTGCAGCGCTACCCGAGCGTGGAGCGCAACAACCACGTCCACACCGGTGGCAACAGCTCCGGCATCGTTGACGGTTCGGGCCTGGTCCTGATCGGTTCGGAAGAGGCCGGCAAGCGCAACGGGCTGACCCCGCGCGGTCGCATCGTCACCTTTGCCGAGATCGGCTCGGAGCCCTCGATCATGCTCACCGGCCCGACCCCGTCCACCGAGCTGGCACTGAAGAAGGCCGGACTCACCACCGAGGACATCGACGTCTACGAGCTCAACGAAGCCTTCGCGTCGGTCGTCATGAAGTGGATGAAGGACCTGAAGATCCCGCACGAGAAGGTCAACGTCAACGGCGGCGCCATCGCGATGGGCCACCCGCTCGGCGCGACCGGCGCGATGATCCTGGGCACCTGCCTCGACGAGCTCGAGCGCACCGGCGGCCGCTACGGCCTGGCCACCCTCTGCATCGGCGGCGGCATGGGCGTCGCGACCGTCATCGAGCGCCTCTAAGCCTCCACGCACAGAAAGACTTTGGAAGAAAAACAATGAGCGACAACATGATCAACTGGGAGAAGGACGCCGACGGCGTCGTCATCCTGACCATGGACGACCCCAACCAGGGCGCCAACACGATGAACGAGCTGTTCCAGACGTCCATCAAGACCACCGTCGAGCGGCTTGAGGCGGAGAAGGATGACATCACCGGTGTCATCATCACCTCGGCGAAGAAGACCTTCTTCGCCGGCGGCGACCTCAAGGACATGACGGCTGACCGTCCCAAGGACGCCACCAAGGCCGACATCGCCACCGCGATCACCAACAGCGCCAACGAGATGAAGAAGGTGCTGCGCCGGCTGGAGACGCTGGGCAAGCCCGTCGTCGCGGCCATCAACGGCGCGGCGCTGGGCGGTGGCCTGGAGATCGCGCTGCACACCCACTACCGCATCGCGGCCGACGTCAAGGGCAACAAGATCGGCCTGCCCGAGGTCACCCTCGGCCTGCTCCCCGGCGGCGGCGGCGTGGTTCGTACCGTGCGCCTGCTCGGCATCCAGAACGCGCTGATGGGCGTCCTGCTGCAGGGCACGTCGTTCAGCCCGGAGAAGGCCAAGGAGACCGGTCTGGTCAACGAGGTCGTCGGCACCGTCGAGGAGCTCATCCCGGCCGCCAAGAAGTGGATCGCCGCTAACCCCGAAGCGGCCCAGCCGTTCGACGTCAAGGGCTACAAGATCCCCGGTGGCGCACCGACCAGCCCGGCCCTCGCAGCCAACCTGCCGGCCCTCCCGGCGCTGCTGCGCAAGCAGATCAAGGGCGCCAACATGCCGGCTCCGCGCGCGATCCTCGCCGCGGCCATCGAGGGTGCCTACGTCGACGTCGACACCGCCGACGAGATCGAGACGCGCTACTTCGTCTCGCTGGTCACCGGTCAGGTCGCGCAGAACATGATCAAGGCGTTCTTCTTCGACCTGCAGCACATCAACGGCGGTGGCTCGCGGCCGAAGGGCTTCGACAAGTACACGCCCAAGAAGGTCGGCGTCATCGGCGCGGGCATGATGGGCGCGGCGATCGCGTATGTGACGGCCAAGGCCGGCATCGACGTCGTCCTCAAGGACATCAACATCGACGCCGCGAACAAGGGCAAGGACTACTCGGTCCAGCTTGAGGCGAAGGCTCTCTCGCGCGGCAAGACCACCGAGGAGAAGTCCAAGGCGCTGCTCGACCGCATCCACCCGACCGTGGACGCTGCCGACTTCGCCGGCGTCGACTTCGTGATCGAGGCCGCGTTCGAGTCGGTCGAGGTCAAGAACAAGGTGTTCCAGGAAATCGAGGACGTCGTCGACGCCGACGCCGTGCTCGGGTCCAACACCTCGACGCTGCCGATCACCATCCTCGCCGAGGGCGTGAAGCGCTCTGAGGACTTCATCGGCATCCACTTCTTCAGCCCCGTCGACAAGATGCCGCTGGTGGAGATCATCAAGGGTGCGAAGACCTCCGACGCCGTGCTGGCCAAGGTCATCGACTACACCCTGGCGATCCGCAAGACCCCGATCGTCGTCAACGACAGCCGCGGGTTCTTCACCAGCCGCGTCATCGGTACCTTCATCAACGAGGCCATCGCGGCCGTTGGCGAGGGCGTCGAGCCGGCATTGATCGAGCAGGCCGGTTCGCAGGCCGGGTACCCGGCTCCGCCGCTGCAGCTGATGGATGAGCTGACCCTGACCCTGCCGCAGAAGATCCGCAAGGAGACCGAGGCGGCGCTCAAGGCAGAGGGCAAGGAAGTCCCGCAGCACGGCAGCAACGCCGTCGTCGACTGGATGGTGGAGCAGGGCCGCACCGGCAAGAAGGACGGCAAGGGCTTCTACGACTACACCGACGGCAAGCGCGACCTCATCTGGCCCGAGGTCCGCGAGCACTTCAAGTCGGGCAGCAAGGAGATCCCGCTGGAGGACATGAAGGAGCGCATGCTCTTCGCCGAGGCCCTCGAGACCGTGAAGTGCTTCGACGAGGGTGTGCTCACCTCCGTCGAGGATGCCAACATCGGCTCGATCTTCGGTATCGGCTTCCCCGCCTGGACCGGTGGTGTCATCCAGTACATCAACCAGTACGAGGGTGGCCTGCAGGGCTTCGTCGACCGCGCCAACGATCTGGCGTCGAAGTACGGTGCGAACTTCACCCCGCCGGCCTCGCTCGTCGAGAAGGCCGCTCGCGGTGAGAAGCTCACCAACGAGACCCTGACCAAGGCCAACGCCTAGGGTTCGCCCACTCAAGCCGATCAGGCCCCGCATTCCCCCGAGGAGTGCGGGGCCTGATTCGTTTGTCGCAGTGCTGTTCTGGTGAAGGCGGCGCGCCTTCGTGGCAATGGTTGCTCGACGTCGCCGTGCGGCGTCTCCCTGCTTAGCGATGTCCGTTTTGTCGGATAGTGTTCGGGTGTGGACAGAAGGATGTTCCTCGCGACCTTGGCCGCCGGAACAGCGGGGGCGCTCACGGCTTGCGCGCCGAAAGACGACGGGGCTAGTCCCAGCGAAGTCGCCTATCCGATATCCCCGACGCTGAGTCCGCCCCCGTCGCGACTGCCCCTCGACGGCCCCTTGCCGTCGACGCGGATACCGCTGCCGGACACCCCGATCACTGCGCTGCCCGGCAAGGGGCGAGCACTCGCGCTGACCGTCGACGATGGTGCGAGCTCGGAGGTTGTCGGCGCGTACTGCGAATTCGCGAAAACCACCGGAGCGCGCTTCACCTTCTTCGTCACCGGCCAATACGACAGCTGGCGCGAGAACAAAGCCGCCTTAGCGCCCCTCGTCGAATCCGGGCAGGTCCAGTTGGGCAACCACAGCTGGAGTCATGCGGACCTGACCTCGCTGAGCGCCCGTGGCATCGCCGACGAGCTGGGACGCACCAAACGATTCCTGCGCAACACATATGGCGTTGACGGCACCCCCTACTACCGCCCGCCGTTTGGCTACCGCAATGCCCAAGTCGACAAGGTCGCCGCCGACCTCGGCTACACGATGCCCACCCTGTGGGACGGGTCGATCGCCGACTCCGGCCTGGTGACCGAGAAGTTCCTCATCGGCATGGCACGCAAGTATTTCCGTGCTCAGCGCATCGTCATCGGCCACGCCAACCACGACCCGGTCACCCAAGTGTTCGGCGACTTCACGCGCATCATCCGTCGGCGCAAGCTGCAGATGGTGACCCTCAATGACTACTTTCTGCCGTGACCGAGTAGATCCAACAGCGCGCGTAGCTCGCCAACAGCCGTCGGAGTGGGCAAACCCTCGCCGAGTTGGATCTAGCTTGCGGATCGGGCGAGCGCCAGGCAGATCCCGGTCATCACCGCGGCCGCCGACACCGCGATCACGACCAGCGACGTCACCGAATCGGCCCACAGCAGGATCACCGCGGCCTCAACAGCGACCGACACCCACACGACGATCCCGACGACGGTGCGCTGCGCGGCGATGACCGCCAAGAGGAGCAAGCCCAAGACGGCCAGGATGGCCCCGGTCAGGGCGAACAACCAGAAGATGCCTGTCAGTGGCCGGTACTCGTCGCCCACGATGCGCGGGACCAGGGGCGAGACCAGCCACGTGCCCACGACCGTCATCCCGCCGATCCCCGACACCACCCCGACGGCAATGCGCAACGACTGCGCCCGCCGTTCCGGTGTGGCCAGACGCGGATAGACCACGGTCCCGATCGCCTGCGGCAGCCAGAATGCGGCCTTCGTCGCGATCGCGCCGAGCGCATAGACGCCCGCGTCGGCATCGGAGAGCACGACGCGGGCAAGCAGAAGGTCGATCGACACCGCCACCAGCAGGGCCAACTGCACCTGTGATGCGCCCAGGACGCTCCAGACGTCGGATCTACTGCTGAAGAAGCTCCCCTGGTGAGCAGCGGAGGGAATATTGCCCTCGGCGGGGGCCGAGGGGGACTTTTTCAGCAGCCCCCACGCGAAAGCCGTCGAAATCAGCGTGCCGACCGCCCCCACCCACAGCGCCACAGTGGCTGACGCCCCCAACAGCAGCGCGGCGATCATCGGTCCCGACCGCAAGACTCCCACCAGCCCCAAGAGCCAACCGAGCCGCCGGAACTCCGCTCGGCCCTGCAGGAACCCCTGTGCCGCGGCGGTCAGCGTGATCAGCGGCGCCATCACCATCCCGGCCGCGGCGGCCGCCACCGGCACCCGCGTCAACGGAACCAGCACCGCACCCGCGACCAGCGAGAACACCGCGACCAGTACTGCCGTTTGCACACCGAGCCGCACCAGCCCCGACCGTCCGCGCACGACCTCGCGCGCAATCACCGCCTGCACCGCCAACGACGGCGCCGCCACGACCACCATTGCGGCCATGACCACCCCGAACACCCCGTAGTCGGTGGCTCCCAGCACGCGGCTGGCCGGAATGGCGACCAGGTACGCGGCGATGTTGGCGACCATCGCACCGACGGTCACCGCCCCCACCGACCGCACCGCGCCACCTGCACTCACGCCGTTCAGTGTGCCTGGTCACCGTGGCCGCTTTGGCATCGCCAGGACCGATGGGCGACGATAGACGGTGTGTATGACCAAGAATTCGTGACCAGCCCCGACACCGACGACGTCGGGTCGCGCATCGATCCCGTGCTCGCCCGCAGCTGGCTCCTCGTCAACGGCGCCCAGTACGAGCGCTTCGAGCCGGCCGCGCGGTCGCGCGCCGACATCGTCGTGATCGACATCGAGGACGCGGTGGCCCCGAAGGACAAGGTCAGCGCGCGTGACAACGCGGTTCGCTGGATCAGCGAGGGCAACCCGGACTGGGTGCGTATCAACGGGTTCGGTACGCCGTGGTGGGCCGACGATCTCGCGGCACTGGCGAAGACCCCCATCGGTGGGGTCATGCTCGCGATGGTCGAGTCGATGGACCATGTCACCGAGACGGCCGCCCGGTTGCCGAACGTGCCGATCGTCGCCCTCGTCGAGACGGCGCGCGGCCTCGAGCGGATCGGTGAGATCGCATCGGCCAAGGGCACCTTCCGCCTGGCGTTCGGTATCGGCGACTTCCGTCGCGACACCGGCTTCGGTGAGAACCCGCTGACCCTGGCGTACGCGCGGTCGCGATTCACCATCGCGGCGAAGGCGGCGCATCTGCCCAGTGCCATCGACGGCCCGACGGTTGGTTCCAGCGCACTGAAGCTCTCGGAGGCCACGTCGGTCAGCGTCGAGTTCGGCATGACCGGCAAGATCTGCCTGACCCCCGAGCAGTGCGCCCCGGTCAACGAGGGGCTCTCGCCGTCGCAGGACGACATCAACTGGGCGCGCGAGTTCTTCGCCGAATTCGACCGCGACGGTGGCGAGATCCGCAACGGCTCCGACCTCCCGCGCATCGCCCGCGCCACGAAGATCCTCGACCTCGCCCGCTCCTACGGCATCACGTCGAGTAGCTACGCCACCGACGAGGCCGGCCACCGCGCCGCACCGTCGGACACCTACCACTACTAGGGGATCCGGGTGCGCCCACTGCTCGCAGTCAGTGCGGTGAGCAGTGCGCTCGTCCTGGGCGCGGCGTTGCGCGGCGGTCCGCTGCTGATGCGCGACGCGGTGTCGACGCCGCGCTCGTATCTCACCGACGCCGCGCTGGGCCTCGGCGACGCCCCAGCCCGCGCGGTCCCGCAAGATGGCTTGCTTGCGATGGCCAGTGCGGCAGTGCCGGGGACCCTCGTCCTCATCGCGATGACGTGGATCTCGTTGGCGCTCGGCGGACTCGGTGCCGGGGTCTTGGTGTCGCGGCTCGTTCCAGGTTGGGCGCCTCCGTGTGCCGCGGGGCTGGTCGCGGTGTGGAACCCGTGGGTGGCGGAGCGGTTGATGCAGGGGCAGTGGAGTCTCATCGCAGGCTATGCCGCGATCCCGTGGGTTCTTGTTGCCGCGCAACGCATTTGGTCCGATGAGAGGGGTGGGTGGCCGCTGCTGTGGGCTGCGGTCGTCGGTGCCGGTCTGACTCCGACGGGGTCGCTGCTCGCGGCGATTGTGGTCGTCGCCGCCGTGATCGTGCCGTTGGCATGGCGGAAAGATCTGCGACGGTCAGCCGCGGCGATCATCCCCGTCGTCGTCGGCGCACTGCCGTGGCTGGTGGCGACGGTGCTGAACCAGTCCCCGACGACCGGCGATCCCGGTGGCGCCGAAGCGTTCGCGCTGCGCGCCGAGCCCGGCTTGGGGCGTGTCCTCACCGCGTTGGGCATGGGCGGGATCTGGAACGCCGACGCGGTGCCGGGCAGTCGGACGACTTGGTGGGGCGCCGTCGCGACGGTCCTGTTGCTCGCCGTCGTTGGCGCGGGGTGGTGGTCCGTCGGTGGTCGAGTGCTCCGCGAGGAACGAGTGGGGCGTATCGAGACCGCGCGAGGTGACTTGCCAACCTCGTCGGCCCGCGTGCTCCTCGTCGTCGCGGCAGTACTCGCCCTGCTCACGACAGCCCTGGCGGTCTTCGCCTCCACCACACCCGGCCTCGCCGTGATGTCGGCGCTCCTCGAACACGTACCCGGTGCCGGGCTGCTGCGCGACACCCAGAAGTTCCTCGCGCTACTGCTACCCGCCGTCGCGATCGGCGTCGCCGGGGCGGTCGGGGCGCTGACGCGCCTCGTGCCCGTCGGGTTCGCCTTCGCGGCTGTCGCGCTGCTGACCGTCGGACCCTTGCCCGACGCGGCGCTGCGTCTGCACCCCGTCGACCTCCCGTCCGACTGGCAGGCCGTGGCCCAGATGATCCCCGACGACCAAGGGGCAGTCGCGCTGTGGCCGACGGGAATGACCCGCGACTATTCCTTCGCGCCGACGCAGAGCCTCGACCCCGCGCGCCGACTACTGCGCGCGCCGGTCCTGGAGGACGGGGAGTTGGAGGTCGACGGGAAGCCCGTCGACGCGGATCCCTCGACGCGGGGGGCGCAAGTGCGACTGGCGCTGGAGGAGGGGGCCGGGCCGAAGGAGCTGGCCTCACACGGCGTCGGATGGGTCCTCGTGGAGGAACCGGAGCGCAACGGTCGGCCGTCGGGATTCGACTCGGCCACACCGGTTTTCCGGGGCGACTACCTCACGCTCTATCGGGTGGAGAACCCGGTGATCGTTCCCGGTGCTTCGCCGGTTCATCGCGCGACGATGATCGTCTTGCACCTGGTTTGGCTGGCTGTGCTCGTCTTGGCATGTCTGCTTGCGGGGTCTCGATACGTCCCGACTACCAGGCGACGTCGGGATTGACCTCGGCGAAGACCTCGGTGAATCCGTCGGCCGTGGCCGACCAGGAGTAGCCCGTCGCGGCGTCGCGGGCGGCATCGCCTAGCTGCCCGGCGAATCCCGGATTCTCCAACAGCTTTCGCGTCGCGGCGATCAGTTCCTCACGACCGTCGACGAGGAGTCCCGTCACACCGTCGTCGATCGAGTCGGTGAGTCCGGCCGAGGCGCGATATCCAACGGTCGGGACGCCGTGCTGGGCGGCCTCCACCACCGCGATGCCCCACCCCTCCTTGCGCGACGGCATGAGGTGGACTCGCGCCCCCGCGAGCAATTCATGCTTGCGCTGCTGCGAAACATGCCCGTGGAACACGACGCGGTCCGCCGCACCCAACTCCCGCGCGTAGGCCTTCAACTGCTCGTCCCACCAACCGCCGCCGACGATGTCCATCGACAAGTCCTCGACCTCGTCGCGCAGCGCGGCCAACACGTCGAGCGCATGCTCGATCTGCTTGTGTGGCACCAACCGTGACAGCACGACGATGCGCGGTCCGGCCGATTCTGGACCCGGAGCAGGCGCGGCCCCAACGGTCGCAACCAAGCCATCTGTGCGCGCCGAATCGACGACCGGCACCGGATCGATCCCGGCGCGGACGACCGAGATCCGCTCCCCGTCGACGCCGAGTCCGACTAACTCGGCTCGCGACGGCCGTGACACCGTCACATACCGCCGACGCCGGTGCACCCACGGCGACAGGCGTGACTCGATCCACCACCCGAGTCGCGACAGCGCCGGCCCCGCGACCGGCCACTGCTCGCGGTGGCAGTGGTGGACCAAAACGACGGTCCGCCGCGACACCAGGGATGCGAAGAAGGGGACACCGTTCTGGGTGTCAACGATGACGTCGGGGGCAAAGCCGCGCAACGGGCCGACGCCGATCCGCGCGCCCAGCAACATCCCGACGGCCCGCGGATAGACCGACAACCGCCCACCGCGCCGCACGATGCGAACCCCGTCGACGACGGTCTCATCGTCGCAACCGGGGAAGCCCGCGGTGAGCAGCGTGACCCGCATGCCCCGCCGGGCCAGTTCGGCACCGACGCGCTGGATGTACAGCTCGCTCCCGCCGCCCTGCGGGTGGTCGAGGTCGCGCCAGCACAACAGCGCGACGGCGGGGGTGCGGGCGGGGTGCGACATAACGGGACCAGGATACGCAGGCTGGGCGGCGACTAAGGTTTCTGTCGTGACCGACGACGCGACTGCCGTGCCCGGTTCGCCGCGCTGGTGGGAGCGCCGAGAGGCGGATTCGAGGCGCAGGGGGCGTCGTCGTGGTCGGCCGTCGCGGTCGCTCGAGCAGATCCTTGAGACGGCGGTGACGCTGCTCGACGAGGGTGGTGCCGACGCCCTGTCGATGCGCTCGCTGGCCGCCGCTCTCGACTCGTCGACGGCGACCCTGTACCGCCAACTGCCTGGTGGCAAGGAGGAGTTGGAGGCGCTGATCGTCGACCGCCTGATGGGCGAGACGATGACGGAATTGGCGCAGGAGCTGCAGGGATCGTCGTCGCGGCCCGGCGTCGAGCACCTAGCCGAGCGGATCCGGATCGGCGCGGGGACCAGCTTCCGTGTCCTGCGTCGCCACCCCGCGGCTGCTCGATTGTTCCTATTGCAGCGACCTGTCGGCCCGGTGGCACTGTTCCGGCAGGAGGCTGGGATCCAACAGATGATCCGTGACGGCTTGGCCCCCGCGGACGCGGCCGACACGTATGCGGCGCTGGGACGGCTGGTCGTCGGGTCGGCGGTGCAGGGCGCCGACGACGAGGTCGCCATCGTCGAGGAGGTCCGCGAGTATTACGCATCGCTCGATCCGGAGCGTTTTCCCGCGCTGAGCGGGGTCACGGAGTATCCGCGCTCGCTCGACGCCGAGTTCGCCTACGCGCTGGAGTTGTTCATCGACGGCGTGGTCGCCCGCGTTGGAAACGGCGACCCGCGTGCTTGACCGGATGCGCCGGCTCGCGACGTGGCGGCGGGCCGTGGGACTGTTGCGCGACTTCCGCTACGAACAGTCCGATCCCGCTCGCTTCTATGGAGCCTTGGCGCGCGACACGGCGACGATGGTCGACGCGGTGGTCGGGATCGACGGTGCGGTCGTGCTCGACGTCGGGGGCGGGCCCGGCTACTTCGCCGACGCGTTTGCCGAGCGTGGGGCGCACTACCTGGCGGTCGACCCCGACGCCGGGGAGCTGCGGGCTGCGGGTCTGGCCCACCGCACGACCGTCCGCGCGTCGGGGGAGGCGCTGCCGTTCGCCGACGGATCGGTGGACGTGTGCCTCTCGTCCAACGTCGTCGAGCACACCCCCCGACCGTGGGAGATGGCCGACGAGATGATCCGTGTGACACGCCCGGGTGGCACGGTGATCCTCAGTTACACCCTGTGGTGGGGACCGTTCGGCGGCCACGAGATGGGGCTGTCGCACTACCTGGGTGGGCACCGCGCGGCGGCGCGCTACACCCGCCGCCACGGGCATCCGCCCAAGAACCTCTACGGCGAATCCCTATTCGCGGTGACCGCGGCCCAGGGGCTGGCCTGGGGGCGGTCGGCGCGCGGGGCCCGACTTGTCGGCGCGTTCCCCAGGTACGTGCCGCGGGCGCTGTGGTGGGTGCTGCGGGTCCCGGGGTTGCGGGAGGTCGCGGCGACCAACCTGGTGATGGTGCTCGAGGTCTGCCCCGGGGCTGGAAAGGGAGGCGGCCCCGGGTAGCGTGGTGCCCATCACATACCGCTAAAATCAGATTCAGACAACGCGCGTAGTCAGAAAGAAGAGGTGTCATGCCCTCGTTGCGGAACATGTTCGAGCAGGTCTCCGATCTCATCGGGGCCGTCAAGGTCTTGCAGGGCGCTGGTGTCCTGGACCTGCGCAAGCCCAAGAAGACCGTCGAATTGGCCAAGCTCGGTGAACAGATCGGCCCGATCGCGTCGGTGGTCGAGAAGTATGCGTTGGAGTGCCCGAACCAGCTCGCGATCGTCGATGAGGCGGGCCCCCTGACCTACGCCGAGTTCGATGCCCGGGCCAACGCCATCGCCAACCAGCTGCACGCCGACGGTCTCGGTAAGGGCGACATCGTCGGGATCATCGCGCGCGACCACCGCGGTCTGCTCACGCTGATCGCCGCCACCGGCCGCGCCGGAGTGCGCCTGGCCATGATGAACACCGGCTTCGGCAAGCCGCAGTTCAACGAGGTGGCCGCACGTGAGGGCCTCAAGGCCGTGTTCTACGACGAGGAGTTCAGCGGGCTGGTCGAAGACTTCCCCGCCGAGAAGCGCTACCTCACCTGGGTCGACACCGCGGCACCGGCAGGCGTCCGCGTGGTCGAGGACCTTGCCACCCACGGCAACACCTCCGTTCCGCCGCGGCCCGAGGAATTCGCCGGCTTCGTCATCCTCACCAGCGGCACGACCGGACTGCCAAAGGGCGCGCGTCGCTCCAAGATCTCACCGTTCGCCGGTGCCCTGGTCCTCGACCGCATCCCGCTGCCGCAGCGCAAGGCGGCCGTCATCGTCTCGCCGATCTTCCACTCCACCGGCTGGGCGCTTTGGGGCATCCTGACCGCGCTGGGCAACACCGCCGTCCTCATGCGCCGGTTCAACCCGGAGAAGACCCTCGCCGCGATCGCGGACAACAAGGCCGAGGTCCTCGTCGCCGTACCGACCATGCTCTACCGCATCCTCGCCCTGGGCGACGACGTCATCAAGAGCTACGACACGTCCTCGCTGAAGACGGTGGTCGTCGCCGGCTCGGCGCTGCCGCCGGCCCTGTGCGAGCGGTGGCAGGACACCTTCGGTGACACGCTGTACAACCTGTACGGGTCGACGGAGGTGGCCGTCGTCTCGGTCGCAACGCCGCAGGACCTGCGACAGTCGCCGGGCACGATCGGTAAGGCGCCGGTGTCGAGCTACCTGCGCCTCTACGACGACAACGACAAGCGCATCACTGCCACCAACACCCCGGGCCGCCTGTTCGTCCGCAACGGTGCACCCTTCGAGGGCTACACCGACGGCCGGACCAAGCAGGTCATCGACGGCCACATGTCCTCGGGCGACATGGCGTTCGTCGACGACAACGGCCTGTGGCACATCGCCGGTCGCGACGACGACATGATCGTCTCCGGCGGCGAGAACCTGTACCCGCAGGAGGTCGAGAACCTTCTCGCCGCCCACGACGGTGTTGCCGACGTGGCAGTGATCGGCGTCGACGACGAGGAGTTCGGCAAGCGGCTGCGCGCCTTCATCGTCCCGGCCGAAGGCGAAGAGGCCCCGACCGAGGACGGGATCAAGGCGCATGTGAAGGCCAACCTCGCGCGCTACAAGGTGCCGCGCGACGTGATCTTCGTCGACTCGCTGCCGCGCAACCCCACCGGCAAGCTGGTCCGCCGCGAACTACCGACTGGGCCGCTGAGCTAAGGGCCGGCCGGCGCTCAACCGGCGCGACTCACGGCTCGGTGCGCGGGCTGAGGGCAGGCGGCATCAACGCCGGTGTCCTCAGATCCAATCCTCGTCGGCCCACGGCTGGCCTTCGGAGATGGCGGCCATGGTTGTCTGGCCGTCGAGTGCTTCGCGGATGATGTCGGCATGGCCGCAGTGGTGCGCAGTCTCGCGGAGCTTGTTGACCACCAGCGTGCGTATTGAGAGCCACTCGCGTTCGGGTGCCCACGGTGTCGTCGGCATCGGGATGAGGGTGTCGAGGTCCGCCTCGGCGATCACGCGGTCGTAGGCGTCGGCGCTCTCGGTGAACAGGGTGACGTACTGCTCGAGCGTCTCGTCGGGCAGCAGCGTGTAGTTGTCGGCGAGCGTAGCCGGGTCGAACACGGCGTTCTCGTCGGGCTCGGTGATCCCCAAGACGGTTCGTTGCTCGCCCGTCGCCAGGTGTTTGGCGAGACCGCCCAGCGTGAGCGTGCTGACAGTGGTCCGCTGACGCGCCTGCTCGTCGGTGAGGTTGCGCACCGTGACCAGGAACAGGTTCCGCTGATCGCGCAGCAAGTTGAGTAGTTCGAGCTTCTCGCCGGTGACGTCGACGGTGAGTTCGACCGGTGTGTAGAAGGCCATGACTGGTCCTTTCGTGAGGTCTTCGATCGGGGCGTCTCCGACGCTACGCCCGACCTCTGACACTCCTTGTTCGCCAAGTCGCGGACTTACCACTAGGGGTGGTTATCCACAGGCGTTCAGTTATCCACAGGCGGCCGTCTCGAGTCGCCCCGGTGTCGTCGGCAGCGCCTAGGGTGGGTCCCATGCCATTCCTCCCGCTCTCGTACAGCCCCGGGGAATTGGCGCGCGAATTCGACGCCGGCACCATCACCCGAGGCACGCGCTACGCGGCTGATCGTCGGATCATGAACGCCCGGTGGTCGGCCGACGAGTTGCTCCTCGTGGCCAAGTGCATCGGGTCCGGCGAGATCTACGACGTCGAGGTCGCTTTCGCCCCGCGCGGACACCACCGCGACCTCGTCGACGCCCGGTGTTCATGTCCGGTCGGGTATTACTGCAAGCACACCGTCGCACTGCTGATCACCGAGTCCCGTGACCCGTCGACCGCAACGCCCGGTTATCCGGTCCAGGCGCCGTGGCGCTCGGTGTTGGGCGGGCTGAGCGTCGACGCGCCGGCGGCCGAATTGGCCCTGCCCGCCGGGGTCGCGCCGCTGGCGATCCAGTTCCACCTGCCGAAGAGCACGCGCTACGCCCAGCACCCCGCACCTACGATCACGCTGCTCACCACGGGCAAGTCCGGGAGCTGGGTGAAGACCGGGATCTCCTGGAACGCGACGATCAGCGGGTCGGGCTTCACACCAGGAATCATGACCCGGTTCGATCCGGAAATGTTCGACGACCGTCAGCTCCGTGCGGCCAGGGCCATCGCCCGCGCCTTCTCGACGAACTATCAGGCGCAGAACGCCGGGGCGATCGCGCTGGGTGCCTCCCCGCCCGACATCTGGGACCTGCTCGCCGACGCCCGCGACGCCGGGATCGCGCTCATCCCGTCGCCGTCGCTGGGTGTCTCAGAGATCGAGCTGGTCAAGACCTCCGGCGTCGGGCTGGAGGTCAAGCGCGCCGAACGCGGCGGCGGGATCACCGTCACGACCTTCGTCCACGTCAACCACGAGGCCTATCACGGCGGATCGGTCGGCCTCATCGGTGTGCCGCGCCCGCACGGGATGTACTCGATCGCCGACGACGTGATGCTCATCGGGCGCTTCGAATCCCCGGGCGACGATCGCGGGCTGGAACGGCTGCTGGCCGCGCCGGCGATGCACATCCCCGACGAGGAGGTCGCCGAGTTCGCCACCGAGGTCGTCCCCAGCCTGCCTGCGGCACTGCCTGTGCTCATCGACGACGACGCCATGGTGAAGCCGGAGATCCTGGGCCCGTTCCCGCTGCTGCGCGTCGACCTCTCCGATCAGGGCGCGCGTGTGCAGTGGAGCGCCGCCTATGACATCAACGGCCGGCTCAAACCGGTCGACGGTGCAACGGCCTCCCTCGCCTATCGCGACCGCGCCGCCGAGACAGCGGCGCTGGCCGGGGTGCGCGACGCGATGCAGACCGTCGCCGCGGTGTGCACCCGGTGGCGCAATCAGGCGATCCACTATATGCAGCAGGACTTGCGGCGCACGGGCAGTAAGTCGCTGGTCGATGCGATCACCGTGCTGTCGAATGCGCCGACGGTCCCCGACGCCGCGCGCCGAGCCGACGTCGACCTGCTGCGTCGCACCTACACTTACTCGCCGATCGATGCTGCCGTGCTGTGCCACGAGGTCCTGCCGCTGCTGCGCGAGAACGGTATCCGCGTCGAGGTCGACGGTGACGGCGACCGCTTCCGTGCGGCGCAGGGCGAACCCGACATCACCCTGACCGCCGACGGGGTGGGCGGCAACGACTGGTTCAACCTGCACCTGCGGGTGGAGGTCGACGGGGTTGTCGTGCCGATGGACCGGCTCATCGTCGAACTGAACAGTTCGGCCACGCACATGTTGCTCGACGACGGGACGTACTTCCCGCTCGACCACCCTGCGCTGCAGCGGCTGACCGAGCTGCTTGACGAGGCGAAGGCGCTCGGCGAGATCGAAGGCTCGCGGGTGCGCCGCGACTCGTACAACGCGACGCTGTGGGAAGAGCTGCTGTCGCTCGGAGTGGTCGACGGTGATCTGGCGCAGTGGCAGCAGCGCATGGCGCGCTTGGCGTCGGCTTCGCCGCCCCAGCACCACGAACCGCCCACAGCCCTGCAGGCGCAACTGCGCGACTACCAGGTCGATGGCTACAACTGGCTGACGTTCCTGTGGGACAACCAGATCGGCGGGATCCTCGCCGACGATATGGGCCTGGGCAAGACGGTGCAGGCGCTGTCGTTGATGGCGTACGCGTTGGAGAGTGATCCGGAGTTGCGGTTCCTGGTGATCGCGCCGACCAGCGTCGTCGGGAACTGGGTGCGCGAGGCGGAGAAGTTCTTGCCGTCGGCGAGCGCTGCCGCTGTGTCGTCGCCGCGCACCGACGGGCCGATCGACGAGCAGATCGACGACGCGCGGATCGTCGTGACGTCGTACACGCTGTTCCGCCTGCAGTTCGCGGCCTTCGATGAATATGACTGGGCGGCAGTGCTTTTCGACGAGGCGCAGTTCATCAAGAACCACAACGGCAAGACCCACCAGTGTGCGCGGCGGATCAACGCGGGCATGAAGGTCGCGATGACCGGCACGCCGATGGAGAACAGCCTCATGGAACTGTGGGCGTTGCTCTCGGTGGGTGCCCCGGGGCTCTTCCCGTCGCCGAGGGCCTTCACCGACTTTTTCCGCAAGCCGATCGAGTCGGGCACTGAACCCGACCGGTTGGCATTGCTGCGCAAGCGCATCAAACCGGTGATGCTGCGGCGCACCAAGGCGCAGGTCGTCAAAGACCTGCCGCCCAAGCAGGAGCAGGTGCTCGCGCTGGACCTGCACCCGCGGCACGAGAAGATCTATCAGACGCGCCTCAACCGCGAACGCCAGAAAGTCCTTGGGCTGCTGGGGGATTGGGAGAAGAATCGCTTCGAGATCTTCCGGTCGTTGACGATGCTGAGGCAGCTGAGCCTGCACGCCGGACTCGTCGACGAGAAGGATGCCGACGTTGCGTCGGCGAAGATCGACCACCTCGCCGAGCAGCTGCCCGAACTGATCGCCGAGGGGCATTCGGCGCTCGTCTTCAGCCAGTTCACGAGCTTCTTGGCGTTGGTGCGGCAGCGGCTCGACGAGATGGGGATCGCCTACGCCTATCTCGACGGTTCGATGACGGCCAAGGCGCGGTCGGCGGCGATCGCCGAGTTCACCGAGGGTGGCGTCCATGTGTTCCTGATCAGTCTCAAGGCCGGCGGCTTCGGGCTGAACCTCACCGAGGCCGACTACTGCTTCGTCTGCGACCCCTGGTGGAACCCGGCCGCCGAGGCGCAAGCCGTCGACCGCGCCCACCGGATCGGGCAGACGCGTCCGGTGACCGTGTACCGGTTGGTGTCCGCGGGGACGATCGAGGAGAAGGTCGTGGCGTTGCAAGACCGCAAGCGCGAGCTGTTCAACGCCGTCGTCGACGACGGCGACCTCTTCGGCGCCGGCATCACCGAGGGCGACATCCGCGAGTTGCTGGGCGGGTGACTAGACCCGGTTGCACCAGTCTCGGATGGCCCCGATGAACTGCTCAGGTGCGTCGGACTGCACGTAGTGCCCGCCCCCTTTGACGATCGTCGTCTCGTGGTCGGGGAAGACTTCTTCCCAGCGCCGCCGCGCGTCGTCGCCGAATGCGATATCGGCGTCGCCCCAGATGATGAGTGCGGGACGGTCGGCGAGGTCGGGAAGTGACGCCTGGAGGGTGGCGAGAAAATCGCGGCTACCGGTGATCTCGCGCGGAAAGACGGCCGACCCAATACGTCGCTCACTGGTGTCTAGAGCCTTGCGGTAGTGCGCCATCTCGCCGTCGGTGAGCTTTCGCAGTCGGTGCCCCGCGGGTAGCAGTCCGTTGACTGACAGATTGAACCGCTGGATCAACAGCCGCCCGATCGGGCTGCCCAGTGCGTGAGAGACGAGCTTGATGCTGAGATCGTCGGCCGGCCACCCGGCCGTGTTGGCGATGACGAACCGGGAGAAGGCATTGGGTCGACGGGTGGCGACGGTGAGACTGATCGGCCCGCCCCAGTCGTGGCAGACCAGAGTCGCATCGCTAATGCCGAGCTGGTCGACGAATGCGGTGAGCGCGTCGGCGTGGTCGGCGGGCAGATAGCCGAACCCGGCCGCCGCGGTGGACAGCCCGAAGCCGGGAAGATCGACGGCGATGCAGCGGAAGTCGTCCCGCAGGTTGGCGATGGTGTCGCGGTAGAGGAACGACCAGGTGGGGTTGCCGTGGACGAAGAGCAGCGTCGGGCCGGTGCCCTCGTCGATGTGGTGGAGCGTATGACCGTCGACGTCTGCGAAGCGGCTCGTGAACGGGTAGAGGTCGTCGTCGACCCAGTCGGGTCGCAGGGTGTTGGTCATGATGTGCCTCTCAAACAGGGTGCTTGATATAATCAAGTGAATGCTTTAGAAAGTCAAGTGGGAGTTCAGATGAAGGAATACGGTCAGTTCTGCGGCCTTGCGCGCTCATTGGACGTCGTGGGTGATCGGTGGAGCCTGCTGATCGTGCGTCAACTCCTCGTCGGCCCGGCACGGTATGGGCAGTTGCAGGCGGGGCTGCCCGGCATCGCGACCAACCTGCTGGCCAACCGTCTGCGCGACCTAGAGGCGTCCGGGGTCCTCGAGAAGCGCGTGGGGTCCGGCGGTGTCGAATACGCACTGACCGAATGGGGTGCCGGCCTTCGCGAACCCATCGAGGCGCTTGTGCGTTGGTCGACGCCGTTGATGATCCCCGGACCGGGTGACGACGAGTTCCAGGTCGATTGGCTGGTCGTCGCGCTCCCGGCGCTGCTGGCCGGTCGTCGCACACCGACGCGGTCGGCAACGGTGGGATTGCGCATCGACGACGAGACGGTCCTCGTCAGTGCCACGCGCAAAGGATTCGAGGTCCTCAAGCCCGACGGCCGGGACGTCGACGGCGTCGTCGTCGGCGAGGCCCACCCGCTCCTCGGACTGGCTGCCGGCCTGCTCACCGTCGACGATGGTCCATTCGTCGTCGAAGGCGATGCCGACGCAGTGCGGGCGGTGTTCGCCTGAGTTAACGCTCGTGCAACGGGATTCGCGTCAGGCACCGCCGATCGGCGGTGCCTGATCACATCCGCGCTGCGTGACTGGAGTGGGAGAGTGGGTACATGCGTCTACTACTCGTCGTGATGGGTGTGCTGTTCCTCGCCGCGTGCAATACGTCGCCCGGACCCGGGCCGGACAAGGGCACGAAGGTCGAGACGATCGTTGCGGTCGTCGACGGTAAGCCGGCCAAGGGCTTTCATGCCGCGCCGCCGATCGACGACAACACCATCGACTGCGACTATGCGACGATCAGCCGCGCTGCGACGACGATGGGCGTGTTCGGCGGGTGCGGGGCGTCGGCGCAGAATCCCGATGTGTGCTGGCCGGGGGAGGGCGTAAAACTCTTGTGCGGTACTGGTCCGTGGTCGCGCGAGCTCCTCGAGTGGCGGATCACGTCGGGCAAGCTGCCGTTGCAGGCCGAGCCGCTGGCCCAACCTGAGCCGTGGGGGATGGAACTGGCCGACGGCAGGCGCTGCCGGGCGCGCGTCGGTGGCGCATGGGGCGGGCGCTCTGACGGGATGGTCGGGGCGTATTCGTGCACGGGTCAGGGCAGCGACGTGGTGCTACAGGGCGAGAATGCGACGTCGGCGGTCGATCGGTCGAAGGCCTATTGGACCGTCGAGATGGGCCAACTCGGTCCGGGCAACCCCCACTTCGGCCCGCCGACGAAGGTGCAGGTGAAAGTCGCCTACTTCGCAGGATCACAGGCGGGCGGGTAGGTACCTGCGCCGGAGATTTCCACAGTTCTCCGTTTTCCACAGATTGGTGTCGTCGGGCGGTTGAGCGGGGCTGGGGCGTCGCCGCGGGCCGATAGATTGCGTGGCCATGGGGGATGGAGGAGCTTACGATGACTGCTATGACGACAGAGGTGCTGGGCCTGCCGCGGGGTCGGGCACTGACCCGCGACGACCTCGATGCGATGCCCGATGACGGGCACCGGTACGAACTCCTCGATGGGGTGTTGATCGTGAGCCCGGCGCCGCGAACCATTCACCAGAGGATGCTCAGGAGTCTCGTCGTACGCGTGCTCGAGGCGTGTCCGGCCGACTTGGAACTCTTCTTCGCTCCGTACGACGTCGTGCTCGCGCAGGACACGGTGATCCAGCCGGACCTCCTCGTCGCTCCCCGGGACGCGTACACCGACCGGGACCTGCCGGGTGCGCCCTCGCTCGCCGTGGAGGTCCTCTCCCCGTCGACGAGAAGCATCGATCTACTGCTGAAGAAGGACCGTCTTCGTCGGGCGGGATGCGCGAACTACTGGGTGGTCGACCCCGACGAGCCTTCGATCACCGCGTGGGTGTTGCGTGATGAGGACTACGTGCAAGCCGGCCACGCGGCAGGGGACGAGGAAGTGACCCTCACCGAACCCTTCGACATCACCCTGGTCCCGTCGGCACTGCTGGCATGATGCCCGCATGACCGTCGACGATTCTGCCCTGCAACTCCTACTCGACGAGGCGGAGATCCGACGCCTCCTCACCCGCTACGCGACCGCCGTCGACTCGCGCGACTGGGAGCTCTACCGCACGGTGTTCACCCCCGGCGCGTGGATCGACTACACGTCGGCGCCGCATGGCGAGGCCGGCACGCTCGACGAGACGGTCGACTGGCTGTCGAAGAACCTCGTCCTGCTGCCGATGACGATGCACTACGTCCTCAACATCGACTCCAAGATCGACGGCGACACCGCGACGGTCCGCGCGATGTTCTACAACCCGCTGCAGATCCCCGGTGTCGAGGGCACGTCGTTCTGCGGCGGCTACTACAACCACAGACTGGTGCGCACCCCTGACGGGTGGCGCAGCGAGCGTCTCGTCGAAGACAACCTGTGGTTCGAGAACAACCCGTTCGCCAACGGGTGAATTAGGCTGCGCCGCCGGCAGACTCGAGGTAGCTAGCGACTACCTCGGTCAACATCGCGAGATCGGCCGCCGTATCGAGGGGCTTGGGCCACAACAGTTCGACGGTGACCAGGCCGCGGATGGTGTTCCAGATCAGGTTGCCCAGGGCGACCGCCGCGCCGCGGTCCAACCCGGGTGCCAGGCGCACACCGATCTCGCCAAGATTGCGTGCCATGTCGGCCAGGCGCGCGTTGGCCTCGGCGGTGCGGTTCGACCGCGTCGACAGCAGGATCGCCGTGGCCGCCTTCGAAGCCGGGGTGGAGAACGTCTGCCACACAGCGTCGACGACGAAGGCGGCGCGCTCAGGCGCGGGACCGTCGGGGATGTGGCCCGCCACCTCGTCGAGCATTCGCAGCAAGTCGTCGAAGCCTGAGTCGACGACCGCCATCAGAACCCCGTCGAGGTCCCCGAAGTGGTACTGCACAGCCCCCCAAGTGACCCCGGCGCGCGCCGCGATCTGCCGGACACTCGGCGGCGCGAACCCCTCGTCGAGGACATAGCGGATGGTCTCGTCGATCAGTGCCTGACGGCTCCGGTCCGCGCGCGCCTGCTTGCCGGTCGCGGGCCGCCGCGCGCTCACCCCGCCAGCAACCACTCCGCGCGTGCCGACCCCGTTGGTCACCACATGAGGCCGGGGACGTGGTCGCTCGGCGCGACGTCGCGCGCGGCAACGATACCGCTGGGCGCCTCGCACGCCGCATTGATCATGTTCACCGCGCGGGCCGCCGTGGCGATCACGCCGCCCTGGTTGTGGTCGGCGACGTCGGTCCCGACGTGAGCGTTGATCTCGACGCCCGGATCCCCGTCGACCTTGACCCTGTGCACGCCCGGGCGCCCCTCCGGCGGGAACGGCCAGTCCGGTGCGGCCGCCTCGGTGAGGCGGTTGACGTGCTCCATCGTGATGACCGGCGCACCGTCGCGGATCCCTTCGACGGCGAATCGGATGGCCGCGACCTTGCCCGGTTCTACGCGCATCATGGTGCAGTCGATCGGCTCGTCTGCGACCCACGTCTCATGCCGCTCGCGGACCTCGTCGAGTTCGACGCCGAGCAGGTCGGCCAGGTCGCGTACCTGCGCTCCCCACATGGACGAGAGCACGCCGGGGAGGAAGAGGATCGGCGTGTGCCCGGGGTCCTCGCCGAAGCCGAAGCTGACGCCGGTGAACTCCGCGTCGTCGTAGGAGCCGTAGTCAAAGACCTCCTGCACGGTGATCGCAGTGGCGCGCCCGGACACGCTCAGCGCTGCATAGACCAGCGTGTCGCCGGAGAAGCCCGGGTCCACCCCGTTGATGTAGAGCGTCGACCCGCCGTCGGCGCAGGCCTGGGCGAGGGGTTCGCGCAGCCACTCGTCGGCTTGGTCGGGCGCGACGAGCCAGACGAACGACGTGCCGACGACGTTGGTGCCGGCGCGCAGGAAGGCGGCGATCTCGGCCATCGCCTCCTGGGCGCGGGTTTCGGCCTGCGACGTGTAGACGACGCAATCGGCGTTCAGCGCCACGAGTGCATCGAGGTCGTCGGTGGCCAGCACCCCCGTCGTCACGTCGAGCCCGGCGAGCTCGCCGGCGTCGCGACCGATCTTCGCGGGACTGCTGGCGTGGAGTCCGACGAGCTCTACGTCGGGTCGTTCGATGAGCATTCGCAGGGCGTGCTCGCCGACGTTGCCGGTGGAGAACTGGATGACTCTGCGCGTCATGGGGGTGCCTTCCCGGTGGTGTCTGGTGTCTGGTGGACGGGGGTCAGAGGAGATCGGTGATCGTCTTGAGGCCGGCGTCGTAGAGGACCCCGGGGAGCATGCCGCCGTCGCACTCGATGGTCGTGCCGTTGATGAAGTCCGCGTCGCCGCCACACAGGAACACGACGGTGGCCCCGACCTCGGCGGGCTCGCCGCCGCGCTTCATCGGGACGAGGTCGAAGTACTCGCGTCCGGTGGGGTCGTCGGCGGGCAGCACGAAGGAGCGGAAGTTGTCGGTGATCGTCGGACCCAGCGCGACGCAGTTGACGCGGATCTGCGGTCCCCACTCCTGTGCGAGCGAGCGCGTCATGTGGTTGAGGCCCGATTTGGCCGCGCCGTAGGAGACGAGGGTCGGTGCCCCGGCGGGGTGGCCGGCGCCGCTGGAGATGTTGACGATGCTGCCCGTGCCCTCCTGGGTCTTCATCTGCCGTGCGACGCGGATCGCGAACCACATCGGGCTGATCAGATTCATCTGGACGGCGAAGGCGTGGAACAGGGCGGTGCGCTCGAAGTCGTCGGCCGCGCGCGGAGCGCCCTGGATCTTCTGGACCAACTCGGGGACGTCCTCGACGTGCGGGGTGGGGACCGTTCCGCCGGCGTTGTTCACCAGGATGTCGATGCGGCCGTAGGTGTCGACGACGCGCTGCACGAAGGCGTCGATGGCCTCGACATCGCCCTGGTCGCACACCCACTGTGCACTGCGGCCCGCCCAATCGGGGTTGTCGTCGGTCCCGGGGAGTGCGGCCAGTTCGCCGCGCGAGCATCCGACGACGGTCGCCCCCTCCGCCAGTAGTGCGTGGGCGATCCCCACACCGACTCCGCGGCTGGTGCCGGTGACGATCGCGATTCTTCCGTCGAGCTTTCCCATGGATAAAACAATTACACCTGCAATTGTTTTGCGCGGGGGAATCGGAATATCCGACGGTCAGCCCTCGGAGGTCAACCCGGCAGGAAGTCCTCGCGGTAGCGCGACATCGCGTCGATCTTCTGGTCGAGGGTGGCGTCGGGACCGTCGTAGAACCACCACGGCTGGGTCATGATGTGCGTGACGCCGCCCGCCTCGGCCCGCGCGATGTCGTCGGGGGTGATGGCGTCGTTCAGCGCGACCATGACGGTGTAATCGTCGACGGGAAGCCCAGCGGCACGTCGCTTTTCGTGCAACCGTCCAGCGACGTCGATGGCCTCGTTGGTGCTGCAGATGTCGCCGATCCAGCCGTCGTAGTGCGCGGCGCGGTCGAGGGCGATGTCGGTGAGGCCGCCGAACATGATCGGGATGGGCGGCGGCGTCGGGCTCATCTCCAGCTTCGGGGTCGAGTAGAACTCGCCGTCGAACTCGGTCCAGCCCGGGCTCCACAGCTCGCGCATCAGCTCGACCATCTCCTCGGAACGTTTGCCGCGCTGGGCGAAAGGCTGGTCGAGGAGGTCGAACTCCTCACGGCACCACCCGACGCCGAGACCCAGGTCGAGTCGCCCCTGCGACAGGACCGATGCGGTACCGATCGCCTTGGCCGCCGAATACGGGCTGCGCAGCGCCGCGACGTAGACGGTGGTGATGAACCGGATCTGC
This sequence comes from Gordonia sp. UBA7599, assembly GCA_002477755.1. Taxonomy (GTDB): domain Bacteria; phylum Actinomycetota; class Actinomycetes; order Mycobacteriales; family Mycobacteriaceae; genus Gordonia. The sequence continues at coordinate 105,372 of DLKD01000136.1, forward strand.
GTCGTGCACGCCCCAAGCGCGCCGACCAACACCCACGGATCGGGCCAATCGGTGAACGGCGACCAGCGTCGTTGGCCGTCCTTGGTGTACGGGTAGGGCGTGTCGAGGTCGGCGAGGTTGACCACGTGATCGGGAATCCCGATGCCGTCGTAGCCGAGTTCGTCGGCGGCCTTCGCGAGCTCGACGATCTCGCGGGTGTCCAGGAATCCGGCGTTGAGGTTCACCTTCACCGGTGGACGGTACCAAGGTCCTTAGCCTCACGGTGAGCGCAAGGGTTCACCCGACGGCACAACGTTCCTAGGCTCGCAGCATCATCATCGATCCCTTGGAGTCAGTCATGTCTGTCCTGCCCGAAGTCCTCGCCGCCAACAAGGCCTACGCCGAATCCTTCGGCGAGAAGTCCGAGCTGGCCCTGCCGCCGGCCCGTGGCTTCGCGATCCTGACCTGTATGGATGCCCGCCTCGACCCCGCCAAGTACGCCGGGCTGTCCGAGGGCGATGCGCACGTCATCCGCAACGCGGGCGGTCGGGCCAGCGACGATGCGATCCGTTCACTCGTGATCTCCTACAAGCTGCTGGGCACCAAGGAGTGGTTCGTCATCCACCACACCAACTGCGGCATGGAGTTCTTCACCGACGAGGTGATCCGCGGCCTGCTCGCCAACAGCCTCGAGACCGCTGCGCTGGGCCCCGACGGCTTCTACGACGTCGGGACCGGCCCGGGCGCGAGCGAGGGCGACTACATCGACTGGCTCACCATCGCCGACCAGGCACAATCGGTGACCGCCGACGTCCGCCGCATCAAGGAGCACCCACTGGTTCCCGCGGGCATCCCCGTCTACGGCTACATCTACGACGTGAAGTCCGGTCGCCTCATCGAGGTGCCCACGGCTCACGAGGCCGGTCGAGCGGCCTGAACCCTGCTGAGATTTCTCCCGTGGTGGGCCGTCGAGGGCAATGTTCCCTCGGTGGTGCACCACGGGAGTTTTTTCAGTCGGCGGCCTGCCAGCCGCGCTTCTCGGCGAGCTGCTCGGCGATGCCGACCAGCCTCCGGACCGTCGCCGACGCCGGGCGACGCCAGTACATGTGCACCGCGATCGTCGGGCCTGCCTGCACGGGACGCCACACGAAGCCCTCGGGCATGGGGTCGTGCTCGTGCTCGAAAGCGACGGAGAACGCCTGCCCGCTCTCAATCATGCGACGCCCGGCGGGGTCCTGGAGGAAGGATCCGCGCGTGAGCATGTGCATCTCGACGATGTCGCCGTGGAAGCCGCCCGCCCGGTAATTGTCGACGACCTGGTCGAAGAAGGCGGGTGAGAACCGTCGCGGCCAGATCACCAGGGCGGAGTCGCCCAGATCGGCGGCCGCGAACGTGTCCTCGTGCGCCAGCGGATGAGCGACGCCGAAGACCGCTCCCATCGGCTCGTCGCGAATGCGGACCGAGTCGAGTTCGTCGGGCAACTCCGGGTGGCGCGCGAGCCCGACGTCGAGCCGTCCGGCGCGGATCGCCTCGACACTCTCGGCCTGCCACATCTCGCTGACCTGCAGGGTCAGAGCGGGCGCGCGCAGCGAGGCTTCCTCCAGCAGTGCGGGCAGCGTCTCGTAGGCGATGGTCGGCGTGAACGAGACCCGCAACTGCCCGACTTCCCCGTGTGCCACGCGCCGCACGCGGTCGAGCCCCGCGGCTATCCCGGCAAGCGCACTCGACGCTTCGTCGAGCAGCGCGGATCCGGCCTCGGTCAGTTCAACGCGTCGGGTCGTGCGCTCCAAAAGCACTACGCCCAAACGCTTTTCGAGCTGCTGGATCTGGGCGCTCAACGACTGCTGGGTGAGATGCAGTTCCTCCGCGGCGCGGGAGAAATTCAGTTTGGTCGCGACGGCGACGAACGAGCGCAGGTGGCGCAGCTCGATGTCGTCGTCGCGCATGGCAGCCTCCTGCAGTCGCGGCCAGATTAACAGTCTGAGCCTGTGACTTGATCGGAAACAGGTGTTTCCGTCGCCTACCTGCGCGGACCTAGCGTTCAAAGCAAGCGCTCCGAGAATCGCCGGAACGCAACGGCGAGAAGGAGGGTCCCGATGAAGATCGTGACGTTCTGTCCGAACGGCGACGGCCCGGCCCGCCCGGGGGTCCTCGACGGCGACGACATCGTCGACCTGACCCAGCCGACGACGGGCGGTCCCGCGCCGGCGTCGGTGCTGGACCTCCTGCGCGCCGGCCCGGCAGCCCTCGACGCCGTGCGTGAAACCGTCGACCGTTCCCGGGCCACCGGCCAGGGCCGCATCGCCCAGAACAACGCACAACTGCTCGCCCCGATCCCGCGGCCCAACTCGATGCGCGACTTCATGCTCGTCGAGGAGCACGTCCGCAACTCGATGGGCTCGGTCCCCGACGAGTGGTACGCGCTGCCGATCCACTGGAAGGGCAACCCCGACACCGTCTTCGGCCCCGACGACGAGATCCCCTGGCCCTACTACACCGACAAGCTCGACTACGAGCTCGAGGTCGCCGCCGTGCTGGGCCGGCCGGTCTACCGCGCGAGTGTCGACGAGGCGCAGGCGAGCATCGTCGGGTACACGATCTTCAACGACTGGAGCGCCCGCGACATCCAGCTGCGCGAGATGTCCGTCGGCCTCGGACCCGCGTTCGGCAAAGACTTCGCGACGTCCATGGGCCCGGTCCTGGTCACCGCCGACGAATTCGACACTGCCGACGCAAGCATGAGCGCGCGGGTCAACGGCGAGACGTGGTCGTCGGGTTCACTCGGCGAGATGCGCTTCAGCTTCGCCGAGGCGATCTCCGCGCTGTCCGCCGAGCAGCCCCTGCAACCCGGCGACGTGTTCGGCGGCGGCACTGTCGGGCGCGGATGCGGTTTCGAATTGAAGCGCTGGATCCAGCCCGGCGACGTCGTCGAACTCGACGTCGACGGGATCGGCGTCCTGCGCAACGTCGTCGGTGCGAAGCGTCCACGACCCGAGGGCGGTCTCGACCTCACCGCCAAACCTCACGCAACAGTAAGCACCCAACCAACCCGGACGGAGACACCATGACGACCATCGAGCGGGCGGCCACCGTCGGCACGCTGCAGCCGCTGGGCGGGGGCTTCCACGCCTTCATCCAGCCCGACGGTGGGTGGGGCCTCAACAACGCGGGCCTGTTCGCCGGCGAGCGCAGCACCGTGCTCATCGACACCTGCTTCACCGAGAGCCGCGGCAAGCGGCTGCGCGACGCGGTGGCGGCGGTCGCCAACCAGCCGGTCGGGGTCATCGTGAACACCCACCACCACGGCGACCACACCTACGGCAACTACCTGTTCCCCGAGGCGACGATCATCGCGCAGCACGCCTGCCGCGACCGCATGCTCGCCACCGGACTGGACACCTGCCACCTGTTCGAAGGCGTCGACTGGGGCGACCTGGAGATCTCCGAACCGACGGTCACCTTCACCGACGAGATCACCCTGCACCTCGACGACAGTGCCGCGACGGTCCGCCACCCCGGCCGCGCCGCGCACACGAACGAGGACGCCTACGTGTGGATCCCCGAGCGCCGATTGCTCTACACCGGTGACCTCGTCTTCAACCGCGGCACGCCGTTCGTCCTGATGGGCTCGGTGACCGGGCTGATCACCACGCTGCGCGAATTGGCCGAACTAGACGTCGAAACGCTCGTCCCCGGGCACGGCGCCATCGGCGATGCCAGCCTGATCCAGCCGCAGATCGACTACCTCGAACTCGTCTGGGAGGCCGCGCGCGAGGGCATGGCCGACGGTCTGACGCCCCTGGAAACAGCGCGGCGCACCGACCTGGGTGCCTACGCGTCGTGGCTCGACGCCGAGCGGCTGCCCGCCAACCTGCACCGCGCCTATTCCGAGCTGCGCGGTGAGGAACCGGGCCGGGTCCTCGACCTCGCCCCCATCGTCGCCGACATGGTCGCCTTCAACGACGGCAAGCCCCTGCACTGCCTCGCGTAGTCGCCTTCCCAACCACCCGCCGATCAACCATCATCAACTCACGACGGAGAGTCCCATGAACCAGCACACCACCACCGATTCCACACCGACCGAGGTCGACGTCCTCGTCGTCGGCGCCGGGTTTTCCGGCCTGCGCGCCCTGCAGCACCTGAGGGAGAAGGGCTACACGGTCCACGTCATCGAGGCCGGCGACGACGTCGGCGGTACGTGGTACTGGAACACCTACCCGGGGGCGCGCGTCGACATCGAGAGCCTCGAATACTCCTACGCCTTCGACGACGACCTGCAGCAGGAATGGGTGTGGCCCGAGCGGTACGCCGCGCAGTCCGACGTGCTGCGCTACCTGCGCCACGTCGCCGACCGCTTCGATCTGCGCCGCGACATCACCTTCGGCGAGCGGGTCACCTCCTGCGTCTTCGACGAAGGTGACGGCACCTGGCTGATCACCACCGACACCGGTGCGCAGTGGCGCTCGCGCTTCTTCATCCCCGCCGTCGGGTTCCTCTCGACGCCCTACATCCCGGAGATCGAGGGACTCGCCGACTTCGACGGCCCGGTGATCCACTCCGCGCAGTGGCCGCGCGAGGGCATCGACCTGACGGGCAAGCGCGTCGCGATCATCGGCACCGGGTCCAGCGGCGTGCAGCTGATCCCGAAAATCGCCGAGCAGGCCGAGTCGTTGACGGTGCTGCAGCGCAGCCCGATGTGGGTGGTGCCGCTGCAGAACACGCCGATGCCGCTGGAGTACCAGACGCGGATCAAGTCGGTGTACCCGGAGTTGCGCCGCCGCGAGCTCGACGAGTCGTTCGCCGGCAACTTCCTCGTCGACTGGGAGATGCGTCCTTCGGAGACGCGGTCGGCGCTCGAGGTCACCCCGGAGGAGCGCGAGGCCGAGTACGAGTTCCGGTGGGAGGCCGGCGGGCTCTCGCTGTACACCAGCTTCGCCGACTTGATCTTCAACCAAGAGGCCAACGACACGTTGCGCGACTTCCTGGAGCGCAAGGTCCGCGGCATGATCAAGGATCCGGCGACCGCCGACCAGTTGATCCCCAAGGACCACCCGCCGCTGACCAAGCGGCTGTGCTGCGAGACCGGCTACTACGACGCCTTCAACCGCGACAACGTGCACCTCGTCAACACCAAGGCCGACCCGATCGCCACCGTGACGCCCACCGGGGTGCGCCTGGCAAGCGGGGTGACCGTCGACGCCGATGTGCTCGTGCTCGCCACCGGCTTCGACGCCGCCACCGGCTCACTGACCCGGCTGAACATCACCGGCACGGGTGGGCGGACGCTTGCTGAACACTGGGCCGCCGGTGCCCGCACGCACCTGGGCCTCATGTCCGACGCGTTCCCCAACATGTTCTTCCTCTCCGGTCCGCTGAGCCCGGGCGGCTTCTTCTCCCCGCCGCTGCAGTCCGATTACCAGGTGCAGGTTGCCGGCCGGATCATGGACATGGTCGGTGAGCAGGGCGCGCGGTCTATCGAGCCGAAGGGTGAATCGATCGACGGTTGGATGGCCCAGGTCGACGCGATCTACAACATGACCCTGGCGCCCAAGGCCAGCAGTTGGTGGAGCGGCGAGAACATCCCCGGCAAGCCCAAGCAGTTCCTGTACTTCCTCGGCGGATTCGCGATGTACCGCGACCTGTGCGAGCAGGAGCTGGCCGAAGGCCTGCAGGACTACGTCGTCAGCGACGGTGCAGTCCCCGCCGGCGCGACCTCGTAGGCGGGCAGCGGTGGAGCACCTGTCGCAGCTCCTCGTCGACGCCGCTGGGCGTCACGGGGAGCGGGTCGCCCTGAGCCTCGACGACGTCGAGCTGACGTTCGCGCAGCTGCGCGAGGCAGCGGTCGCCGTGGCGGCAGATCTTCGTCGACGAGGATTGCGGGCCGGGGACCGGGTGGCACTCGTGCTGCCGAACGTCCCCGCCTTCGCGGTCGCGTTCTACGGAGCGCAGCTGGCCGATCTCGTCGTCGTGCCGATCAACCCAATGTGCAAGGAGCGCGAGATCGCGTACTTCCTCGAGGACTCGGGGGCGCGCGTGGTCTTTGCCTACGACGGGGAGGTCGCCGACACCGTGGAGGCCGGAGTCGGCAGGGCAGCTGATCGAGATGGCGACGCGGGTGCCGAGGATGCTGGCGCTGTTGATTCCGGGGTCGCCGTCTGGCGATGTGATGAGCGGGGTCCGTTGGGGCTGATAGGTGCCGATGCTTCGCCGCAACCGACGCGGTCGGCGCAGGACACCGCGGTGATCCTGTACACCTCGGGCACGACGGGAGTCTCCAAGGGCGCGGAGCTGACCCACCGCAACCTGGTGAGCAACGCCCGCACCACCGCCGCGCACATCACGCAGATCGACGAGATCGACGTGATCATGGGCTGTCTGCCGCTGTTCCACTGCTTCGGGCTGACGTGCGCGATGAACGCGGCGTTCAGCGTGGGAGCCCGCCTCACGCTGATCCCGCGCTTCGACCCAGACCGTGCGCTGGCGGTTATGAAGCGCGACGCGGTGACGGTCTTCGCCGGAGTGCCGACGATGTATTCGGCGCTGCTCAACGCGGCGGGCGACAAGGCCGTGCCGTCGTTGCGCTCGTGCATCTCCGGCGGTGCATCGCTGCCGGGTGAGGTGCTGCGCGCGTTCGAGGCCGAATTCGACTGCATCATCCTCGAGGGCTACGGACTCTCGGAAACGTCGCCGGCGGCATCGTTCAACGTGCCCGAGTCCCCGCGCAAAGTCGGCTCGGTGGGCCGTGCGCTTCCGGGCGTCGAGATGAGGGTCGTCGACGCGAAGGGTGTCGACGTTCCCGACGGGGAGGTCGGCGAGATCGTCATCCGGGGCGAGAACCTGATGCGCGGGTATTGGGGCCGGCCCGATGCCACCGCCGAGGCGATTCCCGACGGCTGGTTCCGCTCCGGCGACCTGGGTACGCGCGACGGCGACGGCTACTTCGCAATCGTCGACCGCAAGAAGGACATGATCATCCGCGGCGGATACAACGTCTATCCGCGTGAAGTGGAGGAGGTCCTCTACGAGCACCCCGACGTCGTCGAGGCCGCCGTCGTCGGCGTGCCCGATGAGCACCTGGGGCAGGAAGTCGCCGCGGCTGTGGCTTTGCGTCCGGGGGCGGTGGCCAGCGCCGATGACATCCGGGAGTACGTGCGCGAACAGATTGCCGGCTACAAGTACCCGCGGGTCGTGTGGATCCGCGAGAGTCTGCCGAAAGGCCCGACCGGCAAGATCCTGCGTCGGGAGCTCCGGCCGTAGTAGGCGTACCTGCTGAGATTTCTCCCGTGGTGGGTTATCGAGGGCAATGTTCCCTCGGTGGTGCACCACGGGAGTTTTTTCAGTCGGTGTATTGATAAATCGATTGCGACGCCGATCCGGGCGTGGCTAGCGTGGGGTCGTCAGGACTTCGAGTGAATGACTAGGGAGGTGGGTCGATGACCGTCGCAGTTCGTGCTGTCCGCAGTACTCCGACTCATCCCACCCCTAGGAATTCACATGTCCTCTCCAACCTCTGAATCTTTCGATCTCTCCACACTCGGCTGGGACGCCTTTCGCGACGCCGGGTTCGCCGACTACGCTGCCGCCGGGCTGATCCCCGCTCGGGTTTCGCGCGTCGACCGAGGGCGTTGTGACGTCCACACCTCGCTCGGTCTGTTTCGTGCCGCTACCCCGGCGGTCGTATCCGAAGAGGGCGGCGTCGTCACCGGCGACTGGGCGGCGCTGCGCCTCGACGGCACCCCGCAACTGGTGGCCGTGCTCCCTCGGCGCGGTGCCATCTACCGTGCCTCCTCGGACCGCACTTCGCGTCGGCAGGCGCTGGTCGCCAACGTCGACACCGTGGTCGTCGCGACCGCGTTGACCGCCAAGCTGCGCCCGTCGAAGGTCGAGCGCCTCATGGCGCTGGCCTGGGATGAGGGTGCGACGCCTGTCGTGCTGCTCACCAAGGCCGACCTTTTCGACGGTGATCCCGCCGTCGCCGCGGCCGACTTCGCAGCACAGGTCCCCGGCGTCGAAGTGCTGCAGGTCAGCTCGATCACCGGTGACGGCCTCGACGCTCTGCGCGAGCAACTGCGCGGCACCACGGTGGTACTCGGCGCGTCCGGCGTCGGGAAGTCGACGCTGGTCAACGCGATCGTCGGGGCCGACCGCATGGACACCGGTGCCGTGCGCTCCGCCGATGACAAAGGCCGTCACACGACGGTCACCCGCGAACTCATCCCCTTTCCCGGTGGTGTCCTCATCGACACCCCCGGGCTGCGGGGGATCGGGTTGCAGGACGCCGACGAAGGCATCGAGCGCGTGTACGCCGACATCGAGGCGCTGGCCGCGCAGTGTCGTTTCGCGGATTGTCAGCACCGGTCGGAGCCGGGCTGCGTGGTACGAGCGGCGATTGACGACGACGAGCTGGATGCCGATCGTCTAGACCGCTACGAGCGGATGCTGCGCGAGAGTCAATGGGCAGCCAGTCGCGGAAATGCGCGTGCCGAACGCGAGCGCCAGGAGCAGTGGAAGACGGTCACCCGCCAGCAGCGGGCGAAGTATCAACTCCGCGAGCGCAACAGGAAACGGTGATCGAGTGCCGGCGAGCCCCCATGGGCGAGCCGGTGTATCGAGATCACTTCTTCTTGGTGCCCGGAAGTACGCCGGCATCCAGGACCTTCTTGGCCAGTGGACGCATTGCGTCGAGGAGCTCATCGGCGCCCGGACCCGTCCATGCGGACTCGCTCACCGCGTCGGTCATGGCCTCCATGTCGTCGTAGAGCTCGGCGCCATCGGGCGTCAGGCGGTGTCCGACGGGGCTGTCGGTGCGCTCGATGAGGCCGCGCTCGACGAGGCGTTCGACCGATGCATTCCAGTCGTCCTCGGACCACCCGCGCGTGAGCATCGTCATCGTCTTGCCCATCGCACGTCGGCGGATGGTCGGGTCCAGTAGATCGGCCTCGTGGAAGACGCAGGCGTCGAGCCCGTCGATGCCGTGGACCACCAGGGCCGCAATGTGGTTGTCGCCGCGCCACTCTCGTAGGACGGTGATGTGCTGCCACAGCGCCAGGATCGGCTCGTCGGGCACATCGGCGGCGGCCCATGCGGCGGCCAACGCGCGCCCGCTGAGCGGGAGCGACGCCGCGAGCTCGCCGTAGCGCGCGGCGAGGTCGGCGATCTGCGGCCCGGTCGCATCCTCGCCGAGGATCGCGCCGAACTGCTCGCTGAGCATCTGGTTGCGTCGGGCGTTGACGACGTCGAGCCCGGCCGCACACGCGTTGGTCCACGCGTTGTCGATGAGCTGGGGTGCGAAGTTGTAGAACGTCGCGGTGACGACGGAACTGTCGCACGGGCCCAGCGGCGCACCGCGGCCGCCGACGTAGACGGCGTACGGATCGAGTCCGGTATCGGTCTGCATCGCACCCAAGCCGGGATTGAAATAGGCCAGGATGTGGAACGGTTCCAGGGTCTCGTACGCCTTGCGGGCTGTGCTGCTCACCGGTCGCCTCCTCGATGTTGCGTCTTAGGTCCACCGTACGGTGCGTTCCCGCGCTCTCGCCTCGATCCCGCGGCCTCGATCGGGGCGGCGGGATCGAGACGGAGGGGCGGGAAGCTTTCGGCGCCGTGCCTTGCCGTCCTACGAGCCGAAAGAGCCGAAGGGCGACGCGGGGGTCGGGGTCTGCTTGGTCTTGTGCCAGCGGATCGTCCAACTGGCCAACCGATCGCCGAGGACGTCTTCGAAGACGATCCTTGTCGGGCGCGGTCCGTCGATCTCGAAGCCGACGGTCCCGCGTGCTCGCTCGCCGGCCGGAAGATCACCCGAGCCCAGTGTGGTCACCGAATAGTCGGGCCAGTCGTACTTCGTCCCGTCATCGGCCTTGGCCGACCAGTAGAGGGGGTTGACTGCCACTTCGCCGCGCGTCGCCTCGATGATGACGGTGAAGCTGAGCACGCCGTTGCTCATGTTGATGTCGTCGATGTCGACATAGCCGGAGCCGTTGTATTCCTGCGTGAAGTACCTCCCCTGAATCGCGTGCGCCGGAGCCGCTGGCGCCAGAAAGGCAATGACTGCCAGGCCCAGCGCGGTGAGCAGACTGGCAAAGCGAACGAAAGCGTTCATGGTTTCCTCCAAGTAATGATTACGGACCGACCGAATCGGTCCGCGTGCCGGAGGAAAGGTATAGCCGGACGGTCTGACAGAGGTGCCGCTACCGGAGCACGCCCGCGCGCGGTGCGGTATGAGTCCGGGCCATCGCGGCGTGCAGTTTCTGATCCATCCGCGCGACCTGTTTGGGCTGGTAGGCACGGGGATTTCCGGGGTCGGCCAGGTTGATCAGCTCGTGCGGATCCTTGCTCAAGTCGTAGAGCTCGCGTTGTGGGCGCGACCCCCCGTCGGGGTCGAAATAGACGGCGTACTTCCACCGCTTGTCGCGGATCGCGCGGATGTGGTTGGGCTCGCGCACGATGTTCTGGCCGTCGGGGGTGGCGACGTTCTCGTCGTCGAAAGTGAAGACGACACTGTCCTGCACCTCCGCAGTTGGGGAACCCGGCCGTGCCACGGCGTCGGCGATCACCGGCGTCAGGTCGGTGCCGCGGAAGGTCCAGCGGGCCCGGTCGGGCACCTGAGCGAGCGTCGCGAACGTCGGCATGAGGTCGACGAGGGAGGCCATCGCCGTCGTGGTCGCGCCGCGCGGGAACATCACCGGGTTGCTGATGATCAGCGGCACGCGCAGCGTCTCGTCGTAGGCGTTGAAGATCTTCTGCCGCAGTCCGCCGTGGGCCATGCCCATCTCGCCGTGGTCGGAGATACGCACGATGACTGTGCGGTCGCGGACGGCGGGCTTCTCGTCGAGGGTGTCGAGGACGGTGCCCAGATGCTGGTCGACGACCTTGTGCAGATAGGCGTAGAAGTTCACGTAATCGGTGGCGCCCTGGGGCGTCGGGAGGGGACCGAGGCCGCCGGCCAGCAGCACCTTGGACTGCACCTGAGCGCTCGGCTTGAAGTTGGTCAACAGGTTCTCCGAGTACGACGCCGGCAGCGAGATGCCCTGTCGGAAAGCCGCGGGCGCCTTCGACGCGTAGTTGTCGCAGTTGCCCTCACGCTGGTTCCACGTGCGCGGGTAGGAGAGGATGTCGTGCGGGTTGGCCAACGAGATGATTAGCGCGAAAGGCTGTGCGGCACTTCCGGTTTCGTTCTTCAGGAAGTTGACGGCCTGGCTGGTGACCGAGCCGTCGTGGTCGGCGCAGCCGCCGCCGAAGTTCGACGGTTTGGTGTCGCCACCGAAGTCGGGCGCGTACCAACCGTCGAATCCGTACTTCTTGATGTCGACGGGCCGCGGGAGGGCTCCGTTGGGCGCCTTACTCATGTGCCACTTGCCGCGGTAGTGCACGCGGTACCCGGCGGCCCGCAGGATCTTGGCCATGTTCTGCTCGTCGAGGGGCAACTGCGGTTCCGACGGTGAGAGCGTCCCGCCCTCGGTGAGCGTGCGCGTCACGCCGTGCTCGGCGGGGTACTTGCCGGTGAAGAACGTCGCGCGGCTCGGCGAGCACATCGCCGCGGCGCAGAAGGCGTTCTCGAAGGACAGCCCGTGGTCGACGAGCCGCTGCCGGTTCGGCAGGTTCCGCGCGGCCCATCCTTTGGGCCAGTGCATGGGTTTCCGCTCCTGGTCGGTGATGAACAGGATGATGTTGGGGCGCTGCACCATCGAGCCCTCGGCCGAGGCTTCGCCTCCACCCGCGGTCATCGCCGCAGCACCCAGCGCGGTGGCCGCGGTGCCCGCGGCAGCGGCGGTGAGGAAGTCGCGACGCGAGACGGTCGACGGAGCCTGGTCGGCGTCGGGATTCATGGGGGCCATCATCTCCCAGCCGGAGCGGTGGCGCCACGACTCGGCGACAAGCCTCGTCGACCGCTTTGATATCAGAGTGAAATTTGAGAGATATGTGACTGATGGGTTTCTGGATCTAAAGTTCTGAGCACAAGCTTCCTTTAAACAGATTGGTGTTCTTGATGAAAACTGCGCTCTTCTCGCGGGTCTCGCTCGCCCTGCTCACGACAGCCAGCCTCGGACTGGCCGGAATCACCGCGACCGGGCCCGCGGCCGCCGACACTACGAACAAACTGCCGTCGATACTCACCGACACCGGCAGCAGTACGGGCAGTGGCACGGGCAGCTGGGATCCGCAGATCAAGCGTGACAAGGGGATCGAGTACAACGTCGTGGTCCACCACCGGGACATCACCTACACCGCCACCGGCGTCCCCCGAGTAGGCCGGCCACCGCTGACGTTGCCGGGAAGTTGCCAGACCGCAGTCGTCGACATCGTGCGCGCGTTGCCGGTGGTGGGCCCGGACATCTTCCGGCTGATCCGCGGAGAAGACGTCGACGTGGCCGCATTGGTCCAGAAGGTACTTGGCGCTGAAGGCGTTATCGGCGGGCAGCACCTCCTGCGCACCGCCAACTCCGCGGGCATCGTTACCGGCACGTTCAGCGACCTGCCGCCGGCGGTGTATCTCGTGGCAACGGTGTGCAATGTCGCCGTCAACCGAAACAACTGGGGCGCGGCGACCGCCCGTGTTCGCAGCGACGGGAACGGGTCACTCGGGTCATCCGGGTCCAGCGGCAGCTGACACCCCGTTCGTTCTCGCGGCACACTCGCCCGGCGCGTGGGTTCCGTTCTGGTTCGTGTGCGAATCATCAGCACGTCTCGTCGCAGTAGCTACGCCAGGCAGCTGCGCCAGCAACGAGGGTGGGGCTAGCCCCATGGTCTGCGGGGCTAGTCTTCTGGAATGGCAGAGCAGCGACTCAGCGAGCATGTGACGTTGCTGCGCGGAGTCGACGACGGCACGTATCCGCGCGGCAACCCACTGCTCGTGCGCGGCGGCGACACCACGGTTCAGATTGACGCCTCGCTCGACCACGCCGCCCCCGACGTGGACCTCGTGCTCATCAGCCACTATCACGAGGACCACGTCGTCGGCCTGGGTGAGACGAAGGCCGCGGTCTCGGTGCACGAGCGCGACCTGCCCGGCGTGCATTCGTGGGACGACTTCATCCGGCTCATGGACGTCGACGCCGAGACGTTCGGTGAGGACATGCGCCGCAAGTTCCGCTGGTCGGAGCGTCCCGACGCCCAGGGCTTCGGCGACGACGCGGTGATCGACGTCGGCGGCGGAGTACGCATCCACGCCGTGCCGCTGCCCGGGCACACCATCGGGCACACCGGCTTCCTCATCGAGCCCGACGGGGTGCTCTACATCGCCGACGTCGACCTCATGGCGTTCGGTCCGATGTACGCCGATCTCGGGTCGACGCTCGCCGACGTGCGCACGACGCTGAAACGCTGCGCCGAGGTCGACGCGGGTATCTACACGACCTTCCACCACAAGGGCCCGTACTTCGACCGCGACGACTACCTCGCCGACCTCGCCGTGCACGCCGGCGCACTGGACGCGCGGGAGGAACGGTTGCGTGCGCTGCTGGCCGAAGGACCGATCACACCCCAAGAGGCGGTGGGGCGCGGCGTCGTTTACCGCGTCGATGGACGCCGGCCCTGGTATGCCGACGCCGTCGAGGAGGTCATGGTCGCCCAACACCTCGCCGAGCTCGAGGGTGCCCCCGGGTAGGGTCGCGTCATGACCAGCGGCACACCCGATAAGCCCATCACCGTCAACGGCGCGAACCGGTTCATGATCGCCCTGCTGCACACACCCGTCGTCGGCGGATTCCTGGGCCGGGGCCTGACCATCCTCACCTACACCGGCCACAAGTCGGGCCAGGTGTACCGGACGCCAGTGGGCTACCGGCGCATCGACGACACCGTCACGTTGGAGTCGAAGTTCGGGTCGCACAAGAAGAATTGGTGGCGCAACTTCGTCGGCGACGGTGCGCCGGTGACGCTGCTCATCGGCGGCAAGGATCGCCCCGGCCATGCGGTCGCCGTCGTCGACGGTGATGCGGTGACCGTGACGGTCACACTCCAACCGGAAGGCTGACGTCGCGGCCATAGCCCTGGCCGAACCCGTGCGTAACCGGAGGTGAGAGTGCTATCACTGAGAAGTGTTCGAAGGCGCGACCACCGAACAGGCGTACGCGATCCTCGCTGCCGCGCAGCGGGTTATCCAGTCCGTGCTCAACCCGGACGATCCTCGCTCGGGCCGCGGCACCGCGATCGTCATCGCCGCGGGAAAGCTCTTGTTCACCCCTGCCGTCGACGTCGATCCGACGACCCTGCCGCACATCGAGCCGCAGGATCTCGGGCGCGCGGTTGGGGCGGATAGGGAGCTCGCCGAGCATGCCGCCGCCCTCATCGCCTGCGCCTCGCTGGCCGACGGGACCATCGATCCGGACCGGCTGCGGCTCGTCGTCGAATATGCGCACGCCGTCCACGTCTCCGAGGGATTCGTGCGCGATCTTCTGCAGATCGCCCGAGGCCACCTGTCGTGGGCGATGGCCGACATGGCCCGGCGCAATGTCTCCACCTTCCCCGGCTGGGCACACCCCGACGACACGTTGCCGCCGATGATGCCGTACCAAGACCAGACCGACGACGACAAGCGCCTCGCCGATCAGTTCCGTGCGCTCGAGGGGTTCCCGAAAACCAGCTACGGACACCAGTTCTGGGTGCACTTCCGCAAGCACGGGTTCGGGTTCCCCGGTGAGAAGGATGCGTTCACCAGTCTCTTCGCGGTGCCCCACGACGGCCTGCATGTGCTGTCGGGGTACAGCACCTCCATCCAGGGCGAACTGCTGGTCAGCACGTTCACCGGCGCGATGCACCGCCGCGACGCCCTGCGCGCCCACATCCTGCCCGTCATCTTCGAGTGGCACGTGGGCTCTGACGTCAACGGCATCGGCGCGCAAAGCGGCGCCCTCGATCCCATCAAGTTCTTGGTCAGCTGGCAGCGCGGGGAGTCGACCACGACCGACGTCCTCTCCCCGGAGTGGGACTTCTGGGAGGCCGCGCAGCACGACCTCGAGGAGCTGCGCGAACAGTACGAGATCGTCCCGCTCCTGCCGGCCGATGCGGCCACGGGCGAGGAGATCATCGTCGAAAAGGAAGCCGACCGTTACGCGCAATAGTCAGTTAGGAGGCCGCCCATGTCTGTGTGGTTCATAACCGGCACGTCCAGCGGGATCGGCGCCGCGCTCGCCGCGCAGGTCCTCGCCGACGGGAACTCGGTGATCGGGACGTTCCGCTCGGCAGCGCAGGCAACCGCGTTCGACGGTGCTGCACCGGGCCGTTCCTTCGGCATGGTGGCCGACGTCTGCGACGACGATGCCGTGCGCGCAGCGGTCGCCGACGGCACCGCTAAGGCCGGAGCCCCCGAGGTCGTCGTGAACGCGGCGGGGTACGGACTGGTGGGCGCGGTGGAGGAGGTCGACGACGCCGAGATGCTGGCGCAGGTCGACGTGAACCTGTTCGGAGCTCACCGAGTGATCCGCGCTGTGCTGCCCGCGATGCGCAGCGCTCGAGCCGGCCACGTCGTCAACATCAGTTCGGTTGCCGGGCTGGTTGGGTCACCTGGACTGGGCGCTTACGACGCCAGCAAGGCAGGTCTCGAGTTGCTGTCGGAAGCGCTGCATACCGAGGTCGCGCCGCTGGGGATCCACGTGACCATCGTCGAACCCGGCAACATCCGAACCCAATGGGCCGGCCGGTCGATGGTGTTCGCCAAGGAACGCATCGCCGACTACGACGCCACCGCCGGAGTGTCCCGCACGTTCTACCCGGAGCTCTCGGGCAAGCAGGTGGGGGAGGCGTCCGTCGTTGCCTCGACGATCCGCGCCGCGGTGGCGTCCGATGACCCGCCGTTACGGTTGGTCGTCGGCGACGACGCGCACGGGTGGATCAAGGACAAGCTCGACCAGGAGTATTCCGACCTCGCCCATTGGCAGCCATCGAACTAGTTGCGCCCGGGCGCTGCTGAGATCTGTCCCATATACCTCCACCTCGGTGATAATCACCGAGGTCCTTGCTGTGGGGACAGATTTCAGCAGTAGTCGGGTTCACCTTGATAAGATCTATTCGCTTGCCGTTTGATATATCAAAGAGGGTGCGACATGGCTCGCGGTCGTCCGTCACGCGCGACCGTTTACGCGCGTCTCGACCATATGGTCGCGGATTTCCGCGACCGACTCGGCGGTCTGCCGAAGCCGGCTCAAGCCGAGTTGATCTGGGCCGATATCTGGCACAGGGAAGCGCATCACTCCACCGCGCTCGAGGGCAACACATTGGTGCTGCGCGAAGTCGAACTGCTCCTCGACGAGGGGTACGCGGTTGGATCGAGGCCTCTCAAGGAGTACATGGAGGTCCGCGGCTACGCTGACGCGGCAAAGTGGGTCTACGCCCAGGCGGTCGACCCCGGTGACTGGAACGCCGACGGCCTGATTTCGTTGGCTGAACTCCGCCACGTCCACGAGGTTGCAATGAGTCCGGTATGGCAGATCGCCCCTCACCCAGAGGCGACGCAGAAAGAGGCGCCGGGTCGGTTCCGCGAGCGCGACATCCGTCCGTTCGGCGGTGGGATGAAGCTACCGCCGTGGCCGCTGGTACCCGCGCGGATCCAGGACTGGATCGATTCGGTCAACACTGCGGTCGGCTTGACCGGTGACTCCGACACCCCGTTTCCCGAAGTTCTAGCCCGTCTGCACGTCGAGTTTGAGCGCGTTCACCCATTCATCGACGGCAACGGCCGTACTGGTCGCCTTCTACTCAACCTCATGTTGGTGCGTCTCGGGTATCCGCCGCTGATCATCCTGAAGCGGCAGCGCAATGCCTATCTGTCCGCCCTAGACCGAGGCGACAACGGCGACTACGGCCCGCTCGGGGAGATTCTTGCCCGTGCGATGTATGACAGTCTCAATAGCTTCATCGTTCCGTCGCTCGCCGAACCCGATCGCCTCGTGCCGTTGGCCGCGCTCGTAGACGAGGAATTCTCCATTGCCGCTCTGCGCCAGGCAGCTCAACGCGGGCGGCTCGATGCGATGCAGACTTCTGACGGCGTCTGGCACGCGAGCAAGGAAGCGGTCGAGGAATACCGGCGGACGAAACGTCGGCCCCGGAAGCGCTGACCTTCACACGGAACGCGATGCGCCCGTCACGGCGAGGTGGGCGAGTTGCACGAGATCGTCGGCACGCAAGCCCGGGTAGCCGTGGAGAATCTCACGCCGGTGCTCGGGGATCGCGGCCGCACCCCAGCGGGCGCCCAGAAGTGCACCGGCGATGGCGGCAACGGTGTCGGTGTCATTGCCGATAGTGATCGCGGTGACCAGTCCGTCGCCGAACTGTCGGGACGGGTCGTCGTCGAGTTCGGGCGTGTGGGCGATCGCCGACCACGCTGCCTGCAGCGCCGACACCACCCAGCCGTTGGGTGTGAACCGGGCGGGGTCGGAGGTCTGCGCCTCGTCGATGTGGTCGGTCCAGAACTTCGCCGAATCCGCTGGCAGGTGGGCCAGGCCGGACCGCAGGTCGATCTCCTCGTCGACGATGGCGCGTCGGATCGCCAGCGACCACAAGACGCACGCCTCCTGGGCTCGCGGGTCGTAGTGGGTGAGTGCGCTGAGTTTGCGGGCGGCGTCGGCGACGGCATCCTCGTCGTCGAGGTAGGGCAATGCGACGGCGGCAGTGCGCATGAGCGATCCGTTGCCGGCGGTGCGGCCGGTTTCGCGGTGGAAGTCATGCGCCGTGGCGGTGAGGGAGTCGCCCGTCGGGTTGGGCCCGGCCTCGAACAGGACGTTGCGGGTCTGGATGCCGATGTCGGGCGGGCTCGTCTCGTACCAGTCGCGGAAGTTGCGGGCGACGGCGGTCAGGCCGTCGGCGCTGCTCAGGTCAACGCCCGACGCAGCGACGTCGAGGATGCACCACGCCATCGTCGTGTCGTCGGTCCACTCGCCGGGGGCGAAGCCGCCGAGGCCGCCGCCGATCATCTGCGGGCCGTCGGGGCCGATAGGGGCGGAACCGAATTCGTAGGGCGCGCCAAGCGCATCACCGACGGCGGAACCGAGGACCGCGCCGCAAGCGCGGTCGAGTTGTGCTGGGGTCAGGTTCAAGTAGGTCTCCTTCTGTTGGGATGTAGAGGTACTGAAGGTACGCGGGGGGTCGGACATCCGACTCGTGTAGCGAGTCAGTGCGCAGCATTGAACTCGTACATCGTGAACGCTCGCACCAGTTGTTCGCGCGTAGCGTCAAGTACACTGAAGTCGTCGACCGAAGGGGTGTTGTCGCAGGTGAATGAGCCGAAAGCTGTTGAACGTCGCGCGCGAATGGTGCGTCGCATTCGCCGGAGTTCGGAGCTCGAGGGTGCGCGCAGCACCGAGGAGACTAGAGCGGACCAAGACGCCTACACCCGCGGCGCGATGACGGCTGCCGAGCTGGGTGCGCGAGTTCGTCAACGCTACGGCATCCAGTAGGGGTCTGGTGTCTCGTCCCTGGGACAACGGCGATCCGGCGCTTGACTGGGAGGGCTACTTCATCCCGGGCACCGGCGTGCTGCGCAACCGTGTCGGGGCGACCACCGCAGCTACCCTTCGTGACGCCGAAAACGATCTGGTGGAGGCGCGCGTCATCGAGCTTCGCGAGACGCCGCGTTTGTTGGGCTCTCGCACCTACGACCTTGGCTATCTCCAATCGATCCATCGCCACCTTTTCCAGGATGTTTACGAGTGGGCTGGAGACCTGCGGACCGTTGGGTTGGAAAAAGGCGGTGAGGCGTTCAGCCCGCCGGGGAACATTCGGCAGGCGATGGATCATGCCGCGGCGACCATTGATGAACTTGATCGGTTGCGAGGCGTCGGTCCCAATCACCTGGCGGGCAAAGTCGCGTACATCTATGACTACGTGAACTTCGCACATCCATTCCGGGAAGGAAACGGTCGTTGCACGCGTGAGTTCTTCGACCTCCTTCTCGCCGAACGCAGAAGTGGCCTCGATTGGGAACTCGTTGAGTCCGCCGAACTCTACGCAGCGTGCCACGAAGCACGCGCGAACGGCAACCTTCGAGGTCTGGTTGCGATGTTTGAGCGGATCCTCGACGACGAGCCGGCGTACTTCTTCTGAAGACGGCGACTCCAGGCAACCGCGACGCGACGGAGGTGCGCGCATGACAAAGCTGATGCTGGCCGTACACGATGAGAACGTCGCACCGATCTTGCTCGGCCCTGATCTGCGACGGGTGCTTGCCGCGGTCGGCGCCACTGCTCTGCAGGTCAACGTCGACGACGAGGCCGTCGCCCCGGCGATGCGCCTGCATGGCTCGCAACCGCTCTCGGCGGTGCTGTCGGTGTGGACTGACGGGCCGTCGACGCCGATCGTCGACGCGATCGCCGAGGCAGTCGGGTCGCAGCCGGATGCCTACCGGGTCACCGAGGTCGTTCGGCTCGATCCGCGACCGGTTCCCGACGGGGAGCGGGCAGCGGTGCTGGCCAATATCGCGTTGCTGCGGAGGCCGCCGGACATGTCTCGTGAGGACTACCTCGACTATTGGATGCTCCACCACACCGCGGTGGCGATCCGCACCCAGAACACCGAGGCGTATGTGCAGAACATCGTCGAGGAGGTGCTCACCGATGGATCGCCGGAGGTCGCCGGGATCGTCGAAGAACACTTCCCGATGGCTGCGATGACCGACCCGCACGTGTTCTACGGCAGCGGAGGCGACGACGCCGAGCTCACGCGCCGCATCACCGAGCTGATGGCCAGCGTCGCCCGGTTCGGCGCTGCGGACGGCCTCGATCTCATGCCCAGCAGTCGGTACTTCTGGGCTCTAACGGTGGTCGAGTGATCGCGAGGGACGAGCGATCGTATCGAGACCTTACGGAACCAAGACCGCCCGGCCTTGGACGCGACCGTGATGTAGATCGTCGAAGGCCTGCACCGCGTCGTCGAGTGAGTAGCGCTTGACCTCGACGCCGATCTTGCCGTCGCGGGCCAGGGCGATCGCCTGCCGCATCTCCGACCGCGTGCCGCCGTAGGCGCGCTCGATGTTCACGCCCCACGGAAGGCTCGGATCGGAGCCGGCGAGATAGGGGAACGAGCCGCCGCCGAGGCCGACGAACCGGATCGCTCCGCCGTTGCGTACGGCGGCCAGCGCCGTGTTGACGGTGGGCTGCACACCGACGAAGTCGAAGACGACGTCGGCACCGATGCCGTTGGTGAGCTCGAGGATCTTGCCGGCGGCCTCGCCGTCGGACGGGATTGCGATCGCGCCTTTCGACTCGGCGAAGGCGAGCTTCTCGGCGTCAGTGTCCAGGCCGATGATGCGCGAGCCGGTGGTCGCCAGCAGGATCTGCAACCCCATGTGGCCGAGTCCGCCGAGGCCGAGGACCACGGCGGTCGCGTCGCCGGTGAGACGGTCGCGGACGGAGTTGATCGCGTGGATCGGTGTGAGGGCCGCGTCGGCCAGGGGCGCCGCCGCGACGACGTCGAGATCGCCCAACGGATCGAGGTGATGCGCCTTGACGGCGATGTAGTCGGCCATCCCACCGTCGACGCCGATGCCCGGGGACAGCGGCGCGAGGGAGTCGCGGGGCGAGACGGTTTCACACTGGTTGTCGCGGCCGGCGAGGCATTCGCGACACTGACCGCAGGAGAGGATCAGTGCGACGAGGGCGCGGTCGCCGACCTTCCAGCCCTGCACGTCGGCGCCGAGCTTGTCGACGGTGCCCGCGACCTCGTGGCCCAGCGTCGAGCCGATGAGTGGGTTCTCATCGCCCATTCCGATGATTGCAATGTCGGAATGGCAGACCCCCGCGCCACCGACTTTGAGCAGCACCTCATCGGCGGCAATCTCAGGAATGGGCTTTTCGCGAAGCTCGACGGTGTTGTTCCTGACGTAGGTCACTGCGCGCATGGGAGGCACCTTCCGCTGGGGTCGTCGGCACCTCTGACGCTACGCCCGTCGCGCCGGGGATCGGCACGAATCAATCGGTGGTCGAGTGGCCGGGGAGCGTAGCGACTCGGCTGTATCGAGACCCACCCGACGTGGAATCTCCGTAGGGTAAGCGGTATGACTGAACAGGGTGAGCCGATCCAGGTTGACGAGAGCACCTACGTGATTCCGGTGACGCGGTCGAGTTTGAGTGGCAATACGGTGACCGAGGGTGTGTTCACCGTGCACGACGGCAAGACCACATGGACTCCGGCGATCGACAGGAATCTGCTCGCGCGGATCGGGGTCACCACCGGGCTGATCGCGGCGACGTTCGCGACCCTCGCGATGGTGCGCCAGCCGCCATGGCCGCAGATCATCGTCCACGAGGGCAACGACCCGGACGGTCACGGCAATAGGTTCGACGGGTCGAATTCGCGACTACTCCGCCACTGGTGATTTCGCCGACGAGCGCGTGCCGCGCCCCACCAGAACGATGGGAACAACACCAGTTCTGACCTGTGGGCGATGGAGCACATGCCCGACTCGATGTTCAAGGAAAAGAGCGGCGACGCCACCGATTCCTGGAACCGCTACGCGGAGGACTTCGCCCTCGCTGCGTCGCTCGGACTGAACGCCTTCCGCTTTGGGATCGAATGGGCGCGAATCGAACCCGAACAGGGCCTTATTTCGAACACTGTCCTCGATCACTATGACCGCGTCATCGACTCGTGCCTGGCTCACGGGATGACTCCCGTCGCGACCTTGCATCACTTCTCCAGCCCCCACTGGATCCTCCCCCGACGCGGCTGGAAGAACCCCGAGTTGGCCAAGCAGTTCGGCGACTTCGCGCACCGCATCGCGACGCGTTACGGCGATCGGGTGAACTGGTTCTGCACCATCAATGAGGTCAACACCCCTATGCAGATGACCGGCAACGGGCTCCTCAGCCCCGAAATGGCGGCACTGCTCAACCCCGCGCGGGAGCGCGCCGCACAGTACTTCGGCGTTCCGATCGACGATTTCGTGCCGTTCCTCCCGTGCGGAGATTCTGAAGAGGCCATCGCGGTGATCCTCGATGCGCACCGCCGCGCCGTCGACGCCGTGCATGCGGGCGCACCGAACGCGATGGCCGGCGTCACCCTGTCGATGCAGGAGCACTACGGCTTCGACGGGGGCGAAGAGCAGGCCGCGCACGTCGACGAGGTCCTGAACCGCCGCTGGCTGCGCGACTTTGGAACGGTCGGCGACTTCGTCGGCGTCCAAAACTATGGACGAATCAGCTACGACCACACCGGGCGTATCCTCGGCGGCGACTGCCTCATGGACAACAACCTCCCGATGGTTTCCACTACGTTGGGAACGTGCGCCCGCGAGGCTGCCGAGATCACCGGCAAGCCGATCCTCATCACCGAGCATGGCGCCGACCTCACGACCGACCGTGACGACGTGCGCCAGTGGTTCATCGCCGAATCACTCGCCGGCCTCGCCTCGACCATCGCCGACGGTGTTGATGTCCGCGGCTACATCCACTGGACCATGATCGACAACTTCGAATGGTTCATGGGATGGCGCTCACACGCCGGTCTTTTCGAGATCGACCGCGAGACGCAGCGTCGCACCGCGCGCTCGAGCACCGCGACCTATAGCCAGATCGTGCGAGCTAACAAGGCGTGACTCTCGCAGTCATGCGAACCTCGACGCTATCGAGCGCTCATTCGTCGCCCCCGAAAATCTGGTTGACGTGTAACTGCTCAGTGACCTTGACGTAGACGGTGTCGTCGTCCTGTAAGTGCGCGATCGGCTGCGCGGGGTTGTCGTCACGTTGGTAGTAGACCTCGCGGGAGACCGGTCCGTCGGCGGAGTCATACACGTCCTGAGTCACGCTGGCGAACGTGTTGATCGTCCCGAGGGCCGGTCCTTCGTCGAGAACCGCGATCATTAGCACCTGGCGGTCGGGGATCGATGCGACGACCCCATGCGGGGCTGGTCCGATGTGTTCGCGCACCAGGTCCGCGACGTGGAGTAGGCGCGACGCTCCGAAATAGTCGTCGAACTCGAACGCGAAGATCGTCAGCGGTCGATCGCCCGCCTCGACCTCCACCGGGTCGGGCGCCGGAACAGGAAGGGCAGCGAGGTTCTCCTCGGCCGCGGCGAACAGACGCTCGAGCGGACCCAGCGGCGCAAGCTGTCTAGGGTCCTGCACAAGCGACACGGACCGCGGTGAGTCGATGGCGAGAAGTACCTCCAGGCCGTCAATCACCCCGGTCAACGGGTAGTCGGCCTGGCCGTTGGACTGCTGTACGCGAAGGCGTGGGTACAACCGGTCAAGAGTCGGCGCTTTGTCCTCGGAAGAGAGCACCTCACCGATGTGGCCGATTCGCTCATCGACGATTCCCTGCCAGTGGGCGAGCGGGGCGTTGGCAACTATCCGTGCGATGCCAGCCAACCCGGCGCGGATACGTCCGTCCACGTCGTAGTAGTCCCCGCCGTCGTAGCACCAGGGCAGGCCTGCGGCGTCGAGCGAGTGCTCGAACATCAAGTGCAGGACGTGACGCCTGCCAATACTGAGCGGTGTGAGTTCTACGTCCTGGTCATCGAGCGGTGGTCGCGCGGGTTGCGGAGACCGCGTGACGACACGCCGCCAGACCTCGGGAATGAACGCGGTCAGGTAGGCCTTCGCATGAACGACGTTGCCCGGCCTTGGCTGCGGTGCGAGATCGGGTGGCCAGCATAGCGTCATGCCGAGTCCGTCGAGGGGCTCCACCGTTGCCATCACCACTTGCTCGCCCGAGGCGTTGACGGTCACAGTCCGCGCCGACTCGACCACGGCGTTGACGAGGCTCGTCGGCTGCCATGGATCGGCCGTCAACATTCCCACCGGGAAAAAGCTGGGCAGGCCGACTTTCAACTCGTTGGTGACCGTCCCGTCGGGCATCGTCCGTCGCTCACCCGACTGGCCCATCGACGAGTCTGGGGAGGTCCTGAATGCCGCAGCATCGGGGTGGACGCTGACCGACTTGCACAGTCCGGTGACGACAACCGGTGTGGGCGTCTCCGGGTCGAGCAGTGCGATATCGCGGTGTTGGGCGGTGTCCGCGCAGAATCGGCCGATCCGCTCACCGTCGGCGTCGACGACATCGGCGTACATGACGTTGTCGCCGTCAACCACGCCGAATCGCGCGGCGAGTGTCCGGGCCTCTCTCAGTGCCCCGGGTACAGCCTCGACGGTTCCGTTCGCATGGACGCGGGCGGAGACCATAACCCCCGACTGATCGATCCACTGCCCGTCGACCCAGCCTTCCTCCAGGCCGGCGTGCCACTCCACTTCGCAGTGGTGGGCGTGAATGAATTCGGTGACGCTGATCCAACCTCGCAGCGGGAGGCCGACCGTTCCAAAGAGTCCGTACGACATGGTTGAAGACTCGCATGTGCCTCTGACACAGTCATCTGAGTTTTGAGGCGAAGCGCGACGGCAGTCGGGCTTCTTGAACTCGCCGGCGGCGAAATGCGGATCGTGAGACTGAGCGGGTGCCGGACTTGAGGAGCCCGTGGTGCTTGCGGATACTGCCGTGCGGCGGGGCACTGTTCGGTTGTTACCTCAACAGGCCCCGATGAGGGCCCTCGCGACGCGGAGAACGCGTCAAGCGACGTAACACGTGGCGAAGATACGTTAAGTTTATCCAATAATCTTAACACGTTTCGCGTGGTGGCGAGCCTGCCGCGGCCGTCTGACGGCTGTCGTATGCTGCCTGGGATGAAGTGCTGAGGGACTTAACACGGCACGCTGACATGTTAATATTTCTCGGAATATTTAACATGTTATAGGGATACGTTGAAGGATCTGACACATGAGCTGGAGCCCTGATGTTCCCTTCAACGACCTGCCACCTCTGCCGCCGGCACGCCTCGACCTTGAACCCAAGCAGGTACTCAAGGCGGCGATTGGCGCTCGGACTGCGTTAGCCACGCTCGCGCAAGCGGGTCAGCTGCTACCGAACCCGAACATTCTGATCCACGCTGTCCCACTGCTTGAAGCGCAGGCAAGCTCTGAGATCGAGAACATCGTGACCACCGCCGATGAGTTGTTCAAACACGCAGATTCCGGCGGGGGTGGCCATGCCACCAAGGAGGCTCTGCGCTACCGCAGTGCACTATTCGCAGGCGTCGAGGCGATTCGTGAACGCCCGCTTACGGCGGCTACCGCGGCTCTCGTCTGCTGCCAGCTGCAGGGGCGGGAGATGGCAGTCCGAAGTATCCCTGGGACGCGAATCGCGAACCCCGTCATGCGGCATGTCGTCTATGCACCACCCGAGGGTGCAGACGTCATCCGCGACAAACTCGCGGACTGGGAGCGCTTCATCCACGCGGACGACGAACTCGATCCTCTCGTGCGCATGGCCCTCGCCCACTATCAGTTCGAGGCAATCCACCCGTTCCACGACGGCAACGGCCGCACGGGACGCGTCATCAACATCTTGATGCTGATCGAGGCTGGCCTCCTTCGCGACCCGATCCTCTATCTGTCGCGCGCGATCATCGCGCGAAAGAACGACTACTACCGATTGCTACGGGGAGTGACCGCCGACGACGCGTGGATCGACTGGATCCTCTACATGCTTGACGTGGTCCGCGAGTCAGCAACATCGACCACTCGTAAGATCGCATCGATCCGCAGGTGTCAGGACGACATCGCCGAGCGCGCCCGAGCAACTACGCCAGGAGGTCGAGATGCTCAGTTCTTGGCTGTGCTGTTCGAGCAGCCCTACTGTCGCATCAACAATGTTGCCGAACGGTGTGAGGTCTCACGTCAAACGGCGTCCTCGTGGCTGCATGCCCTCGTAGCGGCGGGGCTGCTTAGCGAGGTCAAGGTTGGCCGCGAGGTCTTGTTCGTTAACGACGAGTTCATGGATGTCTTGACGCGGCCCGAGTGAACCGACGCTCGGCGTCAGGGGGCGATTCCTGTTTCCGACGGACCGCTGTCAACGACGCCGCGATGTGGCGTCATCGAGAAGTCGAGCAGTCTCTGGGGCCACCTCGATCTTGGACATCTGGCCGTGAAGCGCAGTAGCGATCGTGACGATGCCCTCGCGATCGAAGAGCTGCACGATCCACGCAGTCGGAATATCCGAGTATCCAAAGTGGGCGCCGGCAAGCTGTCCGTACACCGCGCCGACGGTGTCGGCGTCATGTCCGAGGTTGACCGCCATCAGGGCTCCCGACTCGAAGTCAGCCGCGTGCGCAAAGGCCCAGAGCGCTGCCTCCATGGTGGCAATGACATAGCCCGACGAGGAGATCTCATCGCGGGACTTCTGGAGGTAGGCGCCGCTGAGCACGGCGCGCAGCGGTTCACTGGAGGCCCCGCCCGCTAGTCGCTGGCCCTCAGCGAGGATTTCGTCGCGTTCCCACCCGCGAAGCGCACCGGCAATCAGCCGTCCGTAGGTGGCGCACGCCTCCCGGCATTCTGTGACGGGATGAGTCGTCAGCGAACTTACGCCCGAAGCGCAAGCCGCCAGATCGAGATCGTGGGCAAACACCATTGGTACCGGAGCCAGCCTCATCAGCGAACCGTTTCCAGCACGCCATCGCCTCGACGAGTTCCGCGTGACCGTTCCAGACTTGGTGAAATCGCTTAGTGCCCAGAACGTTTGCTGCCCGATTCCGAAGCACTTGCCCCTGCTGGTGAGGTACCCCTCGTCGCGCCAACGAAGGAATCGGTCGAGCTGATCGCGAAGGTCGAAGGTTCCGGTCTCGATCAGGCTCGATGCGATACACAGGGCCATCGACGTGTCGTCAGTCCATTGACCCGGCTTGAGGTCGAATTTCCCGCCGCCTCGCATTCCGGTGACCGCGGGAGCGGCGTCGCGCTGGGTGAATTCGAGTGGGGCGCCGAGAGCATCGCCGACCGCAAGGCCGACCAGCGCCCCGAGGTATCGATCGCGGTCAGGAATCATCGGCAACAGTTTGGCAAGTTCTGGTGTCAGGACAGCCAGGGCTACGGGCCATATGACCACTCGCCCTGGACGCACATCAGGGCTTTGCCGCGACGGTTCCGCGCAACGGGGTACGCGTTGGTGCAGTATTGGCCCTTCTCCCGGACGACCGGATCAACTTCGGCGGTTGGCGTCCACAGGGTCTCCCTCCGACTGTGGTAAATGCAGGCCACAGATCGGCCGGAGTCTGTGTATCGGAGATCGCCAGCTTCGCTCTCACTGCAATGAGCCCAGACGGCGGGTTTGGTGGCGTGGGCTTCTCCGGCGATGCCCATAAGTCCAGCGACGGCGATAGCGGCCACAACGGCCCTGGTCATGTTCATGGTTGAGAAACTACGACGGCTGTCTGACATTGGAATCTCGGCGGCAGCCGCGCTACGAATCACACTCCCGACGCACCCGCGCGGTGATCTCCCGGACGTGATCGTGGACCACCCGCCGATCTGACATCTGACCGGCGATCTTCTTCCCCGCGTGGATGACCGTCGAGTGATGGCGGTTGAAGAGGTCGCCGATCTTGGGCAGCGTGAGACCGGTCAGTTCACGGCACAGGTACATCGCGATCT